>CAZJTL010000187.1:0-10192 GCA_964548905.1 uncultured bacterium | reverse complement strand
GCAGGGGAGCAGGGGAGCAGGGGAGCAGGGGAGCAGGGGAGCAGGGGAGCAGGGGAGCGGAGGAGCAGGGGAGCGGAGGAGCAGGGGAGCGGAGGAGCAGGGGAGCAGGGAAATGTTTATCTAATCTTTGCTTTGAGTGTTTTATTGGGAAGGGCAATTTTTGTTGATGGTGTTCCGATTCAAGAATTGGGATTGGCGATCGGCATGTTGGGATGGATTTTGCCACAGGCGATCGACAGGGGCGCAGGGAGTAGGGGCAATCCCTTGTGGTTGCCCAGAAGCGGAGGAGCAGAGGAGAATTATCAGTTACCTGTCGATCGAATTTTGGAGAGAATTGGTGCTGTTTTGTTGCTGGTTGGTTGGTTTGTTGCTGTGGAAGGGGAGTTTCCTAAGCACGTCTGGCAAGCTGTGGCGGTGAGTGGCTTGGCTTTACAGTTTTACTGGCAAAAGTTGTGTCGCGATTGGTTGAAACGGGATTTGTTGGCAATTTTTGTCATTGGTTTGCAAGCGCTATTTTTGATTAAAAATTTAATTCCGCTTCAGTTTAAGCAAAACGCACTGAAAATATCTGTAGAAATCGCTCAGTCTCAAGACTATCCCTACACTGTCTTTAGTGTCACTCTTTTTCCTTATGTCATCTTCTTTGTCTGGTTGACAGACTGGTTGTATCGTCGAGATCGGAAAAATTTGGCGCTTTTTGGTGAGTGGTTAACTCTAGCGCTAGGGATAGGGTTAATGCTGGTTGGTTCCTATAATCCTACTTGGCGATCGCTCAATCTTCTACTTTCTACTATTACCCTCGCTTACGTTACTGGGCGTCGTCTTCCCCTTAGAATTACTGGAATTTATGGCACTCATATTTTAAGTTTACTCACCATTTTTTCTACTTTAGATTGGTGGTTTCCCAGTTTATCGCAACCAATTTGGGCAAGTTTATTAGTAGTCACAGCGATCGCCGAATGGTCGATCGGGCATTTTATTAGAACTACTAATCACATCAAAACCTTTTGGTATCGCAGTTGTTGGCAGATCGGCTTTGTGCTAATGGGATTGAGTTATATTTTGTTTGCCGATCGCGTTCCCAATTCGATCGGTGATTGGGGTTTAGTTTGGTTGTTAATTCCTCTTGCGCTTACTTTTATTGCTAGTCGCAGCAGTGGAAAACGCAGAATATCTTCGTCTGCATTTAGCTTTGGTGCTTTAATCTTCCTCCAATATTTAACTTTATGGCGAACGGAAACCAGATTAATCGGTTTGGGATGTGCTGTAGTGTTGATGAGTTTGAGCAGTCGCTATTTAAGAGAAAAAGCGATCGCCTTTGTCCATTTAGGTTTTGTTCTTAGTTTTGCGATCGCTTTAGTTTGGGAGCAATTATCGCCACCAAGTTGGTATGTATTTATTGCGATCGCGACAATTGTTTTTTGGATATCTCGTAATTGGTTGAATAGGCGATCGGGTAGTTTGGCAAATTTATATGCTGAAGCTAGCGATCGATGGGGAATTATTCTCTGTGTATTGGAGTTGATTTTGTTGACAATCGATCTTTTTTTAATTTGATCTAAAAAAGTCCACAGATAAATATTCTTATGATTTTGGTGAATAAGAGTATGACGAGCGAATGTGAAAAAAGCTATCAGCTATCAGTCATCAGTTATCAGCCAAAAACTGATAGCTGAAATGCTGAAATACTGATAGCTACGAACCTTATAAATCTCGGTTTCATGCCTCAAGCCAGCAACGCCATTCCTATTTTTCCGATTCAGGTAAAAACTGTGCAAATACTTCTGCCCCTGTCAGGTTCTTAGTTTCATTGGCAAAACAGTAATATTCGGGCTTTTCATCGATGAATATCTGATGATCGAAAATAAATCCTTGATAATTATCAAATAATCCAACAGGCATGAAATACTGGTTATTTTGTTTCAATTTATAAAATAAATGACTACCACACTTCTTACAGAATCCACGTTCCGCCCATTCTGAAGATTGATAAACTCCGATATTTTCTTCACCAGAGAAGGTGACATTACTGCTACACTCAACTGCTAATAAAGGCCCTCCACCCCATTTACGACACATACTACAATGACACGCTGCTACGTGATTATCTATATTTGTTGTGGAAACTTTAACCGCCCCGCATAAACAGCTACCTTTGACAGCAATTGTATTAGACATAATCCTTCTCTTTTTCGATAAAGGGTTAACTACACACAACTATTTATTTATTCTGCTGCGATCGCTATACTGCTAGTGAGTCAAATAACTGAAACTTTAGATTAATTAACCAAAACTGGTAACTGATACCAAATTCGATTACCAGAGACTACTTATCAGGATAGGCACTCATGCAAAAGGCACTCATGCAAAAGGAAGAATTAATAAGTAGGTTTTGAGATGCGGATTTAGTATGACTACTCAAGACTGATGACCGATCGCGATCGTAATTAATCATTGGGCGATCGCAACAAGTCTAATAAATAAGTTTTGATATGAAATCTAATTCGATCGAAACGTGGTTACAAGACGGGCTAATTATTTGTTCTCGCTATCAGGATAAAATCACAAAAGACTGTATAGCTTCTGCGAAGAGCCTTGGTGAGCGGAGCAGTGAAAAGGATTGTCGGTTTTATTCTCTTCTATTTACTATCGTTATAGCTATTGGCGTTCTTGTGTCGCGAGTACAAAACTATCAAAAGTTTGTGGAATACTTTATTAGAAAAATGGTTCGATGTAGTTCTGGTTACATCTTATTTAACATGATTGGTGAAATCGATTTTTCTTCACCTAACTACTCAAATTATAAGCAGGTCGGTCGTTCGACATTTTTTCCTAGAAAAGCTCTTGAATCGATTCTAGATAAGATTGATGGCATTAATTATCGTATAGTGGAAGAGCGAAATTTTTCCAGATGCGACAGATATGTTTGTTCATGTTTTTATCGATTAACTGTGCATCCCTTATCAATTTCGCGATCGAACTACAGCCTAATTAAGTAGGCGTTGCTGATTTAAAGTATGAAATCGAAAAGTAATCTGTTCGTAGCTATCAGCTATCAGCTATCAGCTTTTAAGGTAATCTGCTCAGTGATATAAGTAGTAAAATCATACCTCGATTCAGCAATGCCATTAAGGAATCAAAATTAATTTGCCAATATGCTTGCCTCTCTCCATTTCTTCATGAGCGATCGCCACATCTCGGAGGGAATAGGTAGCAGCTATGGGTAATTTATAAGTACCATCAGCAAGACATTCTAAAATATGTTGATAAGCTTCTTGCTCGCGATCGCTACCAGAAAGTTCATTAAGTAACCAACCCTGAATTTTTGCCCCTTTACGAATTAGAGGACTAACATCAACAATATCTGGTTTGCCCAATAAACCATAAACCCAAATAGTTCCCTCGTTAGCAATTAAACGAATTTCCTGATTGAGAAACTCTCCCGCCGCCACAGGATCGAAACTAACATCAACTCCATTGCCTGCGGTTATTCTTTTAACATCTCGCCACCATTGTCGATCGCTGGTTAGGATTAAATGGTCGAATTGTGCTTCAGGCATAGCTTGCAACTTCTCTATTTTATCGGGGCTAGTTGTCGTGCCGATCGCAATGCCACCATATTTTTTCACTACTTGAGAAGCGGCGATCGCCACGCTACTACTAGCAGCAGGAATGAGTACGGTTTGTCCTGGTTGTAATTGTTGTCTCCAAACCAAACAACCCCAAGCCGTCAAATAAGGCAGCCAGATCGCCCCTAATAACTCATCACCAAGGCGATCGGGAACAGGAATAGTTTTGCTAGCAGCGACGAGATAATGAGATGTATAAGTGCCTTTACCAGTACCATGAGAAGCAGGAGCATCTAAACTAAGACTAACCCGCTGTCCGACATAGCGATCGGTAACGCGATCGCCGATCGCTTCGATATAACCCCCTCCTTCAATTCCTGGTGTAAAAGGTGGCGCACCCGAAATCAAGCGATATTCTCCCCTTCGTGCCATTAATTCGGCGTGATTCATGCCAATGCTAGTTAGACGTATTGAGACGCGATCGCCTTCAGGAATGGGATTTGCTTCTTCAACTATTGAAAATTGGTCTGTTCCACCAAAAGCATTAACTATGATTTTGTACATAATATATTAATTGTCAGAATTTAGTTCTCTAGCCATCAGCAATGAACCATGAACCATGAACCATTTAATAGTCAATAAATATATGTGTTTCCATCTTTGAGATTGCTTCTCTACCAGTTGCAAAGGTAGGTTGAACGGGAACAACATGACCAGAAATAGGGGCAGTATAATTGGGGATAGAACTTGCAGCTACAGCTATATGGCGATCGGCGACTGCTAACCCCAAAGTAGGATCGTAACCGCGCCAACCAGCACCAGGTAAATAAACTTCAACCCAAGCGTGTAAATCTCGTTTTTCCTGTTCTCGATCGCCTTCTTGATAGCCACTTACAAATCTTGCTGCTAAACCGATCGCGCGGCAAACTTCCATAAATAAGACAACAAAGTCTCGACAAGAACCCTGTTTAGAATTCCAAGTTACGCCAGCAAACCAAGGTTCTCCAGTTTCTCTAACTATATATTGGCAATTCTCGTAAATAAGTTGATTGAGAGTAGCAAGAAAAGCGATGGTATTTCCTTCAGTTTTATAATGAATTTCTTGCGCTAACTGAAACGCTGTAGGATCGAGATGCACATTTGGTCTGAGATAACTATCGAGCAGAGTTTTGAGAGAATGAGGATAATCGTAAGCAAGTTCGATCGCCCAAGGTTCGAGAAGATAGTTGAAAGGATTTTCCTGACAAGTTTCCACTTCGGTCGTTACGTGCAATTGCAAAGATTCGGTTGCTTCTGTAAACCAAAGTTGCATCAAACTATTGCCATCAAGGTCGATATATTCCGATCTGCCAGTAGGTTCTGGAGTTACAGATAAATTAAAACCTACCAGTTTTTGCCAAGCATCGCAACGAGGACGCAAGCGCAGGAAATGGGGTTTTAGTAATACTGCTTGGTTGTAGGTATAGACAGTTTTGTGATCGATCGAATATCTAGGCATTTAGAGATAAAATTTCTCTCTCAAGTCAATGTGTCTGGATCTATTCCTAATTCTCGTAATTTTTGCGCCAGTTTTTGCGCTCGTTGAGCTTCTTGTTGAATCTGTTCTTGTGGTGTAGGATAACGATTTCCTTCTTCGTCATACCAGTACAGCCATTCTCGCGTTACTCCGCCATAATTACCTCGTTCGCAACCAATCCCCAAACCTATTTCTGACAACCAAACTGGATTTCCTGGTTGAAGTTCGTATTTACCATTAACTAATTTATATACTTCTAAGCGTGGTTTGCGACGACGACGGGAAGAATAAATCACATAGTAAAGCACTTCCAAAACAGAGTATTCGTCTAATTTGGTAGTATATTCCTTGCGATAATTTGGGGAAACTACTTCTAGGACAAAACTAGGAATGACATTTTCATCCCACAAAACATAACTCGGACGCAACTCTTCATCATAAAATCTTTCTACCCCCAAACTAAGAAAAGCATCTGGAACAATTGGCGGTTTGTCTGGATTGTAGTAGATACCCATATCAATTCCGAAAAACCAATCCATTCGTTCCGACCAAAGTATCAAAAGTATGGCTTTCAACAACCCTGGTATCAATTCTTGTAGTTCATTATCCACAGGCGTTTCATCAGAATCGGGTAATTCATCTGCTGAGGGTAAATACCTTAGTGATTCGTAATCTAACATGGTAATAGTTGCCCAATGCTCAAGAAAATTATAGCTCGATCGCCTAAATTCCTAATTTTCAACCATCGAAAAAAATGTAGCAGTAATCTCATTACCAATTTGATTGATAGAAATTTGCATTTGGTCTAAAAATTCGTGTAAGCCAGTTTCCATAACATCTTCAATGGTTAAATAGCCTAATTGAGCGCAAATTTTACCTAGTACTCTTTCAGCTTGATTCGACCAAGTACCAGTCGGCGTGTTGGTAATTTGATGCAGACATCTTTCTGCTTGCCATAAACAAAAGTGGATCGATCGTGGGAATTGACGATTTAAAATCAAAAATTCAGCTACGCTAGCTGGAATAATTCGATGTTGGCATTTACGATACATTTCGTAAGCACTAGCCGATTTTAGTAATGCCATCCATTGAATTTGATCTAAGGGCGTTCCCACCCATTGCGCCGATGGCAATAAATAAAAATACTTAACGTCTAGTATACGTGCAGTTTTATCTGCTCTCTCTAACAGTCTACCTAATTGCCCAAAATACCACCCTTCATTGTAAGTCATGGTAGCGTTCATCACGCCAGCAAAGCGATGACTGGAAAGTTTGACTTGAGCGAAAAATTCTGGCAAACAATCGATATCTGTTTGCGATGCTGCTTCATTAACCATCAGGTAAAAACTGTTGATCTCTTCCCACATTTCTGAAGAGATAATTTCTCGGATCGATCGCGCATTTTCACGAGCTACGTGCAAACAAGAGAGAATGGAATTAGAATAATTGCGATCGAAGGTTAAAAACTGAATTACATTTTCTGCTGTAGCTTCTCCATAGCGATCACGAAACAGATCCGAATCTCCTGTTGTAACTACCAAAGGTTTCCACTGTTGGGTAATTCTCTCTGGTAAATCTAGCATCAAATTGAGATTGACATCGACGAAACGAGCTACATTTTCAGCACGTTCGATGTAGCAATTTAACCAATAGATAGAATCAGCAACTCGACTCAGCATGGGAAAAATTTAAGCAAAACTTTCTAAGAAAAATTCAAAAACTGGTAAAAATTTAACTTTTTCACCTTCTTTTAAAACACTTGAATGTAGCACAATTACATAATCATATCTTTCATGCATTAGATATGTTCTACTATACTTTGTAGAAAATATCGCTAACCTGAATATTTTGCGCCTTGGCTTGGTTGCGATCGATGGAAACCTGCATCATCGGACTATTAAAGGTAAATTGGGTAAAAACACCCGCCAATTCTGGGCGTTTTTGAGCGGCGGCGATTACCTTTTGCGTATTGTCGATCAATGCTTCCATGGGCAGAGCTTGTCTATTTTGTAAGCACAAGCCATCGCTCCAATCAGCGAGACGGGAATGGCTATAGCGGGAATAATGGTAGTGCGCCAGTCTTGTAAGAAAATAAAAATTACCAAAAATACCAGGGCGATCGCAGTATTTAAATCTCTTCGAGCTACGTCCAATTGTTCTTTCGATTGTACACCACCAGCAACAAGCTTTTTGGCACGCTCGAATTGTACTTTCTCAAGCTCTACATTTGCCGAATCTCTAACGCGATCGGCTTGTGCGGCTTGCAGTTCGGAGCGAGCAGTTTTTTGGGCAGCTTTTGCTTTATTAGTTGCTGCCATGGCGCTATTTAATTGTGCCTGGGTTTGCTCTGGATTGAGCAGAACGATCGGCTCTCCCTGCTTCACTTTCGCTCCTGAAGCAACGGGAATTGATACAATCCGACCTTGTATTTCTGGCTGAAGACGAACTCGCTGCTGAGCTTCTAGCCTGCCGACAAACTCTGAGATATCTTGGATTTGACCCGATTGCAGAGATTGCAGTTTTACTGGAATTGGCTTTGGTTCGGAAGCGGCACTAGCTACTTTAGCTGAAGGTTCGCTTCGAGAACAGGCGGTGGTGGTAAGAGCAACTAAAATTGCAGGAAATAAAAGCTTTATCGCAAGGGGGGCATCAGCGTTTTTAGACATAAAGCTCACAGGAGTATAAAATAATACAGTGCAACTAACGCCGTGACGATCTGAAATACAGACATAAGAAACTTAAGGAAAGATTACAACTTTTGCTTGGTAGTTGTCTTGTCAATTCTTGCCAAAAATATCTAGATCTTGCGGTATTTTATTTTCTGTAACGTATTGCGATCGAATCAGTAGAGACGCTTGTATATTTCCCGATCGATCGAAAGTACCTGGAGTAACCGATCGCACCAGATAATGTAAGTGATAAACTTCCGCATCCAAACTATCGGCATAAGCAACAAGGCGATCGCTTTTTCTTCTTGATTTCAAAATTATCCTCAATAAGTTGTTAGTAATGATAGCGCATATGCTATCATTATTTTATGTCTATTAAAATCGTTGTAGATACTAGCGTTTTCATTAGTGCGCTTATTGGTTCAGCCGGTCCTAGTCGAGAACTAGTACGATGTTGCTTAAAACGTGAATATCAGCCTTTGATGGGAAATGCTTTATTTTGCGAATATGAATCAGTTATCAAACGTTCAGAGATTCTTACTAAATGTTCTATCACTGAACAGGAGATTTTAACTTTACTTCAAGCATTTATGAGTATTAGTCAATGGGTTAATATTTATTATTTATGGCGACCTAATTTACGAGATGAAGCAGATAATCATCTAATTGAATTGGCTATTGCTGGAAATGCTCGAATTATAGCTACTAATAATTTTAAGGATTTAACAAATGCTGAGTTATTATTTCCTGATTTATTAATATTGACACCAGAAGATGTTATTAGGAGATAGAGAAAAATGGGAACTTTGACAATTCGTTTACCAGATGACAAACATAATAGATTGAAAGAACTTGCTCAATTCAAAGGTATAAGTATCAATAAACTAATTGAGGAACTTTCTACGATAGCATTAACAGAATTTGATTCTTACACTAGGTTTAAAGCAATGGCTGCAACTGGAAATGTAGAAGAAGGTTTAAAAATATTGACCAAGCTTGACTCTTTGGGAAAGTAAGACGCGATCCGAAGAGTGTGCGATAGCTCGATCGTAGAAACAATAACAAAGAATTATCATGAAAATAATTAAGTTGCGTTCTCGTATAGGATCGGACGGTACTCTACACCTAGATTTACCAATAGGATTGACTGATACCGAGCTAGAAATAATTATTACAGTTGAACCTGTTAAAACTTTAACAGAAGAAGAATTAGGATGGTCGCCTGGTTTTTTTGAAAAGACAGCAGGTGCTTGGGAAGGAGAACCTTTAATTAGAGAACCACAGGGGGAAAGAGAATTTAGTAGAGTAAGTAGTTTAAAACTCGAAGATTGGGAAATAGATATTTAGATGATAGATTTGTTCACCAAAGCGATCGCGATCGGCAACAATGCGATCGCTTGTGAATCTAAATTGTTAAATTTCGTTGTCACTCCACCCGACTTAGTAGCTTTGGTAAATCCTCAAATTGTTTTTTGCTATATGGATTAGGTAATAATTGCCAAGCAGAATCAACAGGAAAATGATCGTAAATAAACTGTTCGGGTGCAGTAGCAAAATAATGAGAGTTAAAATTAGGAACAAATGGATGAGAGTTATTTACCGATCCTGTACCCCAAGTAGAATCTAACAAGTACCAACCGCCGTCTATTTTTACTGCATTCCAAGCGTGATTGACTGTAAATTCAGCACCAGGGATATAACTATAACCTTTAGCATATCCTTCAATTATTACAACTTCTAGTTTCATTTTGGTTGCTAAAGCCTTATAAAGCTCGGCATAGCCAGAACAAACAGTTTTGCGAGTAGTTAGTACTGTTTTTGGACTAATACTATTATATTTATATTTACCGTTGAAAAAACTTTCCACATCATAAGCAATGTGATAGGCTATCCAAGCATAAATGATTCGCGCTTTTTCTATATCTGTCCTAGCATACTGAGATAGTAAGGAAGCTAATTCAGATGTTGACGTTCCATTGTAATTAAGAGTAGCTGCATAACGATCTAAATTAGTATAGTCATTATTTTGAATAGTTGCGTTAATACCAATGAGATCGGGTTGAGGATTGAATAGTTTTATACTAGTTTTGAAGAAATCATGTTTATACCAATTCTCAAAAGTAGCTAGAGAGATAGAGCATCTAAAATATATTGCCAGCCAGTCAAAGAATGAATAATATCTTCAGCTAAAGAAGTAAGAATCTTAGCTACTTTAACTTTAACCTCATCAATACTGGTAAAAAATAAGTTTTTAAGCTGTTGTTTAAGATACTGCCAGACTCGTTCTATGGGATTAAGTTCGGGACAGTAAGGAGGTTGAAATAAAAGAATAACATTTTCAGGAACTATTAATTTATGTGCAGTGTGAACTGGAGCATTCTTTTTAGGTCTTCCTGTTTGAGGTGGTTCTTCCAGAAGTTTTGCTATCCCTCCAGTTT
>CAZJTL010000186.1:0-10335 GCA_964548905.1 uncultured bacterium | reverse complement strand
ACTCTGGAAAAATATCTTCAGGAAATTTGCCATTATTTTATGAGCCATACTACCATGCGATCGCAACCTTAGTTTTTTGGTTTCAAAGGCTATTACTGAATACCCATGTCCTGTTAGCTTTCCCAATTCTCTAAAGCTTGCGCCAATTGTTGTTTGCGTCTGTTCAAATTTCCCTGTTCAAGCCTGAAAATGACTTCCTCTAGTTGAATTCTCGCTAATTCCATTTCTTGACAGTTACGACGCGCTCTTGCTAACGTTTGCTTAATTTTTCTGGCTGAGGAAATGTAGGCTGATGGTTCATTCGCTAACCTCTATGCTCTCTTCTACCGAAGCGATATGCTAGACTGCTGCTTCACCATTATTATCTACTGCTTGCATTTTCCGCAGAATTGCTGCTTGAATCTTGGCATCAAAGTCAGGATCGTCTACAGTCGTAATAATCTCACGTGGACGCTCGCTGAGTCCCCATTTTGCGTAATCTGGAACTCTAAATTTTCAGCATTTCCAGCCAAGATGTACAGGTTACTTGTCCGATCGTCAATGCAGATAAAATGTATGGGTTGAAGCATAATATACGTTAACCAGATGATAAAGATTCTAAAATTCTAAAAGAAATCTGGCATCCAAGGCATAAAACCAGAAAATAATAATTGAGCAATTTCTAAGTCTTTTTCAGTTGCGTCTAGATAACCCATCAGTTTTAGTTGTTGGGGAGAATAAAAACCAGTATACAGAGATGCCAAACCTTTTATATCTATTTTCAATGCTCCCTTTCCACCTGGAGTAACCTCACCACTTCCATTGGCTATTTTTAAACAGAATTTACCGTTATTTGTAGACAATAAATTGTCTCGAATATCTAGATGCAACTGCGCTTCTATAGCTTTTGGATAACCTCGCTTGGACAAAGCACCAACTACATCAACAATTCGCAGCATCCAGTATTTTTGTTCGATCGCGATCGCTGTTTGTTCGGATAAAAGTAATGTTTTTTCTTCAATAGTCGAACCATGCCATCGTATTTTGCTAATTTGCGAGCGATGATCGGCTAAAAATGTCCACAAACGCTTTGCTGCTGCTAGTGTAAGTACAGCCCAGTCGTGTATTTTCAGGATAAATTCTTCAGCAATCCATTGTTGAGTGTAAATAATATAGCCTTCAGGTTCGCTTTCAGAACCAATAAGATAGGCGTAGAGAGATTCTTTTGCTGATGATTCCACAATATTTTGCCAAATCGCTCGATTGCGGTCTAAATTACCGTTATTATATTGAGCTTGTTGCAGGTAAATCTGCTTAAAAATTTCGTATTCAGCAGGATTGACGCTAACCATTTCCAGATCGCGATCGCGTACATTAATACTTGCTGTAGGTAATTCCCAAACACATCTGCTTCCTCCTTGTTCGTAACCTAACTTTCGATAAAGTACTTGAGTAGCAGGATAAAGAGTAGAAATCGGCACTTTTAAACTATTAAGTTCTACAAGTGTTTGTTTTAATAATTCGTATGCCGTACCATTACCGCGATCTTCTGGTGCTATGCTAACAGCAGCTATCCTTACCATAGAGATAGATTTAGCACCAAACCACTGTCCCATCTGGTGAATCGCTAAACCGCCGCTAATTTTTCCCGATCGCCGAATGATACGAAAATTTTGCTCTCCAATACGATCGAAGTATTTTTGACAATCTTCAAGCGAACCACCAAAGCATTGAGAAGTAATATGCATCAGTTGTTCTACTTCTTGGGAATCCGACAGAGTACTATATTCAAACTGAGATGTCATATCATGTTCTGTTGAATAGTTGTTGAATAGTTATGTTATCGGTGAGGGAAGCCAGAGGGCAGAAGGACGGCGCTTTTTATTCTGAGGTTTCCTCAGAATCCGCGCCTCCAGAAGGCAGAAGGCAAAAGTAAGGATAAAAGTTTTTACTACTGATTAGACGAACTTGATATCATGATGATTCTTTTTTGTATTTTATTTGTATTATTATACACTACTAAAAGAATGCGATCGAATTTAAATTTTTGCTTACTTTTCTTGTTATCAATCTTGATATTTCTGGATTAATCGGTCATCATTGAGAAAAATTTGCAAAAAATAGCGTGTTTCATGTGATTTTCCCAACTGTGGAGGATTTTTGATGATTAAAGATCCTAATTGGCAGCGAATTCGCGCTGTCTTTGAGCAAATTTGGGGCTATCCAGATTTTCGTCCTCCCCAAGGAGAAATAGTTAGCACGATCTTATCTGGAAAAGATAGTTTAATTGTCATGCCTACTGGAGGGGGTAAGTCGATTTGTTTTCAATTACCAGCTTTATTGCAAACAGGTTTGACTTTGGTAGTTTCTCCTTTAGTAGCACTGATGGAAAATCAGGTGCAAGAGTTACAAGAAAAAAAGCTTCCCGCCGCACTTTTGCATAGTGAGTTAGCAAGCGATCACACCCAACAAACTTTAGAGGCGATCGAACAACAACAATTACGATTGTTATACCTGTCCCCCGAAACTTTACTGAGTCAGAAGGTATGGCAAAGAATTTCACAGCCACAGATCCAAATTAATGCTTTAATTTTGGACGAAGCACATTGTTTGGTTCAATGGGGCGATTCTTTTCGTCCAGCTTATCGGCGTTTAGGTGCGGTACGTTCTGCTTTACTCAAGGATAAACCTGCTGGAAGTAA
Organism: uncultured bacterium; assembly: GCA_964548905.1. Taxonomy (GTDB): domain Bacteria; phylum Cyanobacteriota; class Cyanobacteriia; order Cyanobacteriales; family Xenococcaceae; genus CAZJTL01. The sequence goes on along the minus strand of CAZJTL010000186.1, from coordinate 7,654 downwards.
AATAGCGATCGCTGCTTTCACTGCTACCGCCGATCCCCATACGCAAAAAACGATTAGTCAAGCTTTACAATTAAAACAGCCACAAACCTTTCTGATTAGTCCCTATCGTCAAAATCTTCACCTGCGAATACAGACAGTTTGGACACCCAGAGGAAGAAAACAGCAAATGCTCAAGTTTATCCACAGCAAAGGCAAACAATCGGGTTTAGTGTATGTGCGATCGCGGCGTGAGAGTGAAGAATTAGCAAAGTGGTTTGGATCGTTAAATTATTCATCTGTTGCCTATCATGCGGGTTTAAATGCTCTGCAAAGAAGAAAAATCGAAACCAGTTGGATTGAAGGAAAAACTCAATTTGTAGTGTGTACCTGTGCTTTTGGCATGGGAATTAACAAGCCTGACGTAAGATGGGTAGTTCACTTTCAAGCACCCCAATACCTATCAGAATACATTCAAGAAGTGGGACGAGGAGGACGAGATGGCTTAGCTACAGAAGCACTAACTTTAGTAAGCGAAACCACAGGATGGCTCGATCCCGAAGATAAAAAACGTCGTCAATTCTTTAGCGATCGCCTGCAACAACAATACAAAAAAGCACAACAACTAGCCCAAAAAATTCCCCGCCAAGGCGATTTAGAAACAATTAAAAAACAATTTCCCGAAGCAGAAATTAGTTTAGCACTGTTACATAGCGTCAATAGTTTGAGTTGGCAAAATCCTTTTTATTATCACAAACACACTTCAACTATTGATTTTTGCAAAGGTTTGTATAGACAACAACAGCATTTAGAAAGACAAATGGAAGCATATTTATTTGCTAAAAAATGTCGCTGGCAGTTTTTGTTAGAGGCTTTTGGCTTTACTCAAGAAGCTTCTGGCTTGAGATGCGGTCATTGCGATCGCTGTTGTTAAGATTGCCGAAAGATAATGATAAACTTTTCTTATAATTTCTGCGATCGCGAACGCGCTAAGATGAGAACGATCGAGTACACTGTTTTCTTCACTCAGGTTATCGGATAATGAGGATTCTGCTGGTAGAAGATGATGACAGTCTAGCAGACCTAGTCAAAAAGACTCTAATTGAGCGACAAAATTGCGTAGTTGATGCTACCCATGATGGTGATGCAGGTTTAGACCTAGCCAAGGCGTTTGAATACGATCTGATTTTATTAGATCTAATTTTGCCCAAATTGGATGGCATTAGTTTTTGTCAAAGATTAAGAAGCAAAGGCGATCGCACTCCTATTTTATTGTTAACTGCCAAAGACGAAATTTCTAACAAGGTAAAAGGATTAGATGCTGGTGCTGATGATTATCTAGTTAAGCCTTTCGATCTAGAAGAATTATTAGCTCGGATCGGGACTCTAATGCGTCGAGGACAAGATTCTCAACTGCCAAGCATGGATTGGGGCAATCTCCATCTCAATCCTAACAACTGTGAGGTAAAGTACGGAGAACAACAGCTCAAGTTAACAGCAAAAGAATATGCTCTTCTAGAATTATTTTTACGCAATCCCCACCGCATCTTTAGTCAGAATACTATCATCGATCGCCTTTGGTCTTTAGAAGAATCTCCTTCTATTCATGCTGTGAGGACTCAAATTAAAGGTTTGCGACAAAAACTTAAAGCTGTTGGTGCTAACTTCGATCCGATCGAAACTATTTATGGTTTAGGATATAAACTTCGCAAGGAAACCGATAGCTACGAGCAAGATCCCAAAAAGAATAGTCAGGTTTTAAACTCATCGTTAATTACTCCCAATCCTGCTCTGCAAAAGATTTGGCAAAAACATCAAGCTAGCTATTTAGAAAAAATCCAATTATTAGAGCAATACATAACTCAGTTACAGCAAGATGAAAAAAATTGTGATTTGAAACAGGAGGCGATCGCACAAGCTCACACTTTGGCTGGTTCTTTGGGAAGTTTTGGTTGGCAAGAAGTTTCTACTCAATTTCGCCAAGTCGAACATAATTTAACTAGTTGGGGGAAATTAAATCAGTTGGAAAGAGAAAATTTAGTCACATTAATCTCTTCTTTGGAACGACAGTTACAGGAAGTTAGTTCGATCCAAATGGATTCGGAAACAAAGGCGATCGATTCAACTTCTTTGCCCAATTTCCATATTGAGTCAACAAAACCTCTAGAAAACAAACAATCTGCGCCAAAATACCAAATCTTAGAGCGAAAAGCTAAATTATTAATCGTCGATGATGACTTAGCTTTAGCAGAAGCATTAGAGATAGAAGCTCAAGCTTGGGGTTTAGAGGTAGCAATTGCCCATAACTTATCTCAAGCTAGAGAGATAATTGAGCAAAATCAACCTAATGTTATTCTCTTAGACTTATCCTTTCCCTCATCTAAAGAAAACGGCTTTGAGTTACTCCAAGAATTAAATCATTTAAACTCGGAAATTCCTGTAATTGTCTTTACCGCTAAGGAAAGTTTTGCCGATCGCGTTAAAGTTGCTCGTTTGGGAGGTAAAGGATTTCTACAAAAGCCTGTTTCCGCCGCCGATGCGATCGAAGCGATCGCGCAAGTATTACAAAAATCCAGCCTTCCCGAAGCTAGAGTGTTAGTAGTTGACGACGATCCCGAAACCTTAGACTCGATTCGTAATTTCCTCGAGCCTTGGGGTTGTGAACTAACCCTACTCGAACATCCCCATCAATTTTGGGAAACTCTGGAATCAACTAATCCCGATTTACTGATTCTAGATGTAGAGATGCCTTTTTTAAGTGGGATCGAACTATGTCAAGTCGTGCGTAACGATCCGCGCTGGCAAGAAATTCCCATTCTCTCTCTTTCTGCTCATCAAGATTCACAGACAATTCAAACCGTATTTACAGTAGGTGCAGACGATTATATTAAAAAACCTATTGTCGGGGCGGAATTAGTTGCTCGTGTCCTCAATCGGCTCGATCGCGAACGCTATCGCCGTCAAGTTGCAGAAATCGACGCTCTAACTGGTGTTAGCAACCGACGCAAATCAATTAAACAATTGACGAGAATGCTCAATCTTGCCAAACGGCAAAATCAGCCTTTTTGTTTCATGATTCTCGATTTAGACTATTTTAAAAAAATTAACGACATTTACGGGCATGAAGCAGGAGATTTAGTTTTAAGACACTTGGGTAAACTGCTCAATCGCACTTTTAGAGGTGAAGATGTAATCGCTCGTTGGGGAGGTGAAGAATTTGCGATCGGGTTATATAACATGACTAAATCGGCTGGTATAGAAAGATTACAAAAACTTCTCCATAGCTTTCGTCAACGAGAATTTACCAATCTTAATAACAAAGCATTTAAAGTAACCTTTAGCGCAGGTGTCGCTCAATATTCTAAAGATGGCGAAGACTTACAAACCCTCTATCAAGCTGCTGATACCGCCCTCTATCAAGCTAAAACCAAAGGTAGGAATCAGGTAGTTGGTTTTGAGGAAACAGGGGTGTAGGGGTGTAGGGTCTAGGGAAAGTCTAAAGTCTGAAGTCTGAAGTCTGAAGTCTGAAGTCTGAAGTTTTTTTACTTCCTACTTCCTACGAAAGGGCGAATGCCATTCGCCCCTACTTCCTACTTTTTTCCTCCTGCCTCCTGCTCCCTGCTAGAAAGCTCCCTGTTGTTCCAATGAACCATGAACTATGAACCATGAACAATTTTGTTAATATTTATTAAATAAACAGAGCGAAATTGTCAAAGACTGATTGAGAATAATCTAATCTAGATCGTAGGAGAGTAACAACTGTAAAAGGTTGGCTCATGACATCACCAGAACAACAAATCAATCGTCTTATTGCTACTGTTGCTCTTCGCATTAGACAGTCACTTAATTTAGAAGAGATTTTAAATTCGACCGTTACTGAGGTTCATCAATTACTACAAACGGACAGAGTTTTAATATATCGCTTCAATCCAGATTGGAGTGGAGTGGTTTCAGTAGAGGTGACGAGCGATCGAGAATATTCAATTTTGGGAAGAGCGATCCAAGATCCTCGTTTTGGTAGAGATTGGGTAGAACCTTATCGACAAGGAAGAATTAGTGCGATCGCGGATATTTATTCACAAGGAGTAACGCCTTGTTATGTCGAGTTTTTAGAACAGTATCAAGTTAAAGCTAATCTGGTTGTGCCAATTTTGCAGAATCTTGAAGTAGATAGGCAAACACAAGCCAATGCAACCAATTTATGGGGATTACTGATTGCTCATCAATGCCGTCAAAAGAGAACGTGGCAAACAGAAGAAATAGAATTACTCAAACAAATAGCCGACCAAGTAGCGATCGCCATTCACCAAGCAGAGTTATTAACCAATATCCAAACAGAACTTAACGCCAGAAAAAAAGCGGAAACAGATTTAGCTCTGAGCGAAACCCGTTTTCGTAGGTTAGCAGAAAACGCTCAAGATGTAATCTTTCGCCATCGCTTACTCCCGCAAGCAGAAACCGAATATATCAATCCAGCGATCGCAGAAATAACAGGCTATAGTCCTGCTGAATTTTATCGCGACCCTCAATTATTTAGCAACCTAATTGCTCTTCAAGACCGTAACAAATGGGGAAACTATTTGCAAAACCCCAACCAGAAAACATCATTAACTATTTTGCGTTGGTTGGATGCAAGTGGGAAAATTATCTGGATGGAAATGCAGATTACTCCAGTTCTAGATAATAATAACAATTTAATCGCGCTCGAAGGGATAGCTCGTGAATTGAGCAAACAATCTTTTCTGAGCTTTCCCAGACGAAAAATGTCAACGCTCTTATCTCCCATATCTCAGTTGTTTTTAAAATGGCAATCTCCTGTTTTGATGGGAGGTTTGATTACCGTCACAGGTGCGATCGCGATCGAATTTCTCGATCGAGCTGGAATTAACCTTCCTTCTCCCTTTTTATGGTTGCTGTTTCCTGTTTTACTCAGCTCAAGTTTTGGTGGTATTGCAGCAGGATTAGCTAGCGCGATCGTTTGGAGTTTGTATTTACTCTATGCCACAATTTTCCAAAGTGTTTACGAACGATTAACCGCAGGAATTTTCCCCATGAGTTTGGGGATAGTTTTTGTTTTTTTCCTAGCCTTATTGTTGGGAAAACAAAAAGAAGAAAATGAGCAATTAACTCAAGCACTACAAATTGCCAACGAACGCTTAGAAAAACAAGTAGAACGAAGGACTAAAGCACTTGTCAAAAATAACGAACTGCTCAAGCAAGAGATTGACGAGCGCAAGCAAGCAGAGAGCCAAATCAAAGAAACTGGCAATTTTTTGCAAGTTACAATTGAGCATCTTCCTGTAGCCATTTTTGTTAAAGATGGCAAACCAGATCGCTTTGGCAAGTTTCGCTTGTGGAATAAAAAGAGCGAACAAATGTTCGGTTTGACTAGCGAGCAAGTGATTGGTAGGACAGATTACGATTTTTTTCCCAAACAACAAGCAGATTGGTTTTGGCAAACCGATCAACAAGTATTTGCTGAAGGTGTTCCCTTTGATATTGCTGAGGAAACGATCGACAGTCGCAATTTAGGAACAAGGATTCTCCACATCATCAAAGTACCTCTCTACGATCGCCATAACCAACCCGAATATTTACTCGGTATCTGTGAAGATATTACCGAGCGCAAACAAGCAGAACAAGCCTTAAGAACAGCCAAAGCCGAACTAGAAATCCGAGTCGCCGAACGAACTGCCGAACTTAGCCAAGCTAACCTACAGTTGCAAAAACAATTAGCAGAAATTCAACAAGCAGAAGAGGAACGCGCCAATTTAATCGCTATTTTGGAAGCTACTTCTGATTTTATTTCCTCTGCCACTGTCGATGGCAAAGTAACTTACTTCAATCGCGCTGCAAGGGAACTGCTTGGTTTCTCTCTAGATGAGGAAATTAAGGACTGGCGCATTCCTAATAGTCATCCAGAGGGAGCATATGAAATTTTACGCGATCGAGGGATTCCTACTGCGATCCGCGATGGAGTCTGGATTGGTGAAACCATCTTTTTAAGCCATGATGGACGAGAAATCCCCTTTTCTCAACTAATTATTGCCCACAAAAAGGAAGATGGCAGCCTCAAAATGCTCTCTACCATTGCGCGTGATATTAGCAGTGCCAAACAAATTGAGGCAACTCTGCGGGAATCAGAACGACGTTGGCGATCGCTAATGGAAAACGTCCGCGCTATTGTTGTTGGACTCGATCGCAATGGTAAGGTTGAATATATCAATCCTTTCTTCCTCCAATTAACAGGATATACTCAAGCTGAAGTGATTGGTAAAAACTGGTTTGCCAATTTCCTGCCTAAGTCTCAAAATAGTCAAGTCGAGCAGAATTTTCTCGATGTTATAGCAGGCAACTTGCATTCTCATTACCAAAACTCAATTGTCACTAAGTCGGGAGAGGAGAAAATGATTCTTTGGAATAATACTCTCCTGCAAAGTCCACAGGGAGAAGCGATCGGCACTATAAGCATAGGAGAAGACGTGACTGAGCGTTACACGATCGAGAGAATGAAGGATGAATTTATCTCGGTTGTCTCTCACGAATTACGCACTCCCTTAACCTCAATTCATGGCGCTCTCAATCTTTTATCGACTAATCTAGTTACCCCAGATTCTGCTCAAGGAAAACGAGTCATGGAAATTGCCGCAGCAAGTACCGATCGCTTGGTACGATTGGTTAATGACATTTTAGAATTAGAGCGTCTGGAATCTGGCAAACTGAGATTGTCCAAACAACTAATAGATGTTTCCGAACTAATGTTTCGGGCGATCGATCAAGTTCAGATTGTCGCCAATCGAGCGGGAATTCAACTAGAAGTTCATCCTTACAATCTAGAAATTTTTGTAGATGGCGATCGCATTATTCAGGTTTTGACTAATCTTCTTAGCAATGCCATTAAGTTTTCAGAAGCAAATTCTACAGTTTGGTTAACAGTACAAGTTTCGATCAAAAATAATCTTAGAAGGGTTTTATTTAGCGTCAAAGACGAAGGCAGGGGAATTCCGAGCGATAAATTAGAAAGCGTTTTCGAGCGTTTTCACCAGGTAGACGCTTCCGATTCTCGTCGTAAAGATGGCACTGGTTTGGGATTAGCCATTTGTCGCAATATTATCGAACAACACGAAGGTAAAATTTGGGTTGAAAGTAGTTTAGGTCATGGCAGTATTTTTTATTTCTCTTTACCGATGAACAATGAACAACAAACAAGTATTAGTGATTGACGATGATGATGGTGTCAGAGAAGTAATCCAAATTTGCTTAGAAGCTGTAGCGGGTTGGAATATACTTACTGCTGATTCTGGAAATGCAGGGATCTCAGTAGCAGAAGAAAAACAACCTGATGCCATTATCCTAGATGTAATGATGCCCTACATGGATGGGCCAGAAACTTTCCGAAGATTGCAAAACAACCTCAAAACTCAACATATTCCCGTCATCTTATTAACCGCTAAAGCTAAAATTAGCGAACAGAGACAATTTAGAGATTTAGGCGTAACTGGGGTAATTACCAAACCTTTCGATCCACAAAATTTAGTCCAACAAATAGAAAAAATTCTTGATTGGTAATGAGATACTAAATTTCAAAAATTATTCTTTTTCATCTAATTTTTCCTCTTGGTCTAGAATAGACCTCTTGCAAAAGTAGCTAACGATCGCCATAATTTAGCCCAAATCG
>CAZJTL010000185.1:0-10364 GCA_964548905.1 uncultured bacterium | reverse complement strand
CCCTACACCCTACACCCCTAATCCCTAATATCACTGTTCCAGCGCAGATCTTCCTTGTTTACCTAGACGAATTAGGACAAAATAGAATAAATAAAGGGAGTACACGACTAAGCCACTCATGCCCATAAAACCTAAAAAGCCTTCGTTGTTGGCTTTGGGATGGAAAAATTGTTTGTATGCTGTTGGTGCTTCCAACCAGATTTGGCAGAAGGAATTGGTAGAAGTGCCAAACATGCCATGACTAAAGGCACAGTTGATAAAAGCTACAGTAGCAACCGCACTAATTAAACAATAGATAGTTATTGCCCATCGCCAAGAAGTAAGGGCTAATTTGAGATTTTTTTGCGGAAGATCTTTGATTTCTTCGTTTAAATCTGCCCAAAACCAGAGGGAGATGGGAATTAATACTTTAGCCGCTACAGAGGTAATAAAGCCAATGCCCCACCCAGGAATCATTAGATAAACTGTAATCATGAGCAAGCTAGCAACTCGCCAATAGATAATTAAAAGACGAGTGAGTGCTTCGGTTTTTTTCAAGAGCGACCAAATTAAAAGGGCAAGAGGAATGATTACTGTAAATATTAAAGCGAGTCGATAATCTGTCCATACTAGCGATCGAAACCAAACTTCATGCATCTCTATCTAAAATAAGGGATTTTTTGAAGCAATCAGCCCAAACACTTGATGCTTCGCAACTAGAGGATATATCCTATCTTAATTAATTGCCACTACAGAATATAGTAGGAACTTATTCCTAATTCTTAATTCCCGTCGTGCCAATTCCTTGAATAAACTGACGTTGACCGATTAAAAATAAAATGACCACTGGCACAGTGGCAATGACTACTGCTGCCATCATTAAAGACCAGTTGTTGGTAAATTGTTCTTGGAACTCTGCTAAAGCAAGTTGAACAGTTTTTAATTCGGGTCGAGTCGTAAATACTAACGGCTTAAATAAATCATTCCACTCACCGATAAAAGTAAAGAGGAACAAAGTTACTAACGCTGGACGAGATAAAGGTAACATCACTTGCCACAAAATTTGCCAACGATTTGCTCCATCAAGGGTAGCAGCCTCTTCTAATTCAATAGGCAAAGAAGCAAAATACTGTCGCATCAAAAAAATACCAAATCCGTTCGCAGCAGTTGGTAAAATTAATGCCCAGTAGGTATTAATTGCATGTCCCCACTTTAAAACTAAAAAAATGGGAATGACTAACAGTTGAAAAGGAATAGCTAATGTTGCCAAAATCATTAATAACAATAGGTTGTTGCCTGGAAATTTTAATCTTGCCAAAGCATAGCCAGCTAAAGCGGAAGTAATTACCTGGAAAGCAGTGACAGCCAAAGCAACTAAAGTTGAATTGGCAAATGCTAACAGAAAATTGCCTCTAGCCCAAGCTTCTTGGTAATTGGCAAAGGAGAAAGATTGATTTAGTACGCTTGCACTATTAGTACCTGAAGGTGCTAAAGAAGTCAAAAATACAATACCTAAAGGGTATAAAACGATCGCTGCACCAATCAGCAGTAGCCAAAAAACTAATATATTTTTTATGCTAAAAAATGACAATCGCCATCGATTTTCAGCCATTGACCCCTATATTTTTCTACCTTAATCGGTTATTCTTTGTCTGGGAAAGTTTATTCTCCAGCACGATCTAACTTAAAAATTATCTCGCTTTTGGCTAAGTTTGGTAAAGACATTGAGCAGTGTGGGTGGTACAGAGAGGAATAGATTGAATAATTACGCTACCTTTGTAGATTTATTACGTAGTAAGGCAGATATTCTGCCAGAAAAAATCGCTTTTACTTTTCTCCAAGACGGTGATACTGAAGCTGGTAAATTAACTTATCAAGAAATTGACACTCAAGCGCGGGCGATCGCTAAGTTGCTTCAGAGCCATAATGCTAAGGGAGAAAGGGCGCTGCTGCTATATCCTCCAGGTTTGGAGTTTATTACTGCTTTTTTAGGTTGTTTATATGCTGGAGTTATTGCCACTCCTGCTTATCCTCCCCGTCCCAATCGCTCTGTATCGCGTCTCCAAGCCATAGTAGCTGATGCAGATGCTAAATTTGCGCTGACGACACAATCTTTAATTGAAGATATTAAAAATCGCTTTGAAAGCAATTCAGAAGCCAAACAAGTAACTTTTCTAGCAACCGATCGCCTGCCTTACTCGGACTTAGCTTCTCAATGGCGATCGCCACAGATAAATTCAGACACAATCGCTTTTCTGCAATATACTAGCGGTTCGACAGGTACGCCCAAAGGGGTAATTGTCTCTCATCGTAATTTACTAGCTAATTCTCAGGCGATTAACCAATGCTTCCAAAATAACGCTACCCACAACGCTGTTTCTTGGTTGCCACCCTATCATGACATGGGTTTGATTGGCTGCATCTTACAACCGATGTATGCTGAAGTTTCCATGTATTTAATGCCTCCAGTTGCTTTTCTACAGCGTCCCTATCGCTGGCTACAAGCAATTTCTCGCTATCAAGCTAATACTAGCGGTGGACCCAATTTCGCTTACGATCTCTGTGTTAACCAAATTACGCCCGAACAGAGGGAAACTCTCGATCTGAGTAGTTGGGAAATCGCTTTTACAGGTGCAGAACCAGTCCGCGCTAAAACTCTGCAAAATTTTGCCGAACAGTTCAGCAAGTGCGGTTTTAAAAAGAAAGCTTTCTATCCCTGCTATGGAATGGCGGAATCTACCTTAATTATTACTGGAGGTGAAAAGTACACTGAAGCAATCGTTAAAACTTTTGTTAGTAAAGAATTAGAACAAGACCGAGCGATCGCCGCTAGTGAAACTGATACTGATGCTGTCACCTTAGTAAGCTGCGGTCAAAATTTAGCCGAACAAAAAATTGCTATTGCCAATCCAGAAACTTTAACCCCCTGTCGCGATGGTGAAGTGGGCGAAATTTGGGCAGCTAGTCCTAGTGTGGCTGGTGGCTATTGGAATCGTCCAGAACTGACAAAAGCGACCTTTGGAGCTTATTTAGCAGGCGATACTCGCTATCGCGAACGTACCGAACGAGAGCAAGCTTTCCTACGTACTGGAGACTTAGGATTTTTTTGCGATGGCGAACTTTTCGTAACGGGTCGTCTCAAAGATTTAATTATTATCCGAGGTCGCAATCACTATCCCCAAGATTTAGAATTAACTGTAGATAAGAGCAATCCTGCGATTAAGGCTGGCGCTGGTGCGGCTTTTGCCGTTGAAGTTAAAGGCGAAGAACGTCTAGTTATTACTCAAGAAATTCAACGTACTTATCTTCGCAATCTAGATGTAGACCGAGTAATTGGCGATATTCGCAAAGCCATCTCACAAAATCACGAACTACAACCCTATGCTGTGGTTCTTCTGAAAACTGGTAGCATTCCCAAGACTTCTAGCGGCAAAATTCAGCGTCATGCTTGTAAGCGAAAGTTTTTAAAAGGTAGCTTGAATGTAGTTGGGGAATGGAGGGAGCAGGGAGCAGGGACGGCGCTCACTATGGCGACACAGGTTCGCCATCCGCGCCTCAGCAGGGAGCAGGGAGGCAGAGAGGCAGAGAAGCAGAGAGGCAGAGAAGCAGAGGAGAAAGTTGTTAGTAACCAACAACAAATAACCAATAACCAACAACAATCTATTCAAAATTGGTTGGTAGGGCAGTTGGCTGAGCGGTTGGGTGTATCGTCTCAGGCGATCGATATTAGAGAACCTTTGGCTAATTATGGGTTGGATTCGGTGCAGGCGGTGCGCCTGTCGGCTGATTTGGAAGATTGGTTGGAGGTAAAATTATCGCCTACTCTGATTTATGATTATCCGAATATTGCTAGTTTGGCTGAATATTTAACTAGATTGACTGATGATAATCAACTGGGCGATCGCCAATTAAGTATAACAAGAGGGCGATCGCTTAATCATAATGAAGAAATCGCGATCGTCGGTATGGGTTGTCGCTTTCCTGGTGCCAATAATCCACAACAGTTTTGGCAGCTTTTGCATGATGGCAAGGATGCGATTACTCAAGTAAAACCAGAGCGTTGGCAAGGTAAAGATTGGGGTGGATTTTTAGAGTCGGTAGACCGATTTGACCCCCAATTTTTCGGTATTTCTCCTCGCGAAACTCAGCGCATGGATCCTCAGCAGAGATTACTGTTGGAGGTAAGTTGGGAAGCCTTAGAACATGCTGGCATAGCCCCAGATAAATTAGCTGGAAGCGCTACAGGCGTATTTATGGGCATCAGTAGTAATGATTATTCTCAATTGCAATTGCAATACGGGATTGAAGTAGATGCCTATGCGGGAACTGGTAATGCTCATAGCATTGCAGCTAATCGAATTTCCTATTGCTTTGATTTTCGCGGTCCTTCTTTGACAGTAGATACTGCTTGTTCTTCTTCCCTGGTAGCAGTACATTTAGCTTGTCAAAGTCTCAATCGTGGTGAGTGCGATCGCGCTTTGGTAGGTGGTGTCAATTTGATGCTCACTCCCGAATTAACTCAGACTTTCTCCCAGGCGGGAATGATGGCGGTTGATGGACGCTGCAAGACTTTTGATGCTAGCGCTGATGGTTACGTGCGCGGCGAGGGTTGTGGTGTAGTTGTTCTCAAACGCCTTGAAGAGGCGATCGCCGATCGAGATAATATTCTGGCAGTTGTTAAAGGTTCGGCAATCAATCAAGATGGACGCAGTAATGGATTAACTGCACCTAACGGGTTATCTCAACAAGCAGTAATTCGACAAGCGCTTGCTAATGCTGACGTTGCACCAGGTGCAATTAGCTATATCGAGGCACATGGTACAGGAACATCTTTGGGAGATCCGATCGAGGTTAATTCTCTCAAAAATGTGCTGATGGAAAATCGTAGTCCTGAATTAACTTGTTATTTGGGTTCGGTTAAAACAAATATAGGTCATTTAGAAGCGGCTGCTGGTATTGCTGGATTGATCAAAACTGTGTTGAGTTTGGTTCATCAAGAAATTCCGCCTCATCTGCATCTGGAAACATTAAATCCTCATATAGATTTAGAAAATGCCGCGATCGCCATTCCCACTCAACCGCAACCGTGGATGGCAGGAAATCTACCAAGATTAGCTGGAGTCAGTTCTTTTGGCTTTGGTGGTACGAATGCTCATGTGATTTTAGCAGAGGGAGCAGGGAGCAGGGAGCAGGGAGCAGGGAGCAGGGAGCAGGGAACAGGGAACAGGGAACAGGAAATATCTCAGTTAATAGAGCGTCCGCAGCATGTTTTGACTCTTTCTGCTAAGAATGAGAAGGCTTTGAGCGATCTGGTTAAAAGTTATGCTCAATTTGTGACGGATAATCCTGAAGTTTCTCTTGCGGATATCTGTTTTACAGCTAATACAAGACGAACCCATTTCAACGATCGCCTGGCTGTAGTTGCAGAATCAAACCAACAGTTACAAGCAAAACTTAGTCAGCTTGCAACTGGGAAAGAAGTTTCAGGCTTATGGCGATCGCAAGTTCAAACAAACTCAAGTCAAAAAATTGCTTTTCTCTTTACAGGACAAGGTTCGCAGTATGTAGAGATGGGCGCTCAACTCTATCAAACTCAACCTACATTCCGTCAAGCCCTCGATCGCTGTGCTGAAATATTGCAACCATATTTAGGAAGATCGATAGTAGAAGTAATATATCCACAAATAACAAACAACCAACAACAAATAACTAATCTTCTTGATGAGACTGAGTATACTCAACCTGCTATTTTTGCCTTGGAATACGCTTTGGCGCAGTTGTGGTTATCTTGGGGAGTGCAACCATCTTTGGTGATGGGGCATAGTGTGGGTGAGTATGTAGCGGCTACGATCGCTGGTGTATTTAGCTTGGAAGATGGTTTAAAATTAATCGCCCAACGAGGAAAGCTGATGCAAGCTTTATGTCCTCAAGGTGATATGGTGGCAGTGTTGGCGACAGAAGCACAGGTAAGAGAGGTAATTGCACCATTAACAGATAAAATTTCGATCGCTGCGATTAATAGTCCTCAAAATATCGTCATTTCTGGCGATACTGATGCGATTCACAAGGCGATCGCGAACTTTGAAGCCTTGGAGATTCAAACTCGTCCCTTAAACGTTTCTCACGCTTTCCATTCGCCTCTGATGAAACCGATGCTGGCAGATTTTACTCAAATTGCCACCTCTATTACTTATTCATCTCCCCAGATCGGCATAATCTCTAACGTCACAGGAAAAATTGCAGGTGCGGAAATAGCTACAGCCGATTATTGGGTTAAACATATTCTTCAACCAGTTCGCTTTTCTCCTAGTATGGAGTTTGCCAGCGAACAAGGTGTTAATATTTTCTTAGAAATAGGCGCAAAACCAATTCTTTTGGGAATGGGTCGTCAATGTTTGCCTAATTTGGAAGCATTATGGCTACCTAGTCTACGTCCTCGCAAACAAGATTGGCAGCAAATGCTACAAAGTTTAGTTGCTTTATATTTGCAAGGTGTAGATATAAATTGGGGGCAATTCGATCGCGATTATTCGCGTCAGCGTCTTAACTCTCTACCTACTTATCCATTTCAACGAGAACGTTATTGGCTGGAAATTGGCGATCGAGTTAAAGTTTCTAGTTCACAAAAAACATTTAAAGAAAACAATTTAGTTCAGCAAAAGTTAGATTTTTATCAAATTAATTGGCAACAGAAAGAGTTAAATTCTTATCTTAAAAATCATCAAAGCGATCGAGATTGCTGGTTTATTTTTGGAGGACGCGATCCAATAGGTCAAGAAATAGACATAAATTTGCTTAAAAATAAACAAAAATGTATTTCTATTTCAGATAAAAAAGAAAATAAATTATTAGAAAATATATGGGATATCGATAGTGATCGCTCTGAAGATTGGCAAAATTTTTTTGACAAGATAACTAAAATAAATTCAACTAAAACAATCAAAGGTATTGTTTATTTGTGGAGTTTAGATGCTCCTAGCTCTCAAGAATTAACTATTGCTGAACTAGAAAAAAATCAACAGAAACATTGCCATAGTCTGCTGCAAATTCTTCAAAATCTTTTTAATCGTTCTCTCTCAATACCAATTTGGATCGTGACTAGAGGTACGCAGGCGATCGCAGCAAATGAGAAACCGGAAATTACTCAGAGTTCCTTGTGGGGATTAGCTAATGTTATCGCGATCGAGCATCCAGAATGTTGGGGAGGAATTATCGATCTTCCCTCTCACCGAGAAACAAAAGAAGCAGATCTCTTGTTAACCGCACTTACTAATACCGAAAGAGAAGATCGTATTGCGATTAGAGAGGGACAAACCTATGTGGCGAGATTAATAGGGAACAGGGAACAGGGAACAGGGAACAGGGAACAGGGAACAGGGAACAGGGAACAGGTAGTAATTAGTGCTGAAAATTCCTACCTGATTACAGGAGGTTTGGGGGCGCTAGGATTAAAGCTAGCAAATTGGTTGGTAGTAAAGGGGGCGAGAAATTTAGTTTTAGTTGGACGTAGCCATGCTAGTGCAGAAGCAAAACAGGCGATCGAACGATTAGAACAACTGGGAGCAACTATTCTTACTATTCAAGCAGATGTTGCTCTAGAGTCAGATGTATTAGAAGTACTGCATCAATGTCAAACTTTGATGCCACCCTTTGCAGGAATCATTCATGCTGCTGGTGTTTTAGATGATGGGATTTTACTCGAACAAAATTGGCAGCGTTTTAGAAACGCGATCGCGCCTAAAGTTTTTGGTGCTTGGCATCTGCATAATTTGACTCAAAATTTAAATTTAGATTTCTTTATTACTTTCTCTTCAGTTGCTTCCTTAATTGGTTCCCCAGGACAAGGAAATTATGCTGCTGCTAATGCTTTTCTGGATGGCTTAGCACGCTATCGTCAGGCACTAGGATTACCAGGATTAAGCATTAATTGGGGTCCTTGGGCGGAAACGGGGATGGCAGTAACAGCCAATTTTAACCGCCAAGGATTGAATTTAATTGAAACCGAATTAGGTTTAGAAGCCTTAGAAAGTTTGCTAAAAGCTGATGCAGCGCAAGTTGGTGTACTATCTGTTGATTGGCAGCAATTAAGCAAGCAGTTTCCCTATCTACTGCAATCTCCTTTCTTTGAGAATTTGGTAGGTGTTCGCGATAAAGCACTGAATCAACCTGAATCAAAGCAAAAAGTCAATATTTTTGAGCAATTATTGCAGCTATCGACCGATCGCAGGGAAGAATTTTTACTCTCTTATTTACAAACTGCGATCGCCAAAATCCTACAAATTTCTCCAGAACAACTAAAAGCAACAGAAAGCCTTTTAGAGAGAGGAATGGATTCTTTGATGGTAATGGAAGCTATCAATCAGCTTAAAACCGATCTGCGCTTGATGATTTACCCCAGAGAATTTTATGAAAGACCAAAAATTGATGTTTTAGCTAAATATCTAGCTGTTGAATTTGCTAAAACTCATCTCGGTATCAATGATGCAGTAACAGAAGAAAAACCTTTAGTAATTCGCAAACAACCAAAAACCAGCAACAAAAAACAAACAACCAATCAAAAACTTCCTGGTGCAATTTTCATCTTATCTTCGCCGCGATCGGGTTCGACTTTACTTAGAGTGATGCTAGCAGGACATCCCGCCTTGTATTCACCTCCAGAATTACATCTTTTGCCCTTTGAGACAATGGGAGAAAGAAATGAAGAATTAGGGGTTTCTCAATTGGGACAAGGCTTGCAACGCGCTTTTATGGAACTCAAGCAGGTTGACGCACAGGAAAGCCAAAGACTGATCGATCGCTTGGTAGAAGAAAATATGTCAGTGCAAGATGTTTATGGCATGTTGCAGCAATTAGCAGGCGATCGCACCTTAATTGATAAATCTCCTACCTATGCAAGCGATCGAGATACCCTAGAACAAGCCGAACAGCTATTCACTGGTGCTAAATATATTCATTTAGTACGTCATCCCTATGCCGTGATAGAATCCTTCGCGCGGATGAGGATGGATAAATTGGTAGGTTCTGGTGACAGCAACCCCTATCAACTAGCAGAATCAATTTGGACAAACAGCAACCAAAATACTCTCGATTTCTTCGAGACAATCGATCCAGAACGCCATTATCTAGTCCAGTACGAAGCACTAGTAACCGAACCTGAAAAAGTAATGAGAGGAGTTTGTCAGTTTTTGGAGATCGACTTCGATCCTGCTGTTCTCAAACCCTATCAAGGCGATCGCATGACTGATGGAGTTCACGATCGCTCCATGTCCGTAGGCGATCCCAATTTTCTCAACCGCGATCGCATTGATGCCAAATTAGCGCAAACCTGGCAAGAAATAAAACTTCCTGTCTTACTGGGTGGTTTTGCCAGACAAATAGCCCAGAATTTAAACTACGAACTGCCTCAAGAACAAAAATTATTAGAATCAAGTGCAGAACAATCAATGCGCGAATTCTCGATCGATATCAGAGGTTTGAAACTGTGTTTGTGCAGTTGGGGACCAGAAGAAGGGCCATTAGTATTATGTTTGCATGGTATTCTCGAACAAGGTGCAGCTTGGTCGGAAGTAGCAATTCGCTTAGCACAGCAGGGTTATCGGGTTATTGCTCCCGATTTACGAGGACACGGACGTTCTGCCCATGTAGAAAGGGGAAGTTCCTATAATTTATTAGATTTCTTAGCCGATATTGACGCGATCGTTGAAAATCTAGCCGATCGAGCCTTTACTTTAGTCGGACATTCTTTGGGTTCGGTAGTTGCTGCCATCTTTGCTAGTATTCGACCCCAACAAATTAAAAATTTAATCTTGGTTGAAACAATCTTACCCAATGAAGTAGACGAAGATGAAGCCGTCGAACAACTGGCAACTCACCTAGATTACCTAGCATCTCCTCAAGAACACCCTGTCTTTCCTGATGTTGCTACAGCAGCCGATCGCCTGCGTCAAGGAACACCAGCTTTATCCAAACCTTTAGCCATGATGCTTGCCGAACGCATCACCGAACCCTGTGCAGGTGGTGTGCGCTGGCGTTGGGCCCCTTTACTGCGTACACGCGCAGGAATTGGCTTCAACGGTATTAGTAAATCTAAATATTTAGGTCTACTCAGAAGAATTAGAGTACCAATTACTTTAATTTACGGAGATAACAGCAACTTTAACCGTCAAGAAGATCTATCCGAACAACAAACAGCCATGCCAAAAGCAGAAAAGATCGTCTTGCCTGGAGGACATAATTTACACTTAGAAGCACCTTCAGCACTCGCAAAAATTATTAGGGCGTTGCATCCCTGCGGGATGATCTGATAATAGTAAAGAATGAAATGTCCTAATTGTCAGTAGACCTCTTGCAAAAGTAGCTAACGATCGCCATAATTTAGCCCAAAT
>CAZJTL010000184.1:0-10423 GCA_964548905.1 uncultured bacterium | reverse complement strand
TCGGTCAGAATCCCGATGGCTCACTCAGCGCCGAAATCACCCTCATGGCAAGAGGAGAAAGCAGAGAAGCAGAGGAGCAGAGGGGCGGAGGAGAAACCAATTCAAAACTCTCTTCAGATTCCTAGTTCTTCAATTTCTTTGCTTTGTATTGATAGTAGTAATGAATGTGTAGATAAATTGACCTCCAAGGCGATCGCCAAATCTAACAAACTCAAACATTTGGATGAAAAGATAACTCTCATCGATGAACGCTTGAAATTGATGGACAAGAGAATTGACTATGCTCATAATCGAAGCTGGACTAATTACGTAACCATTGACCCTGTGAAGCTTTTGCAGAATCTCTTTGGTGGTGGCGATGTTCAGCGAGACAAAATCGCGATCGCAGATTTGGAAGTAAAGACAGCAGATTTAGAGGCTGCCAAAGCTGAACTGGAGAGACAGAAAGAAGAAGAGAAGACTTTATTAGGGGAAAAAGTCTTACATTTAGTGCTGGACTATTAGGTATTTGAGGTTACGAGATTAAACTTGGCATCGATGTAAACATCATTTACTATTTCCCTCAATACAGTGATTAAATCTTGCTGCGTACCAGGTTTGTATATTTGTGTTCCTCTAAAAGCAACTATGACAAAATTATCGTTGTGCGCTACGTAACATTGTGTACTTTGACCACTGAAGGACTGAGTAGTTAAACCAACATTCTGTAATTTAGACTCGACGAAATTTGGTTTGGCGTATGAGAGTAAGGAAGCATCTGCCAACCACCAGGCGTTAACCATTTGAAACTTGTTGGATTGATGTCGAAAAGAGTGGTGTTGGCAATTTTCAAAATACTGATAATTGTTGTTTGGTGGAAAAAGTTCTTCTATTGTGGCAGGTGGAATAGGTTTTGGCATAAGAGTAATTTAGTAAAGTCATAAATCATTTATTACTCAAACAATTACTGAAAAATTTAGGCAAAAATCTCAGGTTTGTAACAAATTGTAGGTAATCTTTTAATCCAACTCAATAAACTTACGAATTTACTCCGACGGCTGCTAAATATTAATAAACTGGCTAGAACCTTGGTTAGGATTGATATGCAGATAACGTTCTGTCGTCTCCAATTTACTATGACCCAAACTTTGCTGTAACAATCTCAAATTACATCCCCCCTCGATCGCATGAGAAGCATGGGAATGTCTCAACCAGTGACAGGATGCTTTCTCCGATACACCAGCTCGTTTGGCACACTGTTTAACAATCCTAAACACCGCCGTCCTCTCTAAAGGTCTACCAGTCCGAGAGACAAAGACAGCATCAATAAGTCTCGGCAGTTTTATTAATAATTGCCAGACAGACGAAGGAATTAATATTACACGGGTTTTATCTCCTTTACCAAACACCGTGCATCTACCCGCCTCACCTTGCGGTTGTAATGGAGATGTCTAGTATATATCTGCTGGATCGGCTGCTGCTAGTTTACGAAGGGCAAATGTTCCAGAGATCGTACACATAATAACGGTCAAAATTAAGACAGTTATTGCTCTGCTAAGAGTCATCATTATTGGTAAATTAGTAGCCCCCGCAGCCATAATATAGAAAGCCGAAGAAATAGCAAAACCAGGAATATATCCCAGTACAGCTAGAATGACAGCTTCTTGCATTACTACCAAAACAAAATATTTATCTGAATAGCCTATAGCTTTTAAAGTAGCGTACTCAGGCAAATGCTCGGCAACATCAGTGTAGAGAATTTGATAAACAACGACTGTACCCACTAGAAAACCAATAGCTGTTCCCAAAGCAAAAATAAAGCCAATTGAGGTGTACTTTTGCCAGTAATCTTTCTCTGTCTTGATAAATTCTTCTTTAGAGAAGACTTTGATATTTTCTGGTAATTTTTGTTCCAGACGTGCGATCGTCTTGTTTATATCGGCTCCTGGTTTTAATTTAATTAAACCAATATCGATTAAACTTCGCTTACGCTCGGGAAATAAACGCCAAAAGTTGAGATCGCTGGTGAGAATATTGCCATCAGCAGTAAAGGATGCTCCAAGGCTAAATAAACCGCCAATTCTAATACGATGCAGACCTATTTGAGCAGTAACTCGATTTCTTGGTTTAAATAATTCGGCAATAGGGCCAAATTCCTTTCTAGATTTCTCGTCAAACAAAACTACATCAGACATTTGGATTGTTTGATAATTGCTTCGATTTAACCCTGGCAGAACGAGAATTGATTCTGTGGGATTAAACCCAATGACCATTATTTGGCGTGTATTGCCCCTAACAGGGTTTTTCCACGAAGCCATATTAATATATACAGGATTGACTGATGCAACTTCCTTAAGAGCTAATGCCTGGTAAAGGCTGCGACGAGAAAAACTTCTCAGAATAAAAATAGCTTCGGATTGACTACTCAGAAGTAGAATGTCGCCGTTGAAGTTTCTCGGCATTCTTAAATTGGCATCAAAAAGAGCGTTTTGAAAGCCTAGCTGAACAAACATGAGCAGATCGGCAAAACCAATACCAGCTAGAGCTACTAATAATTTGATTTTCTCACGAGTTAATTGTAACCAAGCTAAGGGAATTTTCATTTGGTGATTAGCAACTAGAGATTAATAACAAGCGATCGCAAATAAATAATCGATCAAGGGAGAATTTTGACGATTACCTTAGAATTAGTCAATCCAGCTACTCGCTGACTATCTTCTGGATTGAGCCTAATTGTTACTTCTACAATTCTGGTATCAACATCGGCAGCAGGATCGGTATCGAGAACTTCTTGCTTGCTGATTTGGGGTCTGATGTGAGTAACTTTACCTTGAATTTCTTCGGCAAAGGCACCGCCTTCACTAACGATCGTCGCTTGCTGTCCGAGACTAACCCCACTAATGTCGCTTTCATAAATCTCAGCGATAACAACCATATGGGCAGTTTTACCTAACTCGACAACCCCTTCATCTTGTTTAACCATTTCCCCAGGATAAGCATTAATTCTGAGAATTTGACTACTGATGGGTGCTTTAACATAGGTTAATTCGAGATCTTGCTTGGCTTCCTTGAGCTTAGCGATCGCTCTACCTAATTCTATTTCAGCTTTTTGGACATCCAAGGGGCGTACCTCAGCAATACTAGCTAGACTGGATTGGGCTTCTTTTATTTGTTGGGCGATCGTGTTTTGAGTTTCCTCAGCAGTGGATTGGGCTTCTTTTATTTCTTCTTGAAGAGTATCTCTGGTGCGGTTGTAGGTAGCTTGAGCTTCTCTAACCCTTTGTTGGGCTGTTTCCAAAGTTAAACGGCGGCTATCTAATTCTGAGACAGAAATTGCCTTATTTTCTGCTAATTGTTGATAGCGCTGGAATTCGGCTGTAGCATTGGTCAATTCTGCTTGCCAACGCTCTAAGGTTGCCGATTGAACTTGTGTTTCTCTGCGTAATTGTGCTTGCAAACGAGCAACGATCGCTCCCTGAGTCTTATTTTTTCCTGCCAATTCTGCTTCTAATTTTTTGACGATCGCTTTTTGAGCCTCAATCTCTCCTGTTTTTGCTCCAGCTTTAACGATTGCCAAATTTACTTCAGCTACCTCAAGTTCTCGTTGAGCTACTTCTAACGCAACCTTTTTGAGAGCATGATTGTTGAGTAAGGCAATTACTTGCCCTTTCTTCACTCGTTCTCCTTCTTCTATCATTAACTCGTCTATCTTCGACCCTCCCAAATTAGGTGGAGGTGATAAAGTAATAACTTTTCCTTCGGGTTCTAGTTTCCCCAAAGCTGTTATTCCTTCAACCACTGGTTCTACGCTTTCCTCTGTAGGTGCTGGAGTAGTTTTTCGATTGGCAAAATTCAAACTGTAGATAATAGTCGCAATAGTTATTAGTAAACCTAAAAGTCCCAAAGTAATTACCCAGCGATTTTTAGGCTGAGAAAAGATTTTGAGTTGTTCTTTCCACTCTTTGTTATATTTTCTTTCACGATCTGGTGACTTTTTAGTTTCGGATAAGAGTTGTTTCTCAGTCAAAGTGTGACCTCGATATACCGACCAAATTGCCTTCTCTAAATCTTCTGCCAAAGTGTTTTTTGGTAAGTAGCCCTCTGCTCCTGCTTGTAAAGCTTGTTCGATATATTGTGGCTCTTCGTGGCTGCTGAGAACAAGAACTTTAGTTTCAGGAAACTGCTGAGTGATTTTTTCGATCGCAGTTAATCCATTCATCTGAGGCATCTCAATATCCATTAACACCACATCAGGTTTGAGATTTTCTACCTGTTTGATGGCACTGTCACCGTCTTGGGCAGTGCCTACTACTTGTAACTGCTGTTTGGGTTCTAGCAATGCTTGAATCCCTTGCCGCACGATATTCTGGTCGTCTACTAGCAAGATACGAATCATAAAAATAGTTTGATTTTATTGACCAGGTTATGACTGCTATCGTTTTTATGATTGAAAATGGGGATTTTGAGAATGGCTATTTCGTATTTGAGTCGATAGTTTTAAATTTTAATGTAAGCTTACGCTAATTCATTATTTCTTTTTCAGATAGAATTTAAGTCATTCTTAAATTTTCCATGGTTTTCTTGGCTGCGTCATAGTAATATTTGCTACATTGTTTCCATAATTTGGGAACAATCGATCTATCGATCGCGGCTGGTATTGTCTATGAAGAAGCGATCGCCAGTTTAGAAAAAACGCTGGAATTAAATTCTAAAAATGCCAATGCTTATTATTATTTAGGTTTGGCTTGGCAAAAATTAAAAAATTATTCAGCAGCAAATCAGATTTTCGAGCGTGCCATTTCTCTGATACCAGAAGAAGCAATTATTTTAAATGGTAAAGCTGGCTTACTATACGCATTAAAAGATTATCAAAAGGCTATCTTTATTTATCACAAGCTAATCGAAACTAATCCAGATGATGCTAGTGCTTGGTATAACTTAGCCTGTTGTCATGCTTTGCAAGGTAATAGCGATCGGGCAATTGCCGAGCTAGAAAAAGCGATCAAACTTAATCCACAATTTAAAGACTCGGCTAAAAATGACTCTGATTTTGCTTCGTTGTCAGAACAAAAAAATTTCCAAAAATTGCTTGAAAATTAAGATTAAAATCATAAATAATGTTAATTAAATTTAAAATTAAAAATTCAGAATTAAAAATTTAATATTTATCCTCAGCTTCTCAGCTTCTCAGCTTCTCAGCTTCTTAGCTCCTCTGCTGCCTACTGCCCGCTCCCTGCTCTCTAGATTTCGATGAAACTCTCTGAAAAATTGCAAATCCTGCTGGAAAAATACGAAAACCAGCCCCTACCACTCGGAGAATTGCTAGAGGGAGCGGGCGAACAGGGATTTGGACTAATTAGTGGCTTACTAACTCTACCACTGCTAATTCCAGTTCCCATAGCTGGTTTTTCAACTCTGTTGGGTTCTGGTGTAATTTTGATGGGTTTACAACTTGCTTTAGGTTTCGATCGCCCTCATTTACCTTTAGCGATCGCCCGTCGGGAAATTTCTGCTAATGTTTCCCAGAGTCTTCTCAAGGCTCTTAACCGAGTATTGCGTCCTTTAGAACGTTTAACTAGAACTCGGTTTTTATCGATCTCTCGCAATCCAATTTTACGAAGAATGCTAGGGTTATGTCTCGCCTGGAACGCTGTGCTGATGGCTCTACCTCTACCCATTCCTTTTACTAACCAGCTTCCAGCCTATACGATTATAGTTTTATCAATTGGTATTTTTGAGTCTGATGGATTTTTACTCCTATTTGGCTATGGAATGACAATCGCCACAACCATTTTCTTTGCTAGTATTGCTAGTGTTATCTGGGCGCTAATACTGCATCTGGGTCAATGATTTAAGGCAGAAGGCTTCTTTAAGTATTAAGTCATAAGTCATAAGTCATAAGTTTTTTAAGTCTGAAGTCTAAAGTCTTAAGTAGAGAAGTTTTTTTACTCATTACTCATTACTCATTACTCATTACTCATTACTCATTACTTCTCCCCCTCTCCCCTGCCTAGAAGCGATCGCTGCCAAATTGACAAGTCCTCTGGAAGATCGACATCGTTTAGTATCGGCAGATAATGAGTATTTAATTGCAATCGATTGGCAATATCTTTAGTTTGCGCTAATACTCGATCGGTTCCCCAGTTAATGCCAACAAATAAATCTGGAACTAGACGAGACAAACCAATTAAATAATAACCCCCATCTGCTGCTGGCCCTAAAACTAAATCGTGGCGATCGAGCATTTGAAAAGCTTCGGTTAAAATTGGTGCATTCAAATCGGGACAGTCCACACCAATTAAGACTACCCGATCGCTTCCCCTCTTCAAAGCACTCGCCAACGCAGATTGCATTCGATCGCCTAAATCTCCGTTTGTCTGAGGTTTATAAATTAACTCATTACCCAACCAATCTTGCATTAACGAGCGATCGCCACCAGTAAAATGAATTTCAATAGCAACATCCCGATCTAACTTGCTCGCAGTCAGCAAAGTATGTTCTGTCATCTGACGCTGAAGTTTAGCTGCACCTTCAGCACCCAAATAGGGAATCATCCTTGTTTTTGTTTTTCCTGGTTCGGGATAGCGAGTAAATATAATTAAGTGGTTGGCTAAAATTAAATTCATGGTTAATTGTTCATGGTTCATGGTTCATGGTTCATAGAAAAACAGGGAGCAGGGAGTAGGGAGCAGGCAGCAGGAGAAAAAAACTTCTCTACTTTAGACTTTAGACTTTAGACTTTAGACTTTAGACTTTTTCCCCTACACCCTACACCCCACACCCCACACCCTTTCTAATCCCTAACCCCTAACCCCTAATCCCTACTCCCTATTAATGTTAATGGCAATTAAAAGATCTTCTGCTCAACACAATTCACCAGGTGAAGACAATGGCGATCGAACTCAACCAACTTCGCCACCAGTAAAGCCATCTCGTCCGCGTAGAGAATCCCAAGGAGATCGGGAAAAAAATTTACTCTCCACCGCAGCAGCTACAGATGAGACAGATAGTAACGAAGAAACGATTAGACCTCGCAAACTAGCAGATTATATCGGACAAAAAGATTTAAAAGATGTATTACAAATTGCGATTGTTGCTGCTAAAGGGAGAAGGGAACCGATCGATCATCTTCTTCTGTATGGTCCCCCTGGACTTGGCAAAACCACCATGTCTTTGATTCTCGCTCAAGAGATGGGAGTAAATTGTGTTATTA
The DNA here is from genome assembly GCA_964548905.1 of uncultured bacterium. Lineage (GTDB taxonomy): Bacteria > Cyanobacteriota > Cyanobacteriia > Cyanobacteriales > Xenococcaceae > CAZJTL01. The sequence goes on along the minus strand of CAZJTL010000184.1, from coordinate 3,231 downwards.
CTGCTGCACCTGCTTTGGAACGTCCTAGAGATATTACAGGCATTTTAATTAAACTCAATCCAGGGGATATCTTATTCATTGACGAGATCCATCGCCTCAATAGAATGAGCGAGGAGTTGCTCTATCCAGCAATGGAAGATGCTCGTTTGGATATTACTATTGGTAAAGGTCAAGCTGCTAAAACTCGCAGTATTCCCCTCGCGCCCTTTACCCTGATTGGTGCGACTACTAAAGTTGGTGCTTTGACTTCTCCTTTGCGCGATCGCTTTGGTTTAATTCAAAGATTGCGCTTCTACGAACCAGACGAATTAACTTTAATCGTCAAACGCACTGCGGAAATTTTAAAGACTGAGATCTCTGAAGAAGGTGCTACAGAAATTGCTCTTCGCGCTAGAGGTACACCTCGCATCGCCAACCGCTTGTTAAGAAGAGTCAGAGACTATGCTCAAGTTCAGCAAGAACAGATTATCAGCCAAGCATTAGCAGCAAAAGCTCTAGATGTATATAATGTAGATGCTCGCGGCTTAGATTGGACAGATCGCTTAGTTCTCGATACTATTATCAAGCAATTTAGAGGTGGCCCTGTTGGTTTAGAAGCTGTTGCTGCGGCTACAGGAGAAGATAGCAAAACGATCGAAGAAGTTTACGAACCCTATCTCTTGCAAATAGGCTATCTTAATCGTACTCCTCGCGGTCGAATTGCTACAGAAGCAGCTTATCGTCATCTCGGATACGGCGTATTTGGCAAGTATCAACAAATGTAAAGCATTAATTGCTAAATGCAAATTGCTATTAAATTTAATTTCAACCCTCCTCTGGAGAACCTCCATAAATGCGATCGGGAGCGATAATTTTAAATATACAAAATTAGGAGAAGGGCAATGAACACCTTAGAGTTTCTGGCACAGCTCAACGATGCCGAGAAAGGATGGGGCTTGTGGGTTGACCGAAGCCAAACTGACCATTGTCATGTCGGTCAATATTCTTTTGAAAACGACAGATTGCCAAAGAGTTTTGTTCACGTTGCGGACTTAAACTATTTAGCTCATTTGCGTCAAAAATATATTTTGAACCATACAACCTCTAATTTAAATGAGACTTTATTGGGACAGGAATGGGCAAAGAGTTTTTTATCTCAATGGCAACCTCAGTAATTCATTGAAAACAACCTAAATAGTTAAAATATTTCTTTCTCGGCGCTTGAGAGTACTTTAGCTTTATGCCAAGGTGCGATCGCGCTTTTATTGTTTCCAGAGAAAAGGGGTTAGGGGTTAGGAAGCAGATTAAAAAGAAAAAACTGTCCGCAATGTACCTACCACAATCGTGCCGTTACTATCTTGATTGCTAGCATTTTCAATCACTTGAATTGATGGCGTAACTTGAATATTGCGACTAAACGGATAGTTATAAAATACTTCAAAATTAGTTTGAGTGGCATCGCCTATCTCGCTAACAATAAATGGCTGACCGACGGCAATCCCTGCTAAAGCGCCTTCTTTAAACAAATCCCGTGCAGAAATCCCCACCATCCAGTAATTAGGTTCGATGTCGCCATAAATAGTCTCTTCATAGTTACCGTAGCCATATCGACCAAAAATACCGATTTTATTCGTGAAAGTATACTCTACATTGGCACCGATCGCGTTAAATTGATTGTTAAACACTTCACCGCCACTATATTGCAGACGTACAGCAAAAGACCTAGAGGGAGCGTATTCTGCTTCGACAACACCTTGATAAGTATCGCCAAATATACCGCGATCGCCACTACCAGGGCCAGGGTATAATACTCGCGTGAATGCTGAAGGACCAATTATAAACCCTTGATTGGTAGGATTGGCAGGATCTGCTGCTGCATAAGAAGCTCGCAACGAAAATGGTCCTTTATTTGGTTTCCAATCCAATGCTGCCCCCGCAGTTGGCCCGTCAACAGGAAAAATAACCAAGTTCTGGGTAAATGCCTGAGTGCTAAAGTCGATAAAGTCTAGGTTGGCGTAGCTATTGCGATCGGCATAGTCGGTGATTCTTATGTTTGAACCCAAGGAAACTTTTAAGTCTTGGCTTGGTTTAAAATCATAAGTCAGTCTACCTACTTCCAATGTCCCGTCGCTAGGAGGATCGTCGGAATAATCGATCGAACTACCAAAATTAGGTTCTAGCAAGTTGGCAGTATTATCTCTAGCGCCGCCACTTCCAGTTTCGATCCGAACTTTGAGTAAATCTGTACCTGAAAAACTGGTATCAAAATCTAATCCTGCTCGATAAAATAAAGTCGGATTGGGATCGCTATCAGCTAGTTGTCTGCCACTAGGATCGACAATGCGATCGCCGTCGAAACCACCACCACTTACAGACATAATTACCTGTCCGCCTAACTTGGTCGTAGTCGAGAATTGATTGGATTCTAAAGTATTAGTACGAGCTTCTAGGAGATCGACACGACTACCTAAAGTAGCAAGTTCTGCGGCAAAGTCTTGTTGCAACCTTTGCAATTTGCTGAGATCTTCTCTGTTTATAGCATCATTTTGGGCAATCAGTTCGTTAATCCGATTCAAACAAGCATTTAATCCAGCCGCAAATTCATAACGAGTTATGGCGCGATCGCCACGAAATGTACCGTTAGGATAGCCTGTAACGCAACCATAGCGCTCTACTAAAGATTGTAAGGCTTCTGCTGCCCAATCTGTCGGTTTAACATCGACAAGTTCGCGGACGTTAGTAAACTGATTCATCGAAGCGTCATCTAATTGCGCTAAGGTTTCTGCCTGTGCTGAAGATGTTGCTAGTGATAGAAGGCAGAAGGCAGAAGGCAGAAGGCAGAAGGGAAGAATACTAGTTTTGACTCGATTAAACATAAGAATTAAGAGGTAGATGATTGTTTGGATTTGGGATACTAAGACTTTGAAAATGGATAATTAAGCGCTGTATTTTGCGTTAACTTCTTCCTTGATATAGCTTTGACACATGAGAGACATAGCTAGATCGGCGTATAAAGTTGCCGTTTGCAACCTATTACCTCGCTGAATAGCTGTAACCAGTTGGGTATTTTTCTTGTCTTGGTTAGGGCGATCGATTCTGGAACGAATCAGGCATTGATTAAGTAAAGAAAATTTCATAGAAAATACGGGAAGTATGGAAATCTACGCGCGAAAGAGCCGTAGGAGGAAACACGACACGGGTATTTTAATGCCCGTGAAATAAGCGTAAAATTAGCTAAGTTAGTAAGTCGCT
>CAZJTL010000183.1:0-10617 GCA_964548905.1 uncultured bacterium | reverse complement strand
TTGACCCTCCGCAGGTGTTTCTCTGCTCAAATTCAGAGTCCATTTACCTTCGCTATCGGCTTTAACAGAATAGTTGTAATTAGCCTGTCCATTGTTGTCAGTATCTAATTTTACTTTTAAGTTGATGTTAGGGACGGCTGTACCAATGATGGTATCAGTCACTTCATCTTCCTCAGTTAGAATTTCGGGCGCTACGTTGTTGAAATAAACTTCTTTGACTTGGCTTTCATTGCCGTTAACGCCTATTGCTTTGGCTTTCATTGGCTGCTTGGTCAATTTGGGTAGAGTTCCCTGTGTCGATTTAGCAGTCTTGAGATCGAGAATCCATTGACCATCGGCATTGACAGCAACTTGATAAGTAACATCAAAAATATTGTTATTAGCGGTAGATAACTTAACCGTTGCATTACTATTAGCTTTACTCGTGCCGTTAATAGTACATCCGCAAGGATCTGAACCGTCTACTGTGGTTTGAATTCTCTTTTCAGCTTCTTCAATTTCTCTCTCAATTTTTAGTTGAACGGCTCTACCAAAATCGCCAAATCCACTTGCTTTCTCTAAGAAAGCTCCATTTCCTCCAATCAAGTTATCTCGATAGTGAACGTCAATTTGATCCTCGAACATTGCTTTAGCATTGGCATCAGGATTAGGATTGTTAATCGGGAGACCATTAATGGTAATTCCAGCTTTGACAGCACTGTCTCTAGAATCTCGTAGCGATTGACAGTTAATCGAGTATAAACCGTCTTTTTTTCCGCAACCCGGGGAGTCTTTAGAAATACCATCACCAGATACGTCCAAAACTAAAGCTCTGCCTTCGTAATTATTATTGAGAAGCGAATTTTTAGCAGAATCAACCGCGCCTTTAATATTAGTGCCTCCACCACCAGGTCTAGTTGTACTAGCCATTGTAGTGGCAAAAGCTTCAGCATCAGCAGCATTTTTGATGATTCGCCAATTTACTGCTAGAGGATTGTAAGGATTGCTACCCCAATACTGTACAGCTACCGCCATGCCATCTGGTAAACGAGCAATCCCATCTTTAATTTCTTGACTTTTGAAGGCTTGAACATAGCCATTTTTTTGCAAATTAAATTCGTTGGTATCAACGCTTCCCGATACGTCAATAGATAGGAATAACTCGACACTGACTGGAATTTTGGCTGTTGCCATTGTAGGCGTTCCAGCAGGTGGAGTTGGTGAACAAGAGTCGCCATCAATATAATTACTACCGCTCAAGATGTAATCATTAGAATGACCATCATGACCATCCCATCCGTGTTTGTCTATATCAATAACTTGGCTAAGGCTGGGATTAACATGACATACAAAAATCTTGTGACTGCCGCTATCTCCAACAGTGGTTGCAGATGCTTTTTGAGTCAGAATTACTGGAGCAATAGTAGAAAATATACCAGCAATTGAAGCTGTAGTAATTAGTTTAAAAATTTGCTTATTTCGCATATTTTGATGAGTTATATCCGTCAATTCTAGTTGTGATGATACGGAGTATATGCGAATAAAAAGCGTTTTACATCGTTATTTACCCTGGAAATAAGTGTATATTTTTTGCCAAGAAAATAAGGTAAATTAGTAAGTCAAAAGATTATTTTAATAAAAAGCTTAATTTATAGCTGTTTTGAAGATATCTTAACTGGCTGACCTTATTTAAGTATTACTTAAATAATTATACTGATTTCTTTTTCCATTCGTTGTTCATAAAGTGACTAGCAGCTAGAGCAATCCCGTCGTTAGCATGAGTCTCAGGAGATTGTTTAGACTTATCTGTTTTATCTTTTGGAAGGCGTAATTGTTGGCGCAATATGCTGGTTTGCCATCCTTCCTGAGTTGTTGTAGGAAGAATTTTATTTAGCCATTGAAGCATTACTTTTTGCCCGACCATTGCAGGAGAAAAACCTTTTCCTTTTCCATTTTCTGTTCTCGCTTTGATGACTTCGTATCGAACATGTGAAAGAGGAAACACTTTGCACAATTCTTTTAGTACGCGAAGTTCTAGCTGTTTGTTAGCTCGAATAGAAGGTGGAAGTCTCTTTTGACGACGGTTATCGAATCTTTTTTGACGATGCGCTCTATATTGAAACGCCACTTTTCGATTGATTCTTCTACCTCGTCTAGCCCTTCTAAGCAACCTTCTAGCATCCATCTTTTTTGTTACTGCTTTAAACGGTAGAACTAGATGTGCTTTGAATAGAGTATTTTTAGAAGTTTGGATTCCTATTCCTGAAAACAATTTCCCAGGATCTATTCCAACTACTACATCTTGTGTTTTTCGAGCTGATGGCTCAAAAAGTAACTGGATGCAGAATATATTGAGTTTGTTATGCACCACTTTTGCTTTTCCTGCTTGTAGCAATCTTCTTGCTTTGCTAGGTTTGGTTGGCATAAGTGGCGTGCCGTCTGGCGCTAAAACTGGTACTCTTTGCATGGTATAACCCAATAAATGTAATTTGTCCCTTCACCCACTAATAGTAAGATGTCCTTTCCGCAAGCGCTCCAAACCAGGAAGCTTAGAGATAATCCGAACTAGGGAAACATTCGGAAGTCTTGTACCAACTATTAGCTTTTAGGCTAGTGCAACTCTTAGTTGAAACCTGGCTGTTTCAAGCCCACCTTGTATTACGCAGCGATAGCGAAGTAATCAGGGTTGGGTAGTTGACAGTTACTCATTGACAAAGTTGGAAATTAGTTTAATGTAAGCAGCCTGATAATAGATCGCTGGTTCGCTAATCTGCCAAGATTTATCGGGAATAGAATTAAAATCGCGATAGGATTTTTGTGGCGGTTGACCTTTAGGTGGTGTTGCATTGCCATTATAATTTTTATTTGGTCCCCCAGGAAGATAGCCAGGTGCCGGACCATATTTAGAAGTTAGGGCGTTATCGTAATCGGAGCGATCGCCAAACCACTCGTGATAAATCTCATTAAGAGAATTTTCTGCACCATATTGGTACATATTACTGAGATAGACCACACTAAAGGGATTTACTCCATGAAAATAATGGAGAATTCCTAGTGCTTGATTGCGATAGAAGCTGTCATGACCTGGATGAATATTGTCAGCAATTACATCTAAATTTTGATTGCCACAGTTGGCTCTAATCATGTTACTACCCCAATGATAAGCTTTGTCGGCAATATAAGCCTGATATAAGTCGCGATCGGGATGAAAACCAAAATTATGACCTTTACCTGTTGCTAGCGCCTTTAAACGCTTGATAATGAGATCGCGAGTGGCTCGATCGGCATTGGGTAGACGAGAATAAAATAATAATGCATCAGCGCGATCGGGGTCGTAACAAGACCAATTTCTGTCCCACCAAGGACGAGTGGAATAAATATTTTCTTTAACCTGGCGACTGTATTCTGGTTGTCCAGTCAAAGCAAATAGATAAATTGCAGCTACTACACTTTCTTGTTTTTGCTGTTCGATCGTGCGATCGGCATCTCCAGATTTAATTTCACCGTTGTCACAGTCATTTCGTTTCCGATTAGCTTGATACCATTTCCATGCTTTAATAGCTCGATTTTCTAAATCTTGAGCATATTGTTGCAGAGGTTTAAACTGAGAAAAGACGATCGCCCCGTGAGCATACATGCTAGCAGCAGAGATAGTAGCAGAGGAACACTTGGGTCCGTAAAAACGAGGACGACGATCTAAACTAGGCTTTTTGGCATGTTTATAATCTTTGGTCCCCAGTTTAATAAATACTCCACCGTCTCGATCTTGCATTCTTTTGAGCCAATCCATCTCAAATTTTACTTCGTCAATTAAATCGGGAATGCCATTACCTGATTCGGGAATGTTGAAGTCATCGGTAAAAACTTGAGGATTATCTCGGTAAGCAGTCAATAGTTGATGCACAGCAGGCTGAGCAAAAGTAACGTATTTATTAGTGTCTCCTGCATCTTGCCAACCTCCTCTCATATCCCTAGGATTGTCATTAGTCAGGATGGATCTTGCTTCTGTATCCTGGTTTGCTCCCAGAAAAGCAGCATCGTCTTGCCAACGTGGATCGGCATAGGGAGGCTTTTTGACAAATCCCAAGCGCTGATAGAAAAAGGTTCGCATCGCTGCTTGAAGAGGCTTTTGATAGACGTTATTGGCAATTTCAAAAGTGTAGGAACGAAGATCTTGCTGAGGCTTATTTTGACGTTGGCGAATGTAATAGCTTCCTGATTTTTTGACACCAGAAAAATCGAACCACCAACCACGATCGCCTGAATTTGGCTGAGTTTTACCTTGATTCCAAGCAGCGATCGTTCCTGAGAAGACGACTTTACCAGTCTTAGCATCAACTACTTGGTAAATCTTACCTGGATTAACTGCATCTCCTTGGTTAAATCCAAACTGCGGATCGATAATTACAGCAACCTTTCGATCTTGCGGACGATAGCCAAATTGATCTACTTTAATCGAGGCTGGCTTTTTGCTAGTTCGATCGGCGCGAGATTGCCAAATAGCATCGCCTGGAAGTAACACTGTAAATATAGAAGCGATCGCAAATAAAGACCCGATCCATAATCTATTGGTCAAAAGCTAATCATTCCATAACTCTACTTTTTTACTGTAAGTCTTAATTAGTCAAAATTGCTACTTAGTTCAATCTGTGTTTATTCGGGTTTATCTGTGGACTTTTAGCCATAATTAATCCCGTTACCTTGGCAAAAACTAGAGTAGGGTTTGGAGTTGCCAAAGGAACGGGAAAAATAAAAGGATATATTGTTACTCCTTATTTCTTGTTATATGCCCCTACTGCATAATTGCAAGATGTTTTTTGGCAAGAATACATACTAACGACTAGATCGTATGCGCCGCTTGTCGGTGGATTGAAGACGACAATAGCAGTTCCGTCTGAATCATCATCTTGGTCTACAACATTGCCATCTGCATCTCTAAGTTGTAGATCGACATCGTTGTTCATCTTATCCGATAGACCGACAAAGCCATATTTTTGACCTTGACGCAAGCGAACTGGAAGTTCGATCGTTCCCTTTGCTGTCAATTCTCCCGTTCTCATGGGGGCTGGTTTTTTTAAGGTATATCCCTTTAATTCTTTAGAGGCTGTTCGATCGAGCATGGTCACCCAATTAGTATTTTGAGCTAGAAGAGTACTAGGAATGAAAATTGCACCGAGAAATGCGATCGAACCAATCCAATATTTTTTGTTCATTTTTATCTCTCCTAATTTATAAACTGGTGGTAGGTAAAACTATTTTTCCTTCTTCGATCTCGATTTTGTCTTTACTTTTAGCATTTACGCTACCAATGCCGTCTACTTCTATTTGACAATCACTGCTGCATATAGATTTAGTCGCACCAGGCTCGATCGAAACTTGAGTAGGCTGATTACTACCTTCAGTAATTTTTACTTGATGTGCCTGAGCATCATTGTTAGTTAAATCTACAGCCAAAATATTTCCAGCACTGAAAAAAATCAGTCCTGTTGTTAACAAAAATGTTTTCATTTTTTATTATTGGTTATTGATTATTAGTTATTGATTATAATTACATTAGGTGAATCGTTTTTATTTTTAATATTTTTTTTATTTTTTAAAATTTATCGTTTAAAGAAGCTTTTTTGAGATCTAATTAGAGAAGATGTATTATCTCTTTCTGGAATTGTCTATTTATTTTAAGCGATCGGAAGAACTCGATCTTACAAATTATATTTAGCCAATATATAAGAATTAAAATCATCATAGGATACAATTTTACCAAACCTACTTTGTTGAATTGCCAATAATTTCTTCAAGGTTTCACTATCTTTATCTACTTTTTGAAAGCCATTACTAATAATTAAAAACTCTTGAATAGCTAATGGTTTTTTGAATTTAGAGGTGATTAATGAGATCTTTTGATTGAAATTTTCGTAAGGATTCAGGTCGCAGAAAAAGGAATTAGCGAAGGGTAGACCATTGTATGACTAACATAAGCGCGTAATGCCTCTTCAAAGAAGTCGATAACAGAACTAGCTCGGAAACGACAGGTTTGTACAACAGTTAATAGGCTTGCAGTATCACTAAACCGTTGTAGCGATCGCGAACCACCACTAATCTTTCTTTTAGTAACAGCTAATCTTAATGAGCGTTCCGCCAAGTTATTATCAGGAGGGACTTCTGGATGGTCAAGAAAATACCACCATTGGTCGTAGCGATCGCGCAGCTTAGACAAGAGGTTTTTTGCCGTTGCTCCCGCATTGGGTATCCATCGATTAAAAGCGTCAGTTAACTGAGATTTAAATCCACAAGCCCATTCAGTGTAGGTCTTAAGATCGCCCGAAGTTTGAAAACAACGATAATGATCAAAGACATCATTGATTAAATCAACGAAGGTTTCACCAATGGCAATATTGTTTAATCCTGGAGATTTGAGCAAACTCTTGAAATGTCGAAGCATATGGGCTAAACATTTTTGTTGTGCTGCCACAGGATAACCATTGTAAACGCTAAAATCATCACTACTGAGAACTCCACGATACTCAGAGCCAAGCAATGATTCCAGTTCTGCTCGCGAGCGTGTATCTGCGGCATGAAACAAACAAAATGCTGGATGTGCAACTACCCACAACCATTCTTTCACCCCTTTAACTGTCCATGGTGTTTCATCTACATGGACATTTGGCTGGGAGGTTTTTACCCAACCTTTCAATTCTTCGACTGGTGTAAAGAGCGCTTGTGCAACTCTTTGATTCGTTGTGACTAGTGTTCCTTCGCCAATCTCGATTTGTCCTAGTTCCTGAATTAACTCTCGGATTTTAGTGTAGGGCATATGAGCATAATTGCCTAACCAACCAATTAATGCTTGTAAACCTACCCCTAAATCTTGCCCAGGTATTATTTCATTACTCCAGTTGGCATTGTTAACTCTTCCGCATTGATGGCATTGGCTTTGAACTCTCTGATATTCGACTATTTCAATTGGGTTGGCAATCAATTGCGCTACTTGTTTGATTTCGACCTTTTGTGCATCATCTTTCAAGTGAGTTGAGCCACAATCTGGACATACCTCTAGGCGTAAAACTTCAATTCTATCTACTCTCCCAAAACCTTTACGGGTTTTTCCCGTATGTCCTGGTTGTCCTCCTGGGGAGCGTTTTGGCTCATGAGGTGAAATATCTTCTGTTGATTTCTTTTTTTCTGATTTTTTGATGATGTCTTGCGACGGCGGAAGAGATGAGGTTTGGCTATCTTTACTGATTATTTCTTTAAGTCTTGCTATTTCCGCACTCAGCACTTTGATTGTCTCTACCAATTCCTCCTTTGACAGTTGGTAAAGTTCGTCATCGCTTTGCTGTAGGGGAACTTTTTTCTTCATGACACTGATGATCTCTGATCATGTTACCTCTGTCAACTATTTCCGACCTGAATCCTTACATGAAGTATTGATTGATTGGGTCACTTGTTAAGTCTCATTTCTTATTTTCCTTCACCCTTCTAAACTGTAACCAAATTCTGTTAAAAGCATTCTCGATTGTCGCCATTTAGGTTCTACTTTGACAAATAATTCTAGATACACTTCTCCTGCTATTAATTTTTGAATTTGTTGACGTGCTTGCATTCCAATTTGTTTGAGCATACTGCCACCTTTACCAATAAGAATGCCTTTTTGAGAGCTACGTTCGACGTTGATGCTGGCAAAAATGCGAGTAAGATTGGGCGTTTCTTCAACTTGCTCGATTACGATCGCGACTGAATGAGGAATTTCTTGTTGGGTCAATAACAAAATTTGTTCTCTAATCAATTCTCCCATAATGAAACGTTCTGGTCGATCGGTAATCAGTTCGGGAGGATAATAATAGGGACCAGGATCTAAATTTTGGCTCAGTAAGTTCTGTAGTGTTTCTATCCCATCACCTGTAAGAGCAGAAAACTTGCCGATCTGCCAACCATAAGTCTCAATCATTTCTTTATAGCTATCATCGAGTTTTTGATAATTTGATGATTGCAAATCAGATTTATTCAATCCCAAAATAACTTTAGTTTTAGTTCGTTTGAGCAATTCAACGATAAAGCGATCGCCACCACCTGCGATGCTGGAACTATCGACGACAAAAAGGACTAGATCGACTGAATCGATAGCGCTTTGAGCGGTTTTCACTAAAATTTTTCCTAATTCGTGATGGGGTTTGTGAATACCAGGGGTATCAACAAAAATAAATTGCGCCTCAGATGTAGTCAGTATTCCCTGAAGTCTATTTCTGGTAGTTTGCGCTGTAGGGGAAGTAATGGCTATTTTATGTCCTACAAGCTGATTCATTAAGGTTGACTTACCTACATTAGGTCTGCCAATAATACCTATAAAACCAGATTTAAAACCTGGTGGTGCCATGGGAATAGTATTAATTTGTTCTTTATTCATTCGTAAATTGCCACCCTGACAAAGAAAGCGCGAAAATTAATTATAAATTAGGAATTTTAGCTCTTAATTTACACCCAATTGGAGATAGACGCTCTTGGCTATCGATCGCCTTTATGGGTAGTTGATAAGCTGCCCATCCATGGAAAAATAAACCTAATCCCCAACCAGCGATCGGGTAAATTGCCCAAAAAGTATGGGGTGTTGTCGCTAAATTGATAATAACTAAAAATGTATTGACTGCTAAATAAGGAATTAGGTGAGCGATGAACGCTTTTTTTCTTCGTTTAGATATTGCTTGTTGTTGATGGCTTTGTTGGCGTTGATTGAGCCATTCTTGTTCGGCTGCTTTAAGATCGTCTGCATTGATTCCTAATTCTGCTGCCATTTCCCGTAATTGCTGTTTGGAAAAGCTTTCATCCTGCGATCGCGTCATCGCTATTTTTAAGATGTTTTGTACTTCGTCGGAACTGTAAGACATGATTTTAGTCTCCTGCGATCGAATGTATGTTGACACTGTTAACATTATATTAGCGTAAAAGTTGACGCTGTAAACATACGAATCAAAAAATTAGCTTAAAAATTTGTGTCATTTAAGTATGAGCAACAGGAAGACTTATCATCATGGAGATTTATGCAAGGCTTTAATAGAGGGAGCGATCGAGCTAATTTCTGAAGCAGATCTCAGTAGCTTGTCATTGCGGGAGGTAGCGCGGAGAGTAGGAGTATCTCATGCTGCACCCTATCGTCATTTTCAGGACAAAGAAGCATTGTTAGCAGCAGTAGCAGAGGAAGGATTTATTAAACTAACTCAAGCGATGAAGCAAGCAGGCGATCGAGCAATTAGCGATCCTCTGAAAAGATTAGAAGCGATCGGGGTTGCTTATGTTAAGTTTGCGATCGCCCATCCCACTCATTATCGAGTCATGTTTGGTAGACAAAAGAGAGAACAAGATCGGTATCCATCTCTAAATAAAGCTGGTAAGGAAGCATTTGCTGTTTTAGTAGAAGCGATCGAAGCAGGGCAAAAAACAGGTAAGCTTAGTTCTGAGGATTCAGTGCAATTAGCTTGGGCTGCTTGGTCATCAGTGCATGGGCTAGCAATGTTAATTATGGATGGACTATTGCCCAACTCGGACACAGAAAATATGGACTCTCTAATTAATTTTGTGACGCGAAAGTTAGTAGAAGGTTTGCAGATTACTCTATGGTGATCGGTAACAGAAGACTCCAATCCAAAGTGAGGAATTATGTCAAGAATTGGTCAAGTAAAAGTCTTACAAGAAACTTGGCAACGGTTTCGTCGAGATAGGATGGCGATGCTAGGGGCAATAACACTAATAATTATTGTATTGAGCATCGTTTTGTTACCCTTCGTCTATCACGCTTCGATCGACCAAATTGATTTTGCTCAATCTGCTTCTCCTCCAAGTTGGCAACATCCTTTTGGTACTAACGATTTGGGACAAGATTTACTAGCCAGAATCTTGATTGGCGGACGGGTTTCTCTAACAGTAGGAATGGCGGCGATGGTAGTAGCAATTTTTTGGGGAACTGCGATCGGTGCGATCGCTGGTTTTTATGGCGGAATTATTGACGGCATTTTGATGCGCCTCACCGATTTATTTTTAGCTTTGCCTCAGCTACCTTTACTATTACTGATTGTCTATTTATTTCGGGATGCGATTAAAGCGATTGCAGGACCAGAATTAGGTATTTTTGTGCTAGTAGTTTTGGTAATTGGTGGACTCAATTGGATGTCTGTAGCAAGATTGGTAAGGTCTAATTTTCTCAAGTTGCGAGAATTAGAATTTGTTGCTGCTGCTAGAGCGATCGGCGCAACTCCAAGTAGACTAATTTGGGTTCACATTTTACCTAATGTAATCAGTATCATTATTGTTGCGGCTACTCTTGCTGTTGGCAATGCGATTATTGCTGAGTCTACTCTGAGTTTTTTGGGATTGGGTTTTCCTCCTGATGTACCAACTTGGGGAAGAATGCTGTTTGACGCACAAAACTATTTGATCTCTTCACCTCATATGGCTATTTTTCCAGGTTTGGTAATTTTTTTAACGGTATTGAGTATTAATTATGTTGGTGATGGTTTGCGAGATGCGCTCGATCCAAAGACGAGATAGGCATAATTTCCTTATTGATTAGGAAAGTGCATAAAAAAAATCTACCCTACGTAATCAGTCAATGTAAGGAAACTTTCTTACTGAAACTACTAACAACAAAGA
>CAZJTL010000182.1:0-10815 GCA_964548905.1 uncultured bacterium | reverse complement strand
CGATTTGGGCTAAATTATGGCGATCGTTAGCTACTTTTGCAAGAGGTCTAATGTATCGATCGAGTTAATAATTAGGGCAATTTTCCAGTAAATGTAACATATTTGAGAAAAGAGGAACATTTAACTGGTAGGGTTCAATTTGAAAAATATCCTAGTAGCAATAGACTTTTCTGATGTCACCAATAAAACGATCGAGACAGCAGCAGAAATAGCTCTTTCTTTCTCAAGTAAGTTATGGTTAATTCATGTTGCTGCTCCCGATCCTGAGTTCATTGGCTATGAGACTGGGCCGCAGACCGAACGAAACTGGCGTGCTGAAACTCTACGAAAAGAACATAGAGATATACAAGCCAAGGCATCAGAATTAGAAAGTAAGGGAATTAATGTAACCTCCCTATTAATTCAAGGTGATACAGCAGAGGCGATTTTAGCTCAAGCAAATAAACTGCAAGCCGATTTAATTGTGATTGGTTCTCACGGGCGCAGTGCTTTGTATAAGACGTTAGTAGGTAGTGTTAGCGAAGGCGTAATTCGCCAATCATCCTGTCCAGTTTTGCTCGTACCTGCAAAGAACAATGAATCGTAATAATGTAGTAATTGTTGGCTTAGCTTATGTAATTGGTTTATTGTCTACAGCTAGTTTCGCTTTCTCTACTACCGAACCTACTTGGGTACAAATAGCGATTGCAGTAGGCGGTTTAATAATTTTAACGGTGATCGCGGCTACGATCGTGCCGCGTTTTTTTTGGCTAGGTAAAGATTTGAAGTTGTGGACGATCGCAGGCGCGATCGCGATTTTAGCTGTAGTATATTTTCTGTTGCGCGTACCCGTTCCTGATGCCCAAGATATCAGTCAGCTAATTACTCAGAATAGCGAAATAAACAATGTCTCGGTGACAGTGCGAGGCAAAATTGTAGATCGACCGAGATTAACCCGCAACCAAAAAATACAATTTTTACTGCGATCGGAGCAAATTAGCATTCATCAGAAAAAAGACTTTAACTCTGGTTTTAAAAAGATTACTGGTATCTTATACGTAACCTTACCCCAAGAAGGTCAAATTGGTTTGTATCCCAATCGCCGAGTCTATGTAACGGGAAAATTATATTTACCCAAGTCGGCATTAAATCCTAACGGATTTGATTTTAAAGCTTATCTCAATCGTCAAGGTATTTTTGCTGGTTTAAAAGGAAAGAAAATTTCTTTTGCCAAAGGAAACGAACCTATATTTGCTTTGTGGAAATTACAAAAAAGAATAGTCAATGCACAGGCGATCGGATTAGGCGATCGAGTTGGTGCATTGCTTAGTTCGATGGTATTAGGTGCCAAAGCAGTAGACATCCCTTACGATCTACGCGATCGCTTTACTCAAGCTGGTTTGGCTCATGTTTTTGCTGCTTCTGGGTTTCAGGTGTCTTTGTTGTTAGGCGTAGCGATCGCCTTGACAAAACGTTTAGCAAAGGGATGGCAGCTAATCATTGGTTTGAGTGTTTTAGGCATTTATATTGGTTTAACTGGCATTCAACCATCGATATTACGTGCGGGATTGATGGGAGTTGGTGCTTTAATTGGCATTGTCATGGAAAGAGAAATCAAGCCTTTGGCTTCTCTATTTTTAGCTGCCATTATTTTGTTAATTTTAAATCCTTTGTGGATTTGGGATTTAAGTTTTCAACTCAGTTTCCTGGCTACCTTTGGTTTAGTTACAACGGCTTCAGGATTGCAAACAAGATTGGATTGGATACCAAGTACGATCGCCTCTTTTATTGCCGTTCCCATTGCTGCTTCTGTTTGGACTCTGCCACTATTAATCTTTGTTTTTAGTACGATCGCCACCTATAGCATTCCCATCAATGTCATCGTTACGCCTTTGATTGCGATTATTAGTTTGGGTGGAATGGTTAGTGCAACAGCAGCTTTGATTTTACCTGTAGCTGGTAGCGCGATCGCTTGGTTGCTATACTACCCCACCTCGCTATTAATCTGGTTGGTGGAGTTATTTACAAGTTTACCAGGAAGTTCTTTGGCGATCGGCAATATTCCTCTCGGTGTGATGCTGTTAATTTATGGCTTACTAATCTCGATTTGGCTGAATCAATGGTGTCAATCTCGCTGGTGGTTAATTAGTTTATTAGCAATTACTTTAATTTCAATGCCTGTCTGCTATTTTCGTTCGACACTAATTCAAGTAACGGTATTAGCTACTAAAAATGAGCCAGTTATCGTCATTCAAGATCGAGGAAAAAATATTTTAATTAACAGTGGAGAAGCTGATACAGCTAGATATGGAGTCATTCCTTTTCTGGCAAGTCAAGGCATCAATCACCTCGATCTCGCGGTAGCTTTAGCCTCGAATCAAAATTTGAGTAGTGGTTGGAGTGAGATTGATAAAAGTTTTGCGATCGCTAATTTTTCTACTAATCTTGATGCCAAATTAATTAAAACCAAGCTAAAAGTAAAGCAAATAGAAACTCTATCAGTCGATCGCCTTATTTCTAGTCATGCCACAGAGATTAGTTTAGTTAAAACAGAACCATCTTGGTTGCAATTTAAAATCGCAGGACAAACTTGGTTGTTGCTAGGACAAACTCAAGATCTCGCAGGCGATCGTCTCAATCTTCAAAACCAGCTTAAATCACCAATACTTTTATGGAAGGGTGATAAATTAGCTAAAGATTGGTTAGCAATTATCCAACCTCAAGTTGCGATCGCAACTTCCGATCGGATCGATCGAGAAACTAGCGCACAAATCGAACAGCACAACATTAAACTATATTTCACCAATCGCGATGGCGCAGTGCAATGGCAACCTCAAAAGGAATTGAAATCAATTAGCACTCAAGAACGAGAAAGTTTTACTCTGTAAACAAGTAGTCAAACTTTTCCCTGTTCTAGTAGAATGACATAGGACTCACTCTTGGAGAGATGGCAGAGTGGTTGAATGCGGCGCACTCGAAATGCGCTTTGGCGGTAACGTCAACGGGGGTTCAAATCCCTCTCTCTCCGTTTCCCCGCTAACGGGGAAAACCTAGCTTATAGACTACTTAGGGCATAAGAACATTCAACGCTACTAGTTGCTCGATCGATTAAACTGTTAGACCGCCTAAGATATCAATAAACTATATTGAACAAGAGGAAGAAGAAATCTGATAAGAGTAAGGGCGATCGCCTCAATAGTCATTTGCGATCGCCCCAGAGGTAAAATTACATTGGTCATCTTCAAGACAATCGCTACCAAATATCAGTGCGATCGATCTCTTAGCCGCAGACAGTTAAAACAAAACCACAGGAAAATGATGAGTATTAGGTGAGTACATGGATTGAATGCCAAGATTAGCTCGATTGATTAAATCCGCATCGCTTCTGATTACTTGACCGTTAGCATCTAAAATTGACTGATTAAAATTAAAGCCATTGAGATTAAATGCCATCGATGCTACACCTAGCGCAGCGAACCAAATACCGATGGTTGGTAATGCGGCTAATAAGAAATGGAAAGCACGATGATTGTTGCTGGCAAACCAAGGTAAGAGCAAACGTCCTAAAAAGCCATAGTGTCCAGCTTGATAGTGATAGGTAATCTGTTTTTGTCCGAATTTATAACCAGTAGTGGCTGATTCTTCTTCTGATGTGGCTCGAAATAGAGTAGAAGTTACTAAGGAACCATGCAATGCACTCAACAAAGCACCACCAAAAACACCAGCAACTCCTAACATATGGAATGGATGCATCAAGATATTATGGTTGGCTTGGAAAGCAAGCATGAAATGAAAAGTGCCTGCAATTCCTAATGGTAATCCTTCGGAAAAACTACCTTGACCGATCGGATAAACTAACAAGACTGCTGTTGCAGCCGCAACAGGTGCAGAAAAAGCAACGGCAATCCAAGGACGTAAGCCTTCACGATAGCTGAGTTCCCACAATCTTCCTAAGTAACACCAAATACCGATTAGGAAATGAAATATGATTAGTTGATACGGCCCACCATTGTAAAGCCATTCTTCCACAGAAGCAGCTTCCCAAATTGGGTAAAAGTGCAGACCGATCGCCGCCGATGTGGGAATGACAGCAGCGCTGATCGCATTATTGTTCCCCATAATCGAGCCAATTACTGGTTCGCGAATACCATCCAAATCTACAGGTGGTGCCACAAAAAAAGCCAGAATAAAACAGGTGGTAGCTACTAGAAGGGTTGGAATCGCGAGAACGCCAAACCAGCCGATATAAATTCTATTGTTGGTACTAGTAATCCACTTACAGAAGTCATCCCACCATCGTTCAGACAAGACGTTTAGGTTATCTATTCCTCTGACAGTTGTTTTCATAATCGACATAACCCCTGTTAGAAAAAATGTTCTCATAAAATTCCGCCAAGCAATAAAGATATTGAATCAGACTATAGTTTGAGCCAAATGCCATTTATCTCTAGCTAAGTTTTTTAGTTTGGCATTTGCTATCTCAATGTTTTACTTGGTGGATCGAATACTTTTTTTGCTTTATTACTTTATTCTAAGAAAAAATTTACTTAACATAAAAACTAAATTAATTTAATTACTAGCAAACCTAGTTCTTATTTAAAAATGATACTAAGCGATCGCAATTTGCAATTTAGTCATAATCGGAACGATGCAAACATCAATTTTTAAAGAGAAACATTAATTAATGTAAAACATATTAAATAAAACTTAATACTTACTTTGCTCAAAAAATTCAACATTTAAAGTTCAAATCGTCTAATCATTAACTTTTTGTATTATATTTATCAATTGTCGATTGTCGATCGCCATCTAGAAAAAGCTCGATCAACATGGAAATGTACTTTATTCAAAGGAAAATTGCTGTAAAGTAAATAGATATTGATTAAATAAAAACTTAACTACTAAAAATCAATCTAAAATTGCTTTTAGTTTGGATTTAATTTTTAACCCACTACACTTTGCTGGAGAATGATTCCGCTACAGTTAACCCTGAAAAATTTCCTCAGCTATCGCGAAGCCAATCTAGATTTTCGTGGCTTGCATACAGCCTGTATTTGTGGTGCTAATGGTGCTGGTAAATCCTCTTTACTCGAAGCAATTACTTGGGTAGTTTGGGGACAAAGCCGCACTGTAACAGAAGACGATGTAATTCATGCAGGTGCAACCAATGTGCGGGTTGATTTTGAGTTTATTTGTAAAGATCTAGTTTATAAAGTGATTCGTTCTCGATCACGGGGAAAAAGTAGTTCCCTCGAATTTCAAGTCCAAAACGAGTCTGGTTACTTTCGGACTTTGACAGCTAAAGGAGTAAGAGCAACTCAACAGCAAATCGTTTCCTGCTTAAAACTAGATTACGACACTTTTATTAATTCAGCCTATTTGCGCCAAGGACGTGCTGACGAGTTTATGTTGCGCCGTCCTAACGAACGCAAACAAATTTTGGCAGATTTGCTCAAGTTAGAACAATATGAAGAATTAGCCACTAAAGCTAAAGACTTCTCTAGGCAGTATAAGGGACAAGCAGACCAATTGGAGCAAAGTCTGCAACCGATCGCCGAACAATTAGCACAAAAAGAAACGATCGATCTAGATAAAAAGACGTTAGACGCACAATTAAACCAACTGCATCGAGAACAAGAGCGAGATTCGCAAAAATTAGAACAATTACAAGCGATCGAGCATCAAAGACAAGCGTGGGAACAACAATTAACTTGGCAACAAACACAATATCAAAATTTGACTCAAGATTGCGATCGCCTGTCTGAAGATCTCAACGTGCTTAATCGTCAATTGACAGAGATAGAAAAATTATGCGATCGTCAACCAGAAATTACTGCTGGTTATCAGGAATTACAGAGATTGCAACAGGAAGAAGAAAGTTTTGCGGCGAAATTTCAAGCCGATCGCGACGCACAACAACAAAAACTAGACTTAGAACAGAAATTACTGCAACAAGCTAACGAACTTAACCTGCAACTAAGACAAGCAGAAACCCAGCTAGAAACTTTACAAGAACAAGAACAAGAACTACAACAAATTATTTCCCAAGCAACTGATGTGGAAATTGCCCTAGAAAAACTCTATTCTCATCGTCAGCGTCTCAAAGAATTGGATCGACTGCAACATAATGTTTCACCCCTACTAAAACAACGTCAGCAATTGCAAACAGACATAGAACGTGCAGAAGCGAGATTATCGGCTAAGTTAGAGCAATTAAAAGCACAAGAACATCAATTTTCGCATCAATTAGCGCAATTACCCCAAATGCAACAAACAGCGATCGCGGTAAATGCAGAAATTGGTGAGTTAGATAAAAAAAAGATTTATCAAAAGCGAGTCGAAGAAAAAGGATTAGAAAAAAGAAACTTTCAGACGAGATTGCAAGAAAATCAGCGTACTTGCGAACAACAAATCGAAGAATTACGACAAAAGCTACAAATGTTGCAAACTCCCGATGCAGCCTGTCCTTTATGCGAACAAGACTTAGACGAAAAGCATCGCGATCGCGTCATTCTTAAAACTCAAAGCCAACATCATGAGATCGAACAGCAATTTTGGCTGATTAGAGAGCAATTAGCCGTTAGTGAGCGAGAATTACAGGTATTAAGAGCAGAATACAAACAAATCGATCGAGAATTGTCTCCTTATACTTCCCTGCAACAACAATTAGGACAACTGGAAGCGCAATTAGAAGCTACCGCCGAAATTAACCACCAACTGCAACAAATTAAAGTAGAAATTACTGGTTTAGAACAATCTCTAACGATTGGTAACTATGCCGCAGATTTACAATCAGAATTTAAAGCCCTGGAACTGCAACTCCAACAGCTTAACTACGACGAACGAACTCACGCCTTAGCAAGAGATAGAGTTGATAGTTTTCGTTGGGCAGAAATCAAAAAAGCGAAAATTGAAGATGCTAAACGCCGCCAAGAAGCGATCGATAGACAAAAACCTGAATTAGTAGCTGCAATTGCTAATTTACAGGCTCAAATAAATCATCTTCATACTAACGCACAACTCAAACAACAGATACAGCAGCTAGAGAGATATATTATTGAATTAGGTTACGATCGCACCTATCATCAAAATTTGCTGGCTAATTTACGTACTGCTCAATCTTGGCAGCTAAAATATCAAGAATTACAGCAAGCGCAACAGCAACATCCCCATCTAAAACAGCGCTTTCAAGAATTAGAACAACTCCTGCAAGCAAAAATCCACGACAAAAATACTAGTAAACAGCAACTAGAAAAATTTAGTACCCAACAAGCCAACATTAGCGATAGTCGCCTTGAAATTCAGGCAAAAGAATTACAAATTCAGCAAAGAAGACAGCAATTAGACCAAGCGATCGCTCAACAGGGACGTTTAGAGCAATTCCTCAAACAAATTGAACTTTTAGAAACACAACACCAACAAACTCAAATCCAACTCAAACAAGTGCGCCGCAAAACGATCGTCTATCAAGAATTGAGCCAAGCTTTTGGCAAAAATGGAATTCAAGCCTTAATGATTGAAAACGTCCTACCACAGCTGGAAGCAGAAACCAATCAAATCTTAGCCAGATTAACGGGAAATCAATTACACGTTCAGTTTTTAACTCAGCGATCGGGAAAAGGGAGTAGCGCCAATAAATTAATCGATACACTCGATATTTTAATCGCCGACGCTAGAGGTACTCGTCCCTACGAAACCTATTCTGGTGGAGAAGCATTTCGGATTAACTTTTCCATTCGTTTAGCGCTGGCGAGATTATTGGCGCAGCGTGCGGGTACTTCTTTACAGATACTCATCGTCGATGAAGGTTTCGGTACACAAGATGCAGAAGGATGCGATCGATTAATTGCAGCTATCAACGCGATCGCGGCTGATTTTTCTTGCATTCTCGCCGTAACTCATATGCCTCAATTCAAAGAAGCTTTTCAAACTAGAATCGAAGTTTATAAAACTAATTTGGGTTCACAGCTACATTTATCAAATTAAACAGGTGATTCGATCGCTACTCAAGGTCATCTGCTTCCCGTGGAGACCCCCGCTACAGTTGAGTGAGTCGTCCAGACGAACAATAATTTAGCGGCGGGACAGCGCTCAGCATTCCGAGGAGACCTCGGAATCCGCGCTTTAGGAAACGGGGCAGACTGAGAGGGGACGGGGCTTTTAAACTGGCGAAGTAAATTCGCCAGCCAGCCCCTCTTCAACACCCCCGAAGTCTGCAAATTTAACTTGCGGTTTAGTTTTTTCACGTTGAATATGATATAATGTGAAAGTTGTTGAGTTGAAGATTGTAAATGACTGAACGCGCCTATAAATATAGGTTTTACCCAACTACCGAGCAAGAAAGTCTCTTGCGTAGGACGATGGGGTGTGTTCGCTTGGTTTACAACAAAGCTCTTGCTGTTAGAACCGAGGGATGGTATCAACGACAAGAAAGAGTCGGGTATAACGAAACTTCGTCGATGTTGACCGAATGGAAGAAAAAAGAAGAGCTTTCTTTCCTCAACGAGGTTAGTTGTGTCCCTCTCCAGCAAACGCTTCGCCACTTGGGTAAGGCGTTTGAAAACTTTTGGGCAAAAAGAGCCAAATATCCCAACTTCAAGAAGAAAAGGAATGGAGGCAGTGCTGAGTTTACCCGTTCTGCTTTCAAGTGGAAAGATGGGAAGTTGTGGCTGGCTAAATGCTCTGAACCTCTGAATATAGTCTGGAGCAGATATTTTTCCGAACCTTGCAATCCTTCTACTGTAACGGTTAAGCTCGAACCGAATGGTAGATGGTACGTTTCTTTTTTGGTTGATGACCCAACAGTTAAACCTTTGCAACCAAATACTAAAAATATTGGCTTGGATGCAGGTTTGACTAGTCTGGTTACTACTAGCGACGGGATTAAAATTACCAATCCCAAACATTGAATAGAGAAAAAGCAAGACTTACCGTAGCTAAAATTCAAGCTCGGATTAAGGATTCTAGAAAAGATTTTCTGCACAAACTGACTACTCAACTGGTACACGAAAACCAAGTAATAGCAGTTGAGGATTTGGCTGTCAGAAACATGGTCAAGAATCGTTCCCTTTCTCGGAACATCAGCGATGCGGGATGGGGTGAATTGGTTCGCCAGCTTGAATACAAATGCCAGTGGTATGGTCGGGAACTGGTAAAAATAGATCGCTTTTTCCCATCGAGTAAAAAGTGTGGAAAGTGCGATTTTGTAATTGATAAGTTGCCGCTTAGTGTCCGAGAGTGGAAATGTCCTAATTGTGCGACTACTCACGACCGAGATATTAACGCGGCGCATAACATTTTGGCTGCGGGACTCGCAGTTACAGTCTGTGGAGCGAACATAAGACCTGATAGACATAGCTCTAAAGGGCAGTTGCGAAAAACCAGTAATGGAAAGAAACAGAAACCCAAATAGTGATGTTTGGGAATCCCCCGCTATAGTCCGACGGAAGGAGGATTTAGCGGTGGGAGGATGTCAATTAGCAAAGTTGGCTGGATCTTGATCTCGCCGATGGCTGGTAGGAATTGGTGTGCTTTGGCGATCGCCTGCTAGAGCAGCAGTTTCTTCTAGGGATGTCCGCAGTCGCTTAGCGGCGTAAATAGACATATCTCGTGGCACACTGACGCGATCGCGCAGGTATCTTAGCGCTAGATCGGAGTCAGGAGGAGGTGTACACGGTTCACCCGTCATCATGGAAGTTAGCGCACAGCGTAAAGCTTCATCGATCGAGCGATCGTCCGCAGGATTGACACGAATAATATTGGCACGGTGTTTCAGCACTCGTTGTAGAGCTTCAGCACGAGAACTTTCTGGTTCTAAATAGGTCACATCGGGCAGTCCAAACCAGGGTCCATTGTTCACTTTTACCTTATTGATTAACATTTGCGGCTCACCATTTTCATAACAGCCACCCATCTGTGGTGGTAAATCGTGGACGTGGGTATGAAAATCACTTTGAGTACCGCGATAAGTCGATCGACTTTCCATCGCCGCAAACCAGTCCTTGAAGTAGGGGTTTTCCTCCCTCATCGAGTAGCCTTTGTAGTAGTAAAGACTAGCATTCATGCGTTCGACGTAGGGAGTAAAAATGACATCAACAGTGCTAAATTCCTCTAGAAAATAAGCTCCTGGCGTGCTGGAGAGAGCATCTTCGACCAAACCAACTATTTCTACAAATTTTTCCCGTCTCTGGCGATCGTCCCGCAGGGAACTGAATGGATAGCAAAGCCAATTACACCAAGCTCTAAACAGCAATCGCTCCAGTCGCCGTAGGGGAAGAACTTTCGGGTCTTCCATATCCCAACCCAAGCAACCAAAAACTCGTTCTAGAGCAATCAAAATATCGTCGCTTTCAGTAATGAGGCGACCGTCTAGTTCGAGAGCAGGTAGCATTCCTGAAGGAACTTTGCGCTTGTACCAGCTCTCTTTTTGTCCGTAGCAAAACATGGTAACTTTTTCGATACGGTAGGGAATTTGTTTTTCTTCTAACCAGAGCCAGACTTTTTGACAATAGGGACACCAGGCATGGTTGTCACGATAGAGTGTCACCCGCACTTCAGATTCCTGATGACCAAAAAGACGCAAACGAGATTGGGCGTTAGTAGCGCCATTAACGTAGTCTAATTGAAAGTCTGTGAGGGTTTCGAGTTCTTGCCAACTAAGTGGGGAAACGGTCATGACGCTTGAAGATTTCTGTGAGTTCGGTATTGATTAGATCTTTATCATAATCATATAAATACTCTGTCAGATTTTAGTTAAATCGCGCATCGAATCTCCCTAAAGTAAGAATAGACCTCTTGCAAAAGTAGCTAACGATCGCCATAATTTAGCCCAAATCG
>CAZJTL010000181.1:0-11053 GCA_964548905.1 uncultured bacterium | reverse complement strand
TCTGCCAAACAACTAGCGTTTCTCGTTGTCATGATACTATCCATTAATTCAAATGTTGCATCATGCGCCTTTCCTAACATTGAGTAGGTATCTTGACGGAATGTTTTTAATCGGTCATATTTCATTTTAGGGAGAGTTTGAAGATGTTTGCTCTTTTCATTTTCTCCCTATTCGACCTTCATTCTTTCCAAGTTTTCTTCTCCCATCTCGCAATTAGTCTAAACTACAGTAAGTAACAATCGTGAAGAAAGTTACGCGCTCAAACTTTATCAACTAAAACCTTTGAAAATTAAATCACTCAAACAAAATTACTGTTTATAGATTTAAAAAAAACGCCTTGATTATTTCAGGCGTTTTTAACAATATTAAGTATTTAATCTACAAAGCAATCTACAAAGCATTAGCACCAGCTACTACTTCAAGCAATTCTTGAGTAATCGCTGCTTGACGTGCTTTGTTATATTCTAAAGTCAAACTTCCAACTAATTCAGAAGCATTATCGCTAGCATTATTCATTGCTGTCATTCTTGCAGCAAGTTCGCTAGCAGCAGACTCTTGTAATGCTCTTAATAATTGGTTGTTCAGATACAAAGGTAGCAATGCGTCGAGAATTTGTACTGGATCTTGCTCGAAAATCATATCTGTAGAAAAACTGCTCACTTGAGTAGTAACCGTTTCCCGTTCGACTTGAAAATCGCCGCCGCGAGTAGTTAGTCTAAAAATTTCATCATCCTTGACTTCCAAACCTTGAATGGTAAGAGGTAGCAAGGTTTGAATTACTGGTTTCGAGCTAATCAAAGAGACAAACTTAGTGTAAATTAACTCAACTCTGTCTACTGATTCGGATAAGAACAAAGATAATAGTTCATCAGCAATTTTTGATGCTTCCGCTGAGGAAGGAATTTGTTCTAAACCAAAAAAGGTTTGATCGATAGGTGCATTGCGACGCTCAAAATATTGATTCGCTTTACGTCCTACTGTAACCAGTTTGTAATCTATACCTTCAGCTTTGAGTTCTTTGATTCGTTGTTCGGTACGACGGATAACGTTGGCATTATAGCCACCACACAAACCGCGATCGCCTGTAACTACTAACAAACCAACGCAATTTACGTCTCTCTGCTTGAATAGAGGTAAGTCAACATCTTCAAATTTGAGACGACCTTGCAAATTATAAAGTACCTGTGCCAAATTATCAGCAAAGGGACGAGTAGAAGTAACTTGTTCTTGAGCGCGGCGTACTTTCGCTGCTGCTACCAAACGCATTGCTTCAGTAATTTTTTTGGTGTTTTTAACCGACTGAATGCGATCGCGGATAAGTTTAAGATTTGCCATAGATATAGGGATTAGGGGTTAGGGATTAGGGATTAGGGGTGCAGGGGTGCGGAGGTGCAGAGGTGCGGAGGTGCAGAGGTGCAGAAGAGAAGATTCTATATCTAAACTTTTCTCAGCCTGTGAGCCTCTGAGCTTCTCAGCCTCTCTTATCACTTCCCTAAGTTGAAGTTACTATGCTGCAAAAGCCTGTTTGAATTCAACGATCGCTTCTTTGAGAAGTTTTTCCGCATCATCGGTTAGGTTTTTCTCAGCAGCAATGATTTCAGCATACTTGGGTTTATTCGACTTCAAGTAGTCGCGCAATCCTTTAGCAAAAGGGGCAGCCTTTTCTGCGGAAATATCATCAATATAGCCATTCAAACCTGCATATACAACTGCAACTTGTTCGGCTACAGATAGAGGAGTATTTTGAGCTTGTTTGAGAATTTCACGCAAACGTTGACCGCGTGCTAATTGTGCTTGAGTTGCTGCATCTAAGTCAGAAGCGAATTGAGCGAAAGCTTCTAGTTCAGCAAACTGAGCTAATTCTAGCTTCAGCTTACCAGCTACTTTCTTCATCGCTTTGGTTTGAGCGGCAGAACCCACTCGGCTAACGGAAATACCTGCATTGATGGCGGGACGGAAACCAGCGTTAAACAAGTCAGAAGACAAGAAAATCTGACCGTCAGTAATCGAAATTACGTTGGTAGGAATGTAAGCAGAAACGTCACCAGCTTGAGTTTCAATGATAGGTAGAGCAGTCATACTACCTTTACCCAGATCGTCGCTGAGTTTAGCCGCACGCTCTAGTAAACGAGAGTGAAGATAGAATACGTCGCCAGGATAAGCTTCGCGTCCTGGTGGACGACGTAGCAAGAGCGCCATCTGACGATAAGCTTGTGCTTGCTTGGAAAGATCGTCGTAAATTACCAGAGTAGCTTTACCGCTATACATAAAGTACTCAGCTAAAGCAGCACCAGTGTAAGGAGCTAGATACTGTAGAGTAGCAGGATCGTTAGCATTAGCTGCTACAACGATGGTGTAATCCATCGCGCCTTTTTCTTCAAGAGTGTTAACTACTTGAGCTACGGTAGAAGCTTTTTGACCGATCGCCACGTAAACACAAATGACATCTTCACTCTTTTGGTTGATGATGGTGTCTACAGCTACCGCAGTCTTACCAGTCTGACGATCGCCGATAATCAATTCGCGCTGTCCACGTCCGATGGGAATCATCGCGTCGATCGCGGTAATACCTGTTTGCATGGGTTCGTGAACGGAACGACGAGCAATAATACCAGGTGCCATTGACTCAATCAGACGGGTTTCGTTAGTTTTAATATCTCCCTTGCCGTCGATCGGACGAGCTAGTGCATCAACAACTCTGCCGATGGTAGCTTCACCAACTGGAACTGAGGCGATTTTACCAGTAGCTTTAACGGTACTTCCTTCTTGGATGTCGCGACCGTCACCCATCAATACTGCACCGACGTTATCTTCTTCGAGGTTAAGAGCGATACCTACTGTACCATCTTCAAATTCTAGAAGTTCCCCTGCCATTGCTTGTTCCAGACCGTAAATACGGGCGATTCCGTCCCCTACCTGCAATACAGTACCAACGTTAGAAACTTGAACTTCTTGGCTGTAAGACTCGATCTGTTGCCGAATAATGCTGCTAATTTCGTCTGGTCTGATGCTAACCATATTCTTTGTTTGTTAATTGTTGTTCGTTTTTTGTTGTTTGTTGATTGTTGCTAGTTTTCTGTTGCTAGTTTTTTGTTGTGAGGAGTCTATTTCAAGCTATCCTGTCTTACAAATAACTAATAACTAATAACTAACAACCAGTAACTAATTAACTTAGACTCATGCGGATGCGACGCAATTGTCCTCTAATGCTGGCATCTAATACTTGAGAGCCAACTTTGATAATTACGCCTCCAAGTAAACTTGGGTCGATGGCTGTTTTAATTTCCACGTTGCGAGCGTTGCCGATCACTTTAACTTTTTCTGTAACTACTTGTTTTTGTTCGTCAGTTAGTTCTTGAGCGGAAATTACCTCTGCTAAGACTGTCTGATTCAAATCGCGCAAGAGTTTCAGGTATTGTTTGACGATCGCCTCTAAGAAAACAATTCGTCTTTTGTCTACCAAAAGCATTAAAAAGTTGACCAGATAAGGATTAGCTTCATCGCCCATCACCCTTCTGAGTACGGACTTTTTCGCATCGTCTTTAATGACTGGATTAGCAATAAACTCGCTAAATTCTGAAGATTGCTCTAATAAAGCTTCCAGTGCGCGGAAAGATTCGCCGAATTGTTCGGTTAGATTGCTCGACTGAGCTAAAGACATTAGAGCTTGAGTGTAAGGCTCGGCAATTTCACTGCTTAAGAGAGTCGTACTCATCTATTTGCCACCTCCTAGTTTAGCAATGCTGCGATCGATTAATTTCTGCTGTGCTGAGTCATCGAGGATACCTTTGAGTTGAGATTCAACTCTCTCAATGGCTAAAGCAGCAGTTCTTTGACGCAACTCAGCGATCGCTCTATCTTGTTCGGAGTTCATGTCTTGAGAGGCAACTGCTCTTAATCGCTCAATTTCTGCGACACCTTGAGCCAAAATTGCTTGTTTAGCTTTCTCAGCGCTAACCTGGGCATCTTGGCGAATTTTTTCGGCTGTAACCTGCGCTTGCTCTAGCTTTTGCTGTTGTTCTTGTAAACTTTGGGCAGATTGCTTCAGTTGCTCTTCTACTTCTTCAACTTGCTGGGCAATTTTCGAGCGTCGTTCGCTTAAAATATCTCCTACTACTTTACGTCCATAGTAAAAAATTAACCCAAGCAAGATTGATAGGTTGATGAGATTAGCTTCAAAAATGTCTGGATTCAGACCAAAACCACCTTTGCCCTCTGAGTGAGCTTCTGCCAAAAATAACAAAGTACTTATTATACTCACATCATTCATCTTTCATAATTCCTTTCCCTAAATTTTGCTAGTTGCTATTATCTAACTAGCTCTGCTCCGAGAAGTTTTTCTAGAATTTGGCGAGAAAGCTGATCTACTTGTTGCTCCAGAGAACGCATGGCTGCTTGCTTTTGTTCTTCTATTTCTTGAGCCGCTTTCTCTTTTTGTGCTTGAACTTCTCTTTGTGCTTGAGCCATTTTTTCAGCATTAATCTTCTTCGCATCTAGTTGAGCCTGCTCTAAGATAGATTGAGACTGTCTACGAGCTTCAGATATTTGGCTCTCGTATTCTTTAACTAGATTTTGAGCTTTGGATAAGCGCTCGCGAGCATCAACTTTATTTTTACGGATATATTCATCCCGATCGTCCAGCGTTTTCATAAGTGGCTTATAAAAAACTGCATTGAGGACAACTGCTAGCAGCAAGAACTGGACTGCCATTAAAGGCAAGGTAGCGTCAAATTCAAACATTTTATATAGGGCAAATCAAAAAAAAGTAGGAAGTAGGGGCAACCGCAAGTGGATTGCCCTCTCTGTAGGAAGTAGGAAGGAAGAAAAAGAATTAAGTATTAAGTCTTAAATCTTAAGTAAAAAAACTTCAGACTTATGACGCAAGACTTCAGACTTTATTTGCCTTCTGCCTTACTTTCCTCTGCCTTCTAAGGATTCTTAGGAAAATGGGTTAGCAAATAATAGGATTAGAGCTACTACCAGACCATAAATAGTCAAGGATTCCATGAATGCTAAGGTTAATAGCAAGGTACCACGAATTTTTCCTTCAGCTTCTGGTTGACGAGCAATACCTGCTACTGCTTGACCTGAAGCGGTTCCTTGACCAATTCCAGAACCAATAGCACCTAAACCGATTGCTAAACCTGCACCTAGAACTGAAGCAGCAGAAATGATTGGATCCATGATGATTTTTTTACCTTAAATTACTCAACAACGAATAGAAAGTTTTTGTCTTTTGTCATTTTTAAAAATGACTAGTGACTAGTGACTAACATTTACAGACGAGATATTTCTCATCTCTAGGTGAATCAACTGAGGATGTTACTATTCCCCATGCTCTTCTCCACCATGTCCCTCAAGTGCTTCATGAATATATGCACCAGCTAAAGTGGCAAACACTAAAGCTTGAATGGCACTGGTAAATAATCCTAATGCCATTACTGGTAATGGCACAAACAAAGGAACCAGTAATATTAATACTGCAACTACTAGTTCGTCTGCCAGAATGTTACCGAATAGACGGAAGCTTAGGGATAGAGGTTTGGTGAAATCTTCTAAAATGGCGATCGGCAATAGTATTGGCGTTGGTTCAACATATTTTCTGAAATATCCCAAACCTCTTTTGCGAAATCCTGCGTAAAAGTACGCTAAAGATGTCAACAATGCCAAGGCGACTGTTGTATTAATGTCATTGGTAGGCGCAGCTAGCTCTCCAGAGGGTAACTTGATTAATTTCCAAGGAACAAGAGCCCCTCCCCAATTGGACACAAAGATAAATAAAAACAAAGTGCCAATAAAAGGTATCCAAGGACGGTATTCTTTCTCTCCTAGTTGGTTTCTAGCTAGATCTCGAATAAATTCCATGACATATTCCATAAAATTTTGGATGCCACTAGGAACTCTTTGAATATTGCTAGTTGCTGCCAGAGAAGCAGTTACTAAAAGAGCGATCGCTATCCAAGATGTGATGAATACCTGTCCGTGAACTGTATAGTTGCCAATTTTCCAAAGAAAATGTTCGCCAACTTCCAATTCAGCCAAGGTAAAAGAATTTAGGAGATTTAAGTTGTCTAAAATTTCCATTGCCTAGATTTATCAAAATATCAAAACAACTAACCTTGTATTTCTTCAATTCTTAAATTCAACGATCATTTTTTATCTGTTTGCTGAATTTAAATTGAGTTTCAGCGTATAAAAGATGATTGAGATTTTATAAGTTAGGAATCCCAGAAAGACAGGCATAATGTGCAATTCTTGCCATCTAGTAGTGACAATGATTAGCACTGCGAAAACTGCTAAGCCTTTAGCTCCAAGACGACCTTGTTGTTGACCTAGGCGTTCAACATCTCTTCCTAGCAATCCCAGATAAGCCACACCCGTAACAGCTCCTAGCAAATAGTTTAAAGCTGTATTGAGAGAGAAAAAAAACCAAACAGGGACAACAATAATCCCAATTGAAATTACTGTGACCAACAACAAGTTTTGTTGAAGTTGATAATATTCTTCCATTGAATTTTTGGGTTCTGAGGAAGAATTGCTCTCTTCAATTGTTTCTTCTTCTGTTTTGAGCGTGGATTGGTCAGATCGATCGGACAAAGTTACACTACTCGGCTATTGACTCACAGTTGATTTAAGGCTGAATTCCACTTTTTTCTAGTTCTTATTCTCCATTTCTGCTGTTCACAAATCATGGAGACGAACCTGCGGCTAGACCCTTATAAGTCTTACCATAGAGTATTTTCAACCCAAACCACAAGCTATCATATCACGGCAGTGTAACAATAATTAAAATTTTCTAAATCAGTAGTTTATCGTTCATTGCTCATGGTTCATTGCTCATCGATCGTTGTTTCATACTTGACTCAACCTAGCTAACTGTCTTTGTTGTAGCGATCGCAATATTTCTCAATCGATCGCCCAGGTAGCTAAAATTTCATCGACCGAATAAAAAGCGCCATCCTGTTCCCTGTTTTGCCAAAGAACCACAAATAATTAACCATTAACATTTAAGATGATTAATTGCCGCTTTTGTAGCGATCGCACTCCTGCTAAATCGATCGCGCAATTGGCTAAAATTTCTTGGACAGTTTGTTGCTGTTGGCGATCGCGATCGCAAGCTTGTAAAAAGTTAAATTCGGCTTCAGACAAACTTACCATCTGATAATCATAATTTATGATACTATTACTGGGCCAATACTCCATACAAGGGTGACGTTCGGGGATCGCTTTCAGGATTTGGTCGTCTTGAGTCCAGTCTGTTCGTGCGATCGGAGGACGGGCTAAGAAAAATTCAAAATGGGTAAAAGTTGGATCTAATAGCTCTATTAAACGATTTTTTTGGCGATCGCTTAAGTTTTTGGCTCTTTCGATTAATTCTGGTGATTTTTCTAGCAATCTTTCTAATTGCCAAAATTGAGGATTGGAAAAACCAACGAAATCCAAACCAGAAGCATCGATTAATTCAAATAAAGTTTCGATATTGTAGTCAATCTCTTGGGGATGAACGTACATATCTGCAAACGACTCATCTCGATGATTTTCTAATGACCATCTTTCTTTTTCCTGCTTGACAATAGGATTATTTTCTGGTAGAGAAGCAAAAATTTGACGACCAACTTTTACACCATCGCGATAGTCTCCTCTTTTGTCTCCTTGAAGTAGCGCGATCGCTTTTTGCATTAAACTAATTTCTCTACGTCCCAATTCGGCATATACAAAAATATGTAATAATCCTCCTGGTGCTAGTTTAGAGGCGATCGCTTGTATACCTTTGATAGGATCGGGTAAGTGATGCAAAACTCCGACACAGTTAATAAAATCGAACTCTCCTGGTAAATTAACCGCATCTTCTAGTTTCATTTGCTGAAATTCAACGGATTTAGCGCGATCGACAAGCACACCCGATCGTTTGACTCGTTCCCGTGCAACTTCTAAAGCTTTTTCACTGAGATCGATCGCTGTAACTTCTGCTTCGGGATTGAGATGAATTAAATAATCGGTTCCCGAACCCGTACCGCATCCAGCATCTAAAATACGAATATCTTGGCGAGATGGTTTGCAGCCAGTACAAAAATTATAAGCTGCCGTCCAACTCCAGCGCCAGTTATATCCAGGTGGTACATCGTCTGAGAGTGGATCGGGGGGAAAGGGATAGGTATTGTAGAGGTTCGCTACCGCAGTGTTAACAGCTTGTGGATCGGACATGATATCTTATCCTGTTTAAAATTATATTATCGGTGAAGGAAGGCAGAAGGCAGAAGGCAGAAGAAAAGAGAAAGATTAAAGATTAAAAGATTTCGATCGTTAATTTAGACGAATTCGATCTGCTAGCAAAAATAGCAGCAAATATTGAGTGTATTATGATTCGATCGCTATTTGTGCGATCGCTTAGGATTGAAAATATTTTTTACCAAAGTTGTTGAATTTAGATATCGATCGAAAACTTCGTCCCTATCTACGATCACTATTTATTCTCGAATGGGAACACCCAATCCTCACCCATCAAATCTAGATTGACAGAGTACTAGTTCTCCTGAATAAATACCTTGCAATCTTTACTCGATCGCTGCACTTTTGATAAAACTATACTAAAAATACTTATAAGTAAGATTTTTTACTTCTGTTCGAGCTTACTTATACTGTATGGACTTTGAAAAGGTCTCAGGCGAAATTGTACGCGATCGCTACGAAATTAAAGCTAGATCTAATTTTATCTGCGTTTATCCGCGTTCATCTGTGGACTCATTCGATCGTCTCAACAGTTTATAGGTCGCTCAAGACCATTTTGTAAATTGTTTTCGATCGAGTCAGTCGATTTATAAGAGGCTAAAAGTTGTGTTCTTTCTTCATATAAAATTTTTGTTTGTTTTGACAACTCTCCAGATTCAATACCGATCGCTCGATGCTGATGTAACAGTAATAAATTCAGACCAATGTTGAGTTTCTAAATTATAAAACGACGCGATCGCACTCTTGTTTGGATAAAGATATTTGGCTACCAGTAAATAAACATAACCTTGTCTTCGATCGAAGTCACTTTTACCTGTTTTAAAATCTAAAAGATGATGTTCTGCATCTCTTGATAAATCTAAACATCCCGCTAGCCTACCCTCCGTTTACAACTCCCTTAGAGCATAGCCAACACCACGAACGGTTTGAATTAAACGTTTTTCGCCTTTTTCTTCTAGTTTGAGGCGTAGGTAGCGAATATACACTTCAATAATATTAGAATCCCCCATAAAATCATACCCCCAAACATTTTCGAGAATTTGGTCTTTGGTAAACACCTGTCGGGGATTGCTTAAAAGATACTCTAGTAGATCGAATTCTTTAGCTGTTAATTCGATCGCCCGTTTATTTCGATAAACCTCATGAGTAAGACGATTTAAACTTAAATCTTCAAACTGTAAAAGATCCTCTTCTGTTTCTTGTGTTCGGCGTAGATGGGCGCGAATTCTTGCCAATAGCTCCTCGATGCTAAATGGCTTGACTACGTAATCATCGGCTCCCGCGTCCAAACCAGCCACGCGATCGCTGACTTCATCTCTTGCTGTCAATAAAATTACAGGTACTTTGTTTCCTGTCGATCTTAAGCGGCGACAAATTTCCAATCCCGATAATCCTGGCAACATCCAATCGAGAACTAATAATTCTGGTGATGATTCCCTTGCTAAAGTCAACCCTGTCATGCCATCATGGGCGACGCTAACTTGATAGCCTTCGCTACTCAATTCTAGTTCGATAAATTTGGCTAGTTTGACTTCATCTTCAACCAAGAGGATATTTGCGCTCATGGCTTTACTCCTACAATAGGTAATTTTACAATAAAAGTGCTGCCTTCATTTGGCTGTGAGCGAACTTCAATGCTGCCGTTCATCCTTTCCACTAAGCGTTTGACGATCGATAAACCCAAACCCGAGCCACCAGTCGAGCGAGCGCGAGAAGGATCGACACGGTAAAAAGGATCGAAAATGCGCGACTGTTCGGATAGTGAAATGCCACAGCCGCGATCGCTGACTTTAATTACTGCCCAATCATCAGACTGAGTGAGCTGTAAGATAATTGGTTGGGTAGGGTCAGAATACTCGATCGCATTATTAATTAAATGGTTTAAAATCTGCATTAAGTAGTTTCTGTCTGTTTTTACTACGATCGGAAACTGAGGTAATTTTACCTGAATCGAGCGATACTCAAACTTTTCGGTCATCTGAGCTATCTCTGCGATCGAATCATTTAATACCAGTGGTTCGCTCTCAAAAAGTATAATATTGTCCGCCCGTGCTAGGGCGATTAAATCTTGGACGATTTGAGTCATTCTTTCTGCGTCCTCGACAGCCATAGCTAAAGCTTCCTGCTGAGAATCATTCAGATGATGATTTTTTTGCTGGGTTCTTTTCAGATAAGCATAAACCATGCTTAGAGGTGTACGTAACTCATGAGCTAAATTAGTGGTGAACTGTTGCTGTTGTTCTCTAACCTCTGCAAGTCTTGTTAAAAGTAGATTCCAAGTCCCGACTAAGGAGCTTAATTCTCTTGGTGTCCACTGCAATTTTAGCTCAGACGGATTTAGTTGAAAGCTGTAGTTTTGAGTCCATCGATTTATTTGTCGCAAAGGCAATAGCGATCGCCAGACGAATAGGATAGTAAAAATTGTAGAGGTAGCAAGCGATAGAAAAGTCGCAGTCCTAAAATGCTCGATAACAGTCAACAAGTTAACGCGATCGTCGTATATTATTTGCTGTGGATTGATGGCGATGAGAAACTGTTTCATTTCCCAATCTGTCCAAATATTAAAACTAATTAATTCAACTATAAAAATAATTATAATTCCCAAACTCAGGCGAAATTGCAGCGAATTTGGGTCTAAGTTTTGCCATCCATAGGTGACGACCTTCGCTTTAATAACTTTGCTTAATTTTTTGGAAAAATTGTCGATAAAACTCATTTGAATAGCTCATTAGTTTTACATTTTAGTAATTTAAATCCAATTGCTTCTCACTACATTAGACCTCTTGCAAAAGTCAGAACAAAATAAGAGAAAATAATTCAAGAC
>CAZJTL010000180.1:0-11123 GCA_964548905.1 uncultured bacterium | reverse complement strand
AAAAGCGATCGCCACCAAGAAATAATAATTGTCATGCTGAGGTAACGAAGCATCTTGCTAGATCTTTCTCCTGATTCGATCGCCTGTGAATTAAAAGCGATCGCCACCAAGTAAATGGGAAGTTTGGGCGCTTTGTCCTAACTCTAAAAACAAGTATGAATGGTGGATGATTGTATTTGATACAAAAACCAATAAGGTAGTAAAAATATTTTCAGGAGATCCAGAAGCTTATGGATTCCTTTAGTTGTTTGAGTCGATTTTGTAGAAAAAATTTGTATTTTTCTGCAACAAAAAGGCTTAGGACCGAAAGGTAACTATCGTTATATTCAAGATCCTAACAACCCAGGTATGGTAATTGATATGCGTCATTTTATAGAAGCGGCTCAATTTCCCCTTTCTCTTGGCAAGTGGGCTGGTGCAGCAATAGAAATCCATCAAGGAACAAAAGGATATCCTAGTGCTTGGGAAAAAGAAGATTATAGGTCTAACTTTTTAGGGGTTGTCTTTAGAAATAATTACTACGATCCCAATGGCAATATAAACGAGCAATTTCAGAATTTCTTTACTGATTTACAAAATAAAGAATTAAAAGGAGCAATGCCTGCTCTTGAATATACAATTGAGAATTTTGTAGACAAGACAAAAGATGCTAAGCAAATTTTCGATCGAGCTGTAGACGAACTAGGTAAATATTTTGATTCACAGTCTAATCTTCAAGATGCTTTAGATAAACTTAAAGCCTTCGTCGATCCACCTGCATATGCGGACAACACCAATAATGGATTTGGTAAAGGAGAACAACAAACATCACCACTAGTTCTAGACTTGGATGGAGACGGAGTTGAACTCAGTGCCATCGACTCTCCGACTATTCGCTTTGACATTGATGGTGACGGTTTGCGCGAAGCTACAGGTTGGGTAAAACCTGATGATGGTTTATTAGTCTTCGACAGAAATAACGACGGCTTTATCAACGACGGAACCGAGTTATTCGGAACTCAACTTAACAATGGTACATTTAGCAACGGCTTTGAAGCACTAAAAGTCTTCGATGGCGATAGCAATAACGCTAAAAATAACATCATCGATGCCAATGACATCAACTTCAGTAAACTAAAAGTCTGGCGTGATTTAGACTCTGATGGACGTTCTGATGTTAACGAACTCTTTACTCTTAACGAATTGGGAATTAAAAGTATCAAAACTACTTACAGCAACGTCAATATCAGTAACGCAGGCAATACCATTAGGCAAACTAGCACTTATGAGTTTACTAATGGAACATCAGAAACAATTGTAGACGCTTGGTTTACTGTCGATCAATTTAATTCAACTTACGATTATCGTTCCACAGCCAATAACCCTATAACTTTCACTCAAGAAATCCTAGATTTGCCTAATCTACGCGGTTATGGTAACTTACCAGACTTACAGATTTCTATAGCAAAAGATAGCCAACTTCTGTCACTTGTGAAATCTTTTATCAGCAAATCCGCTTCTGGAGATCTTGTCGGTGCTGGCAACTTGGTTCGATCGATTTTATTTCGTTGGGCTGGTGTTGATGGAGTCATTGCCACTAGTCGCGGTGCTAATATTAATGCCCAAGAATTAGGTTTTCTAGAGAAATTCGTCGGACGTAATTTCTTCTCAGCAACTTCACAACCCACACAAAATCAGGCAAATATTTTAAATCCTACCTACTCCAATTTGGCTGCTTCTCTCTCAGCAAGATTATTTACTCAACTCACACAAACTTCTGTTGAGTACGATCCATCTTCTGACTTGCTATCAATTGAAGGAGGAGTAACAGCAGCACAAACTCGATTAGACCAAATTAGCATTCAATCTAGCACTACCTCTTCCTTAGAAATCGAGAAATTTTTACTAAATGAATACATTCGCGAAAATTCCACGGGAACTGAAAACTGGATCTATGGGGATTTAGGTTCAAACCAAATAAAAGGTTCTTTACAGAATGATATTATCTACGGTTTCTACGGTAACGATACTCTCAACGGTAACGGTGGCAATGATACCTATAAGTTCGATCGCGGCGGCGGACAAGACATAATTCGCGATGAATATATTGTTGCAACTAGCCTTTATGACGGTGGAACTGCTGATACGATTAACTTTGGTCGTGGTATTGCTCGCAATCAGTTAAGCTGGAACTTCAATGGTAAAGACTTAAGTGTTTGGTTAACTGGCTCCACCGAAAAAATGACGATTCAGAATATGGCTGATTCTAGATATCAGATTGAAAACTTTACCTTCACTGATGTTGGAAATAGCCTAACTTTAGGCGAAGTAATGACTTCCAAAATTTGGCAAGATACGGCTGGAGTCAATCAATTAAATTGGAAAACAACTGCGATTAAATTTAATGGATTAGCTGGTAACGATACTATTACTACAGGTAACTATGACGATAGCTTACTCGGTGGAGACGGTAACGATTCAATTAAAGCTGGTACTGGCAACGATACCTTAGATGGAGGGATTGGCGACGATCTTCTTAATGGAGAGAATGGCAACGACTTGCTCATTGGTGCAAATGGAAATGATAGCCTTGATGGTAGCTATAACGATGATATTCTTCAAGGTGGCAATGGCAACGATACTCTTATCGGTGGCTATCACGCTGACAATCTCCACGGTGGTGCTGGTAACGATTTCCTAGATGGCGGTAGCAATAGCAACGACAATGACACCCTTAATGGTGCAGAGGGGAATGACACCCTTGATGGTGGTGGCGGTAACGACAGTTATTATCTTGAGCTTGGTCATGGATTTGATACGCTCCAAGATGTCTACATTTATAACAATACTGTTTCTGATGGTGGTAGCGATACCGTGGAGTTTGGCACAGGCATTACCAGTAGCAATCTGAATTGGTATTTTAACGGTACTGACTTAACTTTCTCGATAGCTGATTCACCCTTGGATAAATTAGTTATTCAGAATATGTACGACGTTAAATACCGCATCGAAAACTTCAAGCTTTGGGAAAATGTTAATGCGCTGTCTCTGAGTCAAATCATGACTTCTCAAGTTTGGAGTGACGAAGGTGGCAGAAACACTCTAGATTGGAGGACAACTGCGATTAAATTTAACGGACTTGCTGGTAACGACAGTTTAGTCACTGGTAATTATGACGACAGCTTGCTCGGTGCAGAAGGAAATGACACGATTAAAGCTGGTATTGGCAAAGATACTTTAGATGGAGGTATCGGCGACGATCTTCTCAATGGAGAGAATGGTAACGACTTGCTCATTGGCGCAGATGGAAATGACAGCCTTGATGGTGGCTATGACAATGATATCCTTCAAGGTGGCAACGGCAATGATACTCTTCTCGGTGGCTATAGCTCTGACAATCTTCACGGTGGTGCTGGTAACGATTTCCTAGATGGCGGTAGCAATAGCAACGACAATGATACCCTTAATGGCGCAGAGGGTAATGACACTCTTAATGGTGGTGGCGGTAACGACAGCTATTATTTTGAAATTGGTCATGGCTCTGATACTCTTCAAGATGTATACACTTCAGGTAATAACGTTTTAGAAGGCGGTAGCGATACCGTAGAGTTTGGCACAGGCATTACTAGTAGTAATTTGAGTTGGTATTTTAATGGCACTGACTTAACTTTCTCTCTAACTAATTCACCCTTGGATAGATTAGTTATCCAGAACATGTACGATGCTAAATATCGCATTGAAAATTTCAAGCTTTGGGACAATGTTAATCTGCCGCTTCTCAGTACAATTATGACTTCTCAAGTTTGGAGCGATGAAGGTGGTAGAAATACTTTAGATTGGAGAACAACTGCGATTAAATTTAACGGACTTGCTGGTAACGACAGTTTAGTCACTGGTAATTATGACGATAGCTTGCTCGGTGCAGAAGGAAATGACACCCTTGATGGTGGCTATGATTATGATGTTCTTGATGGCGGCAATGGCAATGATTTCCTCAATGGTGGTTCTTACAATGACACTCTTACTGGTGGTGCAGGCGTAGATTGGTTTGTATTTGACACTAATGCCGTTTTTGCTCTTGGTACTATAGGCAAGGATTCGATTACTGACTTTGCTGTAGGTATTGACAAAATCGATCTAGACAAAACTACATTTACCGCTCTAACTCATACAGGTGGTATCAGTAGCCTTAATGCTAATGAATTTGCAGTTGTTGGTAGTGATGCGGCGGCTGCTATAGCAGGAGCATTTATTGTTTATAACAGCATGACTGGAGGCTTATTCTACAATCAAAATGGTGCTACTGCTGGTTTAGGTTCAGGTGGTAATTTTGCTACACTCAGCGCCAATCTAGCATTAACGGCTAATGATTTCCTAATTCAAGCGTAATCACGACCTGATTTTGTTAAATAATCAATTAAACGAGAATTCTGGAGATGTTAAAATTTCTGGGATTCTTTTTTTTCTCCAATTTCTAGCTTACGTGACCTCCTCTTTTTGTAATAAAAATTAATTTTTTAAATATGAAAGATGATAATAACCTCAATAGAGTACAAGAACCAATTACTAATGCACCAACAGAAGTAAAAGAAATTATGGAAAGAGTACTCAGAGTAGAAAAAGATAAATTTTATTTACGCTCACCCAAAAATATTAACGAAGATATTCTTATGATTATTAAAGAAGTAATTCAATAATAATAGGGAGCAGGGAGTAGGGAGCAGGCAGCAGGAAAGCAGAGAGGCAGAGAGGCAGAGAGGCAGAGGAGCAACTACTCAATGAACCATGAACTATGAGCTATAAACAATGAAATTAATCTCTTTAAAGCTATGTAATTTCAGACAGTTTTACGGGAAAACACCAGAAATAAATTTTTCTAGTGGCATCAACAATACAACAATTATTCATGGTAATAATGGAGCGGGAAAAACAACCATTTTAAATGCTTTTACTTGGGTACTTTATGAAACATTTACGGCTGCTTTTGCTTCTCCTGAGCTATTAGTTAATAAACGAGCGATTGTTGAAGCTAATTTAGGTAGATCGGTTGAATGTTGGGCAGAAATTCAATTTGAGCGCGATCGCAAACGCTATCAATTAAAACGAAAATGCTACGCTACTAGAGAAAATGATGGGCTGGTTCAATACAGTCAATCCAAGTTGTTTATGTTAATTGCAGGAGATGATGGACGTTGGTATCCTCCTGTGGAACAACCAAAAGATATTATCGAACGAATTCTACCAGAAAGTTTACATCAGTATTTCTTTTTTGATGGAGAAAGAATAGATCGCATTTTTCGTTATGGTCAAAAAAATAATATTGCTGAAGATACTAAAGAATTATTAGGTGTAAAAGTTTTAGAAAGAGCGATCGAGCATCTTAAAAAAGCTAAAAAAAATCTGCAAGAAGAATTAGATGCGATCGGAGAATTAGCAATCAAGCAACTGATTAGAGAACAAAGTAGATTGGAAACTGAAAACGAAAATCTAAAAAAACGTCAGCGAGAAATAGTTGCAGAATTAGCAGAAAAAGAATTATCCAAAAAAGCGATCGCCAGTAGAATTTTAGAATTAAGTGGTGCAGACGAACTACAGCAGTTAAAACAAAAATTAGAAGAGCAAGAAATAGCTACTAGAGAAAAGTTAATTCGCTCCAAAAATAACTTGAAAAATTCCATTTCTAGTCAAGCATATACAATTTTTTTAACAGATATAGCGTCTAATTTTACTGAATTAATTACTAGTTTAAGAAATAAAGGAGAACTATCTAATGGAATTAAGCCAAGATTTATTCAACAATTATTAGAGCAGCAAAATTGTATTTGTGGTAGAGAATTACAGCCAGCAACAGAAACATATCAAAATGTAGAAACATGGTTGCAGCAAACGGAAATTGCTGATGTGGAAGAAACGGCAATTCGTTTAGAAGATAAAGTTGTTAATTTAGAAAGTGAACAATTAGAATTTTGGCAGCAACTCGATCGCGAACAAGTAAATATCGATCGCGCTAGAACAGAATTAGCACAAATTGAAAACGAATCCGATCGCGTCAAAAGTAAGTTAAGAACTTATCCCGATGATAATATTCAAAATCTGCAAAAACAAATTGATGCGATCGAAGCTAATTTAAAAGAATTAATTTTGGAACAGGGTTCAAATGGGCAACAAATAGCAACATTCGAGGCAGAAATTGCTGAAAAAACCAAACAAATTAGCAAGCAAAAACTAAAAGAAGCCAAACAAGCATTAGCACAAAGACGCATTCATGCTACTCAAGACGCGATCGATCGTTTTAGTGAAGTGAGAAAAAGATTAGAAACTCAATTTCGTCGTTCTCTCGAACAAAGAGTACAAGAAATCTTTAAAACTATTTCCTTTACTCCCTATTTACCCAAAATCAGCCAAGATTACGAACTAAGTTTAATTGAAAATACTTCTGGAGTGGATGTACCTGTTGCTGCTTCCACAGGTGAAAATCAAATTCTCAGCCTCTCTTTTATCGGTGGAATTATCGATCGCGTCCGCGAATGGAGTCAAAAAAATACACTGATGGGAGTGGATAGCAGCACCTTTCCAATTGTAATGGATTCTCCTTTTGGCAGTTTGGATGAAATTTACAGAAGACAAGTAGCTAAATCGATTCCTCAGTTAGCCAATCAATTAATCGTACTGGTGACAAAAACCCAATGGCGCGGCGAAGTAGAAACAGA
The DNA here is from genome assembly GCA_964548905.1 of uncultured bacterium. GTDB lineage: Bacteria > Cyanobacteriota > Cyanobacteriia > Cyanobacteriales > Xenococcaceae > CAZJTL01. The sequence continues at coordinate 4,434 of CAZJTL010000180.1, read as the reverse complement.
AATTAGCGATCGCATCGGTCAAGAATATGTTTTAGTTTATTATTCTCCCAAGCCAGATTGCGAAGAAGACGCGATCGAATTGCAAGGAAAGAATTATTCTCTAATTAAGCAGAGTCCCAATCGATTTGAGTATACAGAGATTATTAAAGTGTTTTCATCCTAATAATATTCAAGCGATCGCACTACCTAGAATTTCAAGCCTTATAATTAAATAATCTGAGTTGTTTCAGTTAAGAGCATGGTTTCTCCATTATCTTCTACTCAATCCTCTTCAATTATCTACCCAGACAGTGATGGCAAACCAATGGCAGATAATACCAAACAATTTCGTTGGATTTTGGTAATTCAACAAAACTTAGATTGGATATTTGCCAACGATCCTAATGTGTTTGTTGCTGGCGATCTACTCTGGTATCCAACAGAAGGCAATAACAAATTGCGACAAGCGCCAGATGTAATGATAGTTTTTGGTAGACCAAAGGGAGATAGAGGTTCTTATCAACAGTGGAAAGAAGATAATCTACCACCTCAAGTTGTTTTTGAAATTCTTTCCCCTGGCAATACTCAAACTGAGATGAACAGAAAGTTAGTCTTTTACGATCGCTATGGAGTAGAAGAGTATTATATCTACGATCCAGATAAATACGATCTCAGTGGTTGGTTGCGGTCCCAATCTCGCCTAGATTTAATTGAAGAGATGCATGATTGGGTAAGTCCGAGATGTGGTATTCGCTTTGATTGTTCTGGGGAGGAATTAGAAATTTATCGTCCTGACGGACAAAAGTTTTTTTCTTACCTTGAAATTGGTCAATTACTAGAACAAGAACGCCAACGCGCCGAACAAGAACGCCAACGCGCCGAACAAGCCGAACAGCAAGTAGCGGATATGGAAACTTTATTGCAACAATATCGTCAGAGATTTGGAGAATTGCCACCATCCAAACCAGACAATGATAAGTAACCAAAAGTTTTGATTTCTCAAATAGACGAAGTAAAGCAAAAATCAAGATCTTAAGGGTTTAGTCTATTGCCTATTGCCTGTCTCAACCAGTAATTTTAAGTGCATCGGCAGCTTATTACTTAACCTACTTGCGGAATGTAGGATTAAATTGTTTAAAAATAATTTTTTATTTAAAAGCAGAAGAAAAAAAATAAAATTGCGTGCTATTAAACTAACATTGCTCAAAAGATTGCTTGGTTATTGTAAGTATTTTCTGATAATTAAGTTTTCCTTGTTTATTCCGAGGTAATTTAGCAACTTTAATCCAATGTTTAGGCTGTTTGTACTTACTTAATTGTGGTTCGAGTTTAGCTTTAATTAAAGATAAATCTTCTTGCTCGGATACATATACAGCAACTACAATTTGTCCCCATTGAAGATCGGGTATACCAACGACACAAACATCACTAACAAGATTGGTAGCTAAAATTGTTGCTTCTACTTCTGAAGGAAAAACATTTTCTCCTCCAGTAATAATTTTTTGACTGTTTCTAGCAACAATATATAAATATCCTGCCTTATCTATATATCCAAGATCGTCAGTTAGAAAAGATTCTCGATCGCCAAATAAATTGGGATAATAACCAAGACAAAGAGAAGCAGATTTAATAGTAATTATTCCGTTATTTGTATCTTTGTTATTAGGGATTGTTTGAGATGTTTTATTTGTTTCATTCGATCCCCCTAAATCCCCCTTAATAAGGGGGACTTCAAGACTATTTTCCTCCCTTGAGTAAGGGGGGCTAGGGGGGATCCTCTTAATTATTTCGATCGCCGCATGAGGTAAAACTCGACCGCTACTATTATTTCCTGCTAAAAAATCTTCTGGTTTAAGAGTAGCAACTTGCGAAGCTGTTTCTGTCATGCCATAGGTAGGTGCAAGGGGAATCCGATATTTTCTGGCATCTTCTAAAAGCGATCGCCACGCTGGTGCGCCTCCTAATAAGACAGTTTTAAAGGAAGCTAACCAATTTGGTTCGGTTTGTAATAAAAATTGTAATTGTGTAGGAACTAAAGAAATAAAAAAATCTTGAGGGTTAATTAATTCAAATTTTTTTCCCTCTTTTAAAGATTTATAGGGAAGAACTACTAATTGACCACCTGTCACAAATGAACGCATAAATTGCATTAAACCACTGACATGATAAAGAGGTAAAACACAAAAAGAATTGACAGATTCTAAAGCAAAATATTGTTGAAAACCGCCTACTGATGCTGTTAATGTTTCCCATGTATGTATAGCAAAACGAATCTTTCCTGAAGATCCACCAGTGGGAATCATAATTTGTTGTTGGTTGTTGGTTATTTGTTGTTGGTTGTTGGTGATTCGATATTCTTTCCCTAAAATTAAATTGGGTTGAACTAGATCGCATACTTGTTTCCATTCAGATTGTTTCCAGTCTGGATTGCAAAGAAAGATATGATTATTCGTGGAAATAGCAGCGAGAAAATAGGCAAGAAATCGATCGGGATCGCGATCGCAAATAAAAATATTTAGTGGTTTTTCTTGGTTAGCAATATTGGCAATTTGTTCGCTTTTTTCTTCTACAAGTAAATTAAACTGAGAAGAGTCACAACCTATTAACCAAGGCTGATCCAGACGTTGTTGGAGATATAGCGTTGACACTCTATAACCCATAAAAATCCTCATCCAAAATTTGTTCCGTTGAAAAAGGACAAATTATAGGATATTCACTCTCTTCTGGTACACGAACCCCAAACTTAGCCAACTTCCCTTCCTTAATTGCCAGCTTCCTACCATCTGGATAAGCTTTTTCCAATGCCTCCACCATATAGCTTTTGAGTGAAGGCGTATCTGCCAAATGATTGAGAACTCGCTGCCGATGTTCTAATACCGAACTATACCAGCTTCCCTTCATACTATCAGGCACATCATGCTGTACTTTCAACTTTAGTAAATGCGCCAACAAGATCATTAGATTTCCTCTCAGCGCATTTTTCTCAGACTTACCCAAATCAACTAGTTCCTCAATCAAATGCTCAAGATCTAATGACTCAAATTCACGATTTTTCAATTGCCCGATCGTTTGTTCGATCCAAAGTTGCAAATCGCGATCGTACAGCGTGTTAGACATTCCTCAAATCGACTCCCGTTATCAAACGTTTGAGTTAAGAAAAAACAATGATACCCTCTAGTTTACTAAATCTCTTAAACTTCTACCTGTTTCCATTCAGATTGTTTCCAGTCTGGATTGCCAAGAAAGACATGATTATTCGTAGAAACAGCAGCAAGAAAAGAGGCAAGGAATTGATAAGGATCGCGATCGCAAATAAAAATATTTAGCTTTCTTTCTTGAATAGATATCTTAACGATCTTTTCCCTAGCTTCTTCGATTAGAAAATTAAACCCAGAAGACTGATAGTCAATCAGCCAAGATTCATAAAGACAATCTGACATTCTCTCAACACTAATTGCTAAGGCAATATTTATTGATTTTAAAGTTAAAGAAGGGGCTTTTAAACGCTGGAATTTGCTTTCAGCGACAGCCCCTCAAGAATCTTACCAGATGCTTCATCACACGATGGAATTAAGAAGTATTTTTTAATACTAAACTGCAATTTAAAAAACAAGATTAAATTTCAATTGTAGATTATTAAATTTCATTAATAATCGAGCTTAATTTCTCTTTGATTGAGAAGCAAGGTGGTGCAGATGATATTACGGGAGGAAATGCAGACGATTTAATATTCGGAGATGATGGTGACGATAAACTTCAAGGAGGTGGCGGCAGGGATACTCTAGATGGTGGATGGGGAGACGACAAACTCTTTGGCGAAGGTGACAACGACTTACTTCAAGGCTGGCAAGGCAAAGATGAATTATTTGGTGGTGCTGGCAACGATATACTAGTAGGTGGAAGTGGAGCAGATATATTGAATGCCCACGATGCAAACGGAGTAGGACTTGATACTTTATTAGGTGGTGCTGATTCTGACACCTTCATTTTAGGCGAGACGGGCAAGGTTTATTATCTCGATCCCGCTAATTCTCAAGGTCAAGTAAATTATGCTGTCATAGGAAGCGAGCTAGACGTTTTTGAACCTGGAACAGATAAAATCCAATTGGCTGGTGCGGCAGCTAATTACACTGTTGTTGTTGATCCTGGATTCCTTGGTGCTGCGAATGTGCCAGATCTCAAAATTACCGAAAATAGCCACCCTGGGGACGTAATTGCTTTTATAGTAGATGCACCTATCTCCTTAGCTAATAACCCAAACAGCATTTTAAACAACGACGTTATCTTTGTCTGATTTTTTGTAAATGAGACCTTGATTATTTAAGATCTAAAGATCTAGTAATTTCGCATTGCTCTTGACATACTTCTCACGCCTTCAGGCTGAGTAGTATGTCGAAGTTATTAGCGGTACTTAAACAAATTTAATAATCAAAATAAGATAAAATGCTTGTAATA
>CAZJTL010000179.1:0-11133 GCA_964548905.1 uncultured bacterium | reverse complement strand
CCCGAACAAGTTGCCACTCATTCGATCGATTGGTGGTTAACTACAGAAGATTTACCCGATCCAAACAATCGCATCCGCGTTAATGGGGACAAAATCATTTTGGACTATACCGAAAACAATTCCGCAGCTTACGATCGCCTGGAACAACGTTGGCTTGAAATTCTCAGATCGATTGAATGTGCAGAAAGTATTCTGCCTCACTGTTCTTATTTTGTCAAAGGTTCTAAAATCTATTTCACGGGTAAATTGCCTTTAGATGGTGTTGGACATCAAGTAGGGACTTGTCGCTTTGGAGAAGATCCGAAAACTTCAGTATTAGATCTCAATTGCCGCACCCACGATGTTGACAATCTTTATGTTGTGGATGGTAGTTTCTTTCCTTCTAGTGGTGCAGTCAATCCTACCCTAACGATTATTGCTAATGCACTGCGAGTAGGGGAACATTTAGTCGAACGCATGGGTTAAAAACCAGATGGGTAAAAAAAAGAGAAAAGCGATCGCCACTCAACCCAAAATCTTTACCCCAGATATAAATTAATCTAAAAAATTGATTTCGATCTTGCAGAATTGGCAAACGAGCATATATTCTCTAATTTATCTGGTATTCTGTGGAACTTTCTAATTACATTCAAATTAGCTACATCCTTTTTTGCTTCAGCTTCGTATTATCTAACATAAACCTCGATCGATTAGGAAGGAAGAAGCGATCGCGTCTCTCCTTAAAGCTCAAAACAACCTCTATGCAGAGAATTTAGATGACCTATCTCGAAACAACTGCCCAATTTTACACTGAAGTCGCTCAAACACCTGAAGTTGGTCTGTGCTGCGTTCAGAATAGTACCTTACAATTGCCCGAACTAAAAATTCCAACTCAGATGCAAGAGATGAATTATGGTTGCGGTACAACTGTTCGTGCTAATGAATTAACAAATGTTCCAACTGTTCTTTATGTAGGTGTTGGCGGTGGTTTAGAAGCCCTACAATTTGCCTATTTTTCCCGTCGCCAAGGATCGGTTATTGCTGTCGATCCAGTTGCAGCTATGCGCGAAGCTGCGGAGCGAAATTTAGAACTTGCTGCTGCTGAAAATGCCTGGTTTGCTAGCGATTTTGTGGAAATTCTCGATGGAGATGCCTTTTCCTTACCCGTTCCCGATGCTTCAGTGGATATAGTGGCACAAAATTGCCTATTTAATATTTTTACCCCGTCAGATTTACATAAAGCACTAAAAGAAGCTTTTCGAGTTTTAAAACCCCAGGGACGCTTATTGATGAGCGATCCGATCGCAACTCGCCCCATCCCCGAACAACTGCAACAAGACGAACGTTTGCGGGCAATGTGTTTATCGGGCGCACTTACCTACGAACAGTATATCGAGCATTTAGTCAATGCTGGTTTTGGTCAGGTAGAAATTCGAGAACGTCGTCCCTATCGTCTCTTAGATTGCCAAAGTTATGGTTTGAGAGAACATTTACTGCTCGAAAGTCTCGATTCTGTCTCCTATAAAGTAGCTATTCCAGAAGATGGGGCTTGTATTTTTACGGGTAAAACGGCTATTTATGCAGGAAAAGAAGATATTTTCGACGATCGAGCGGGACATATTTTACAACGGGGTGTACCTGCTGCTGTCTGCGATAAAACGGCGGGAAAATTAGCAGCGACATTCCCCAAAGATATCTTAGTTACAGATTCAACTTGGCATTATAACGGCGGTGGTTGCTGTTAGTTACTTTTAGTTTACTGGATTCTACATCGTTAATCGGTCGATAAATTAGGTGAAAAATGAGTTCGCAAGAAATAGTTAATGCTCCATTAAATCCGACTGTGACACCTTTTAAAACAAAACTGAATTCGACTTTAACTAAAAAGCCAATTACAGTCTTGCAAATTAATCTAGGAAAACGCTGTAATCTTGCTTGTACCCACTGTCATGTCGAAGCAAGTCCGCAACGGACTGAAGAACTTTCACCAGAAATTTGTAATCAGCTAGTCGAACTTATCGATCGATTCCCGCAAATTCAGGTTGTCGATCTGACGGGAGGCGCACCCGAAATGCTCTATGGTTTCAAGTCAATCGTCGAAGCAGCACGAGCCAAAGGAAAACAAGTTATCGTGCGCTCTAATTTAACTATATATTATGAAAAAGGTTTCGATTATATTCCAGAATACTGCGCTCGACACCAACTGAGAATTGTTGCTTCCCTTCCTTGTTATCTTGGTGATCATGTCGATCGAATGCGCGGTAAAGGGGTTTATATTGCCTCGATTCACGCCCTGCAATGGCTAAATCGTCTTGGCTATGGTCGAGATCCCAATTTAGTTCTGGATTTGGTCTACAATCCTCCCATTCCTAGTTCGGAAAATTTCGCTCTAACTCCCAATCAGGAAAGATTAGAACGAGATTACAATGCTTTTTTGAACGAACATTTTGACATTTCATTCAACAATTTGTTCGCGATCGCTAACTTACCAGTCGGCAGAACGAAGTTTCATTTAGAACACAAGCAACTGTACAAACCTTATTTGCATTTCTTAGAGAATCATTTCAATGATCGTACTGTCGAACATTTAATGTGCCGAAATGAACTGTCGATCGATTATCTAGGCAATGTCTACGACTGCGATTTCAATCAAATGGCTAATCTTCCAGCCAAAACTCCCGATAGCGAGACGCTAACGGTTGCGAAATTGCTAGAAACTGGCAGTTTAGATGTAATTGACGAAATTCAAACCGCATCTTACTGCTACGGCTGTACTGCTGGATCTGGTTCTAGTTGTGGTGGTGCTTTGATTTGAGAAAGCTTGATGTGCAGAAGGACGATAAATCCATAAGGTGTCATAATGCAGCCAAACAAACGTCAATTCAAATCTAGTCTAAAAGTAATATTCATTATTCCAGGCGCTCGATCGAGCAGTTGGCAAAGAAGGATGGAAAATTGTCTTACTAACTCGTCTTTCTCCTATTTTTCCTTTTAACCTCTCAAATTACTTTTTTGGAGTTACCCAAGTTTTCCTCAAAGATTATATTTTAGGTTCGGTTGGCATGATTCCAGCTACTGTAATGTACGTTTACATTGGTTCTCTGGCTAAGGAACTCGTCACATCCGATATGTCTAATCTTCCCGCTACGAAAGAGACGCAAATTCTACAGTGGGTAATCCGTATCGTTGGAGCGATCGCCACAATTGCCGTGACGGTTTACATAACACGTCTTGCCAAAAAAGCTCTCGATCGAAGCGTTGAAGATGAAAATATTATCCGTATAACAAGCGATCGATAAGTAACCAAATGAAAAATTATTCATAAACCGTTCATCATTACTTCATCCCCATCTTTAAAAGTAAAGATGACAGGTAAATACAACAGAAAAATTAATTCCCCACTCAGCAATTTTTAAGTTGAATCGTTTTTATTTGTAGTAATCATACAGAAGAATCATGAATAATCGACTCAAACAATCTTATCCACCGATCGCTCGATCGAACAAATTTTTTAGACTAGTTATACTCATAGTTCTAACGTTTGGAATGACGATCGCTTTTAGAGAACTTCCCGCCTTCGCTCAAGAATCAAGTCAAGCTGCGGGATTTAATCCTCAAATGCTGTTGAGAGATGCTCTAGAATGGATTGAAGGACTTGGTGCAGTTGGCGCGATCGCTTTTATTCTCATCTACATTATTGCTACCGTTGCTTTCTTACCAGGTTCGATTCTAACTTTGGGTGCTGGTGTCGTCTTTGGTGTAGTTTTAGGCTCATTTTATGTTTTCATCGGCGCTACTTTAGGGGCTACGGCTGCTTTTTTAGTCGGACGTTATTTAGCTAGAGGTTGGGTTGCCAAAAAAATTGAAGGCAATCATAATTTTCAAGCGATCGATCGAGCAGTGGGTAATGAAGGATTAAAAATTGTTTTATTAACCCGACTTTCCCCTGTATTCCCTTTCAACTTATTAAACTATGCTTTTGGCATTACAGGAGTTTCCTTAAAAGACTACTTTCTCGCTTCTGTAGGCATGATTCCAGGGACGATTATGTATGTATATATCGGTTCGTTGGCTGGAAATATAGCAGCGATCGGTACTGAATCTCAACCCACCAATCCCACCATCCAATGGGCAATTAGAATTATCGGTTTTCTCGCCACAGTTGCAGTAACCGTATATGTAACTCGTGTTGCCCGTAAAGCTTTGCAGGAGAGGATTGCAGAGTGAGAACGAGGAAAGGCAAAGAAGCTGGGAAGCTGAGAAGCTCAGAAGTTGGGGGCAGAGTGCAAGGGGGAAATATCACAAACAACAAATAACTAACCATCAATGAACAATGAACAATGAACAATGAACAGAGAATAATTATGTCAAATTCAGCCTTCAATAAAGTAACCGTTTTACCTCAAGACGTTCACAATCAAAAACTAGTTGATTACGTCCATCCAGCCAATTGGGTTAACCCTCAACCAGCCGATCGCTACGATTTAGTAGTTATTGGTGCTGGTACTGCTGGTTTAGTTGTAGCTGCTGGTGCGGCGGGTTTGGGATTGGGTTTAAAAGTTGCCCTAATTGAGAAGCATCTCATGGGTGGAGATTGCCTCAATGTTGGCTGTGTTCCTTCTAAGTGTGTCATTCGTTCTTCTCGCGTTATCGGTGAAATAAGAGAAGCAGCTATGTTAGGCGTTCGCGTTGGCGATTGCATCGAAGTTGATTTTCCTGCGGTGATGGAAAGAATGCGTCGTTTGCGTGCTGGAATTAGCCATCATGATTCTGCCGAAAGATTTAAAAAGCTAGGGATTGATGTCTTTTTAGGAAAGGCTAGTTTTAATAGTAGTAGTAGCATCCAAGTAGGCGATCGTATCCTTAAGTTTAAAAAAGCTGTCATTGCTACTGGTGCTAGAGCCGTGCGACCATCTATTCAAGGGATAGAAGAAGCGGGCTATCTTACCAACGAAACAGTTTTTTCTCTGACCGAACGCCCCCAACGCCTTGCTGTTATTGGTGGGGGACCGATCGGTTGTGAGTTGGCGCAAGCTTTTAGCCGTTTGGGTTGCGAAGTAATAGTGTTTCATCGTGGTTCCCATATCTTAAATAAAGAAGATGCCGATGCGGCGGAAATTGTCCAAAATACTTTTCTGCGAGAAAATATTCGTTTGGTCTTGGGTTGCCAAATGTTGCGAGTAGAAAAGACCGATGCTGGTAAAACTCTCTATTTCAATTGCAACGGTAGCGAAGAGTCTGTCACTGTAGATGAGATCTTAGCTGGTGCGGGACGCGCCCCTAACGTGGAAGGATTGAATTTAGAAGCGGTGGGAGTGGAGTACGATCGCCGCCGAGGAGTCTTGGTTAACGATTATCTGCAAACTACCAATCCCCAAATTTATGCTGCTGGCGATATTTGCATGAATTGGAAATTTACCCATGCAGCAGATGCGGCGGCTAGAATTGTCATCAAAAATACTTTGTTTTCTCCCTTTGGTTTCGGTAGATATAAACTCAGCGATTTAGTTATGCCTTGGGTGACTTATACCGATCCAGAAATAGCGCATGTTGGCATGTATGAAGAGGAAGCACAGCAAAAAGGTATTAGTGTAAATACGATTAAAATTCCCTTTAGCAGTGTCGATCGCGCGATCGCTGATGGAGAAGAACAAGGATTTGTCAAAATTCTCCATGAACAAGGTGGAGATCGTATTTTGGGTGCGACTATTGTAGCCCGTCATGCAGGGGAAATGATTTCAGAAGTAACCACCGCGATCGTCGGTCAACTCGGCTTGAGTAAACTCAGTAGTGTCATTCATCCCTATCCCACTCAGGCTGAAGGAATTAAAAAAGCCGCCGATGCCTATCGTCGTACTTTGCTAACAGCGAATACGAAAAGACTTTTGGGCTTACTACTCAAACTCTCTTAAGGGGATTGAGTAAGGTCGGATCGCGATGCAAGAATTGCAATCGCACTTATTTCCTTTGGTTGATCGCATCCAAACGAGGTACATCTTTCGTATATTTTTCAGAAACCAATAGTTAATTTTGAGTTTTTCCCTTGCAAAAAGCAGTACAGAGGATTTGTCTTGTTTTTGGATTGGCTAAAACTTGCGATTTTAATGTATGATATCCTTGCTTACCACTGTAGTACATTTTCTGTTTTTTTTCGGTCTTTCTACTTCGTGTTCCGCTACATCTACTACGACTATTTCTATTTCTGGATTTTTTGATTGAACTACTTTTTTTCCTGGTAGATTAAATAATCCCGATTTAACTAAGACATCTTCTACTTTTCTAATTATTCGTAAGGCGGTTGTCTCATTAATTCCCCAATTAGTTCCCATATGAAAATAGGTACGATATTCTCGCCAATACTCCAGAGTAATTAATATTTGGTTTTCTAGACTTAATTTACTCGGTCTCCCTGTCTTTTTTTGCAAGGCTTTTTCGGCAGCTAAGACTTTTACCATATCCTTAAATGTCTCTGGATAAACTCCACAAAGACGTTTGAAGTTACTTGGCTTCAAATTTTTAACCTGTTCGTAAGGCATTATTTGCAGATAGATTTTGTTTTGTTCTACCTAGTTTGATTGGACTTTTGCAGGAGATCTATTGTTGGGGAGTAAAAAAAGAGGAAGGTACTTTAGATGTATTTCCTCTTATACAAATCTCAGAATTTTCCCAGAACAGTCTCAGAAATAAATGGGAAAAATCTCAGGAAAAACTCATCTAACCCCCGTAAATTGAAGAAGTAATCAGTCGAGCGAGTTTTTATCTCAATTTGCAGCAATTTTCAAACCGAAATAATTATGTTCGAGACAATCTCTCTTACTCAAGCAAACACTTGTCTATCTCTGCGCGATCGCCCTTCAAGGCGCTGGGCTTTGCCCAATCGCTACCAACAAGTTCGCCAAACTAGCGAAAAAATTTGTCAACCGCTAGCGATCGAAGACTACGTAATTCAAAGTATGCCCGATGTCAGTCCACCAAAATGGCATCTCGCCCATACTACTTGGTTTTTTGAAACCTTTTTACTCGTTCCCTATCTCAAAAATTATCGAGTATTTCATCCTCAATTTGGTTACTTGTTCAATTCTTACTATGAAGCAGTTGGAGAACGCCATCCTCGCCCTCAAAGAGGTTTATTATCCCGTCCCACAGTAGAAGAAGTGTATGAGTATCGCAACTATGTCGATCGCGCTATGGAAGAACTGATTGCACAAAAAATAGGCGATCGCGATCTGGAATCGTTAATTACTCTTGGATTGCATCACGAACAACAGCATCAGGAATTACTTCTAACAGATATCAAACATATCTTTGCGGTTAATCCATTGCGTCCGTCATATCATCTTGATGTTAAATCTACCGTCTCTAAGTTGGCAGAAAATAGAGATCCAAAAGAAAAATGGTTAGATTATCCAGGTGGACTTTATGCGATCGGTCATCAAAATGAGGAATTCGCTTTTGATAACGAGAGTCCAAAACATCAGGTATATCTTCAAGATTATTATCTTGCTTCTCGACTTGTTACCAATGGAGAATATTTAGAATTTATCGAAGCTGGTGGATACAACAAACCTGAATATTGGCTAGCTGAAGGTTGGACGACGATTCAAACAGAAAAATGGTTTGCACCTTTATATTGGGAAAAGATAGACGGTTGTTGGTGGATCTTTACTCTTGCAGGAATGCAACCGATCGATCCCAACGAACCAGTCTGTCACGTCAGTTTTTATGAAGCCGATGCCTATGCTAGTTTTCGAGGTAAACGCTTACCAAAAGAATCTGAATGGGAAATAGCTGCATCGCAAGTATCGATCGAAGGTAATTTTCTGGAAACAGGAAGATTGCATCCAACTGTTGCAACAGGAATGACTCGACCAGACCAAATCTTTGGCGATGTTTGGGAATGGACGCAAAGTGCTTATCTTCCCTATCCAGGTTTTAGATCGGCGACAGGTGCGATCGGTGAATATAACGGTAAATTCATGTGCAACCAAATGGTATTGCGAGGTGGTTCTTGCGTTACTTCAGCTAGCCATATTCGCCCCACCTATCGTAACTTTTTCCCACCTTCTGCACGTTGGCAATTTACTGGAATTCGTTTAAGCGCCTAGTTCATGGTTCATTGTTCATTGTTTATTGATGTCTAGTGGCTGACATATTTACTAACCTGTAAGGATTTTTTATGAGTAGACAAACAATTTCTCAACCAATCGTCAAACTTTACGATCTTCATCCTCCTTTAGCTGATTTTCATGCTGAGGTTTTAGCGGGATTACAACAGCCACAAAAGTTTGTTTCTGCAAAATTTCTCTACGATAAAAGGGGTTCGGAATTATTCGATGCTATCTGTAACCTAGATGAATATTATGTCACTCGTACAGAGATGTCGATTCTGCAAACTAATGCAGTAGATATTGCAGCAAAAATTGGTGATGGTGCATTGATTGAATTTGGTAGCGGTAGTTCTCAAAAAGTAAGAATCATTCTACATGCAATGACAAAATTACCGACTTATGTAGCGCTAGATATTTCCGTTCAGCATTTATATGAATCTTGTCTTAATTTAGTTGACGCTTATCCAGAATTAGAAGCGATCGCTGTCTGTACCGATTACACTCAACCTATAGATTTACCTGTAATTCCCTCTATTCAAAACAAGCATAAAGTAGGTTTCTTTCCTGGTTCTTCGATCGGCAATCTCGAACCCGATGAAGTAGTTGGATTTCTCAAAAATGCAGCCAAGATCTTAGAGCCAAATGGTAGCTTGTTAATTGGAGTCGATCTGAAAAAAGACAAATCTATTCTCGAACCCGCCTATGATGATTCTCAAGGTATTTCTGCTGCTTTTGCTCTCAATTTACTCACTAGGATTAACCGAGAGTTAGGGGCTGACTTCGATCTGAATAACTTTAGCTATCGAGCTTTTTATAATGATAGGTGCGGGCGCATTGAAATGTATATAGTTAGCCTCAAAGAACAGGTTGTCAATATCGATGGTGTAAAAATTCCTTTTCAAAGAGGGGAAATGCTACGTACCGAGCATTCTTATAAATATAATATTGTTGAATTTCAAGCATTAGCTAGATTGGCTGGCTTTAAACCTAAGTGCGTTTGGACAGATCCGCAACAGTTGTTTAGTCTTCATTATTTGAAGTATTTACGATAAAATCAAACAATATTTCCTATTCCCTGATTTCTGCCAGAAATCTAATAAAGTTGTCCAACTTTTTCTATGAATATACAAACTCAAAATGAAATCAATCAAAGAATAAGTTTAGCTGAAATTCGCCAATATTATCCTAATCAATGGGTTTTGGTAATTGAGCCACAGTTAGATGATGACTTAAACATTATTGATGGGAAGGTTATTTATCATACTTCTGACAAAGAAGATTTATATAATCATTTGCATTTAAGTGGTGAATATAATTCTGCTTTGGAATATACAGGAGATGACAGCGAGGTAGGTTTATTGCTCTAAAATGAGTGAGAAAAAAACCTATCGTTTATCCCACTATGGAATAAACTTGCTAAAAGCAAATGCAGTTGTAAGTGGTTTTCAGAAAAAACGCTACCAAAAGATTTCTTTATGCGGTCTAACGACTAAGATAAGCGGCGGCAGATAACCTTAGTATCACCACCAAGATCTCACAGCCGTCCGCTTCATCGACTTGTTGGGCTGCTGGCGCGATTTGCCTCCGGCAACGCTGCGCGATCGCAGTTATCGCTTCAACCGCATGACTCAATCAATCAATAGGCGATAACTAGGGCTGTCTGCCCCAGAGTCCAGTCATGAGTCGCAGGAATAATTGCCGCAAAGGAGTCCAGGTGATCATTCCGTGCAGGACAATACGCCGCAGAGTGACCAGAGGCAACCAGTGGTTAGAGAAGATCCGGTTGAGCAGATCGGTCATGAGTAAGACAAGCCAGTTTTCATAACGCCGCCAGCGATCGTAGGATTTCAAAACCACCAAACTACCGAGATCCTGTTGCCGATGCTGCGCTGTTTGGAGAACTTGAGCCAGGGCTGCGGCATCACGGATGCCCATATTCAGCCCCTGTCCGCCAACGGGATGACAGCAATGGGCAGCATCTCCGACTAGAGCAAGGCGAGGTTTGCAATAGGTTTGACTCTGTACCAACCGGACGGGAAACACCAGGGGCTCACTGAGCAGGATGTGGTCACCGGCTTGGTTGCCGTAGCGATGGCTCATTTTAGCGATGAACTGGGTGGGTGGCAAAGCAGCGATCGCTCTTGCTTCCGAATGGGGAGCAGTCCAAACAATTTGACAGCGATCGCCAGGTAAGGGCAAGACGGCAAACGGACCACTCGACCAAAACCGCTCATAGGCAATGTTCTGGTGAGGTAGAGCCGGTGAAACAAAGGCTGTCACACAGGATTGCCAGTAATCCCATCCGATGGTTTTAATGCCATTGCCTAGTCGCAATTGAGAGTTAGCACCATCAGCCGCCACGACCAGGGCTGCCTTCACGGCGACTGTTCGTTCTGGTTGTTGTGAATGATTGAGCATCAGTGTTGCGCGATCATTGCCATAGCTGACCTCTGCGAATTGAGTTTCGTACCAGCAGGTCACAGTAGGGGAAGTTGCAACCTTTTGTTGGAGTGCCTGCGCCAGAACGGAATGCTCAGCACAATAGTAAACAGCAGGTTCGCCAATATCATCTGGCAAGAATTCCACGTAGTGCGGATAGTCAGCATCTGACAGGACGACTTTGGGGAAGTGGGCGATCGCCGGAGCAATCTGCTCCCACAAACCCAGGGCGCGAAAAATTTGAGCAGACTGGGGCGACAGGGCGTAGGCGCGGGGGCGATCGGCAATTTGCTGAGGTGTTTTCGCGTCGATAATTGCAATCTGCAACCCTGAAGACTGTAACCCGCAGGCTAGAACCAACCCAACGATGCCACCGCCGACAATAACGATATCGTAGGTAACATCATCGGTAACATCATGGGTTGCATTCTCAGGGAGGAGAACATTCATCTCATTCATAGGCGTGCCGCATCTCCGTGGGAGGATTGCACAAGCCTATCCCCTGTCTGCGTAGACAACGCCTCACGCCCAGGGACATTGGTGCGTACCGCTCGAAACATACCAAAGCGACATAGCCCCGCTCCAAATGCCAGCCGCATCAATAGGA
>CAZJTL010000178.1:0-11193 GCA_964548905.1 uncultured bacterium | reverse complement strand
CGATTTGGGCTAAATTATGGCGATCGTTAGCTACTTTTGCAAGAGGTCTATTCTAAAGCTAGTTTTAATTTGCTGCATAATTTGACACTATAATATTAAAATTCAGAGGTTAGACTAGTGGAGGCTTAAGGGGGGATTTGGTCTTAAATTTTTCCTCCTATTAAGTCCGATCGAAGTATTGAGTCTAATTTATGCAAATACTGATCTATTCTTATAACTATTATCCAGAGCCTATCGGCATTGCCCCCTTAATGACCGAACTAGCAGAAGGTTTAGTAAAAAGAGGGCATCAAGTCAGAGTTCTCACTGCTATGCCTTGGTACCCTGATGGCGAAGTCTATCAAGATTATCGAAGTAAATTGTTTACCACAGAAATCTTAAATGGAGTAATAATTCAACGCTGCTATATTTGGACTCGCCGCCATCGCAATTTAATCAATCGTGCCTTATTTGAAGTTAGTTTTGCTACTTTAAGTTTAATTCAAGGCATGTTTGGCAGTCGTCCCGATGTAATTTTGCTAACTGTGCCTGGATTGCCAGTCTGTTTGCCAGCTTCGATTTTAAGTCTTTTCTATCAAGCTCCTGTCATTTTAAACTTACAAGATATTTTGCCTGATGCCGCAGTTCATGTTGGCATGATTACCAATTCCAGAGTCATTAATTTACTGAAAAAGTTAGAAAATTTTGGCTATCGAATGGCAACGAAAATAAGTGTAATTGCTGACGGATTTACTAAAAATATTACAGCAAAAGGCGTTCCTCTAGAAAAGATTATCGAAATACCTAACTGGGTGGATGTTAATTTTATTAAGCCAATTGTTGGAGAAGATAATTATTTTCGCCAACAATATCAATTGGCAGGAAAATTCGTTGTTCTTTATTCTGGTAATATTGCCCTGACTCAAGGTTTAGAGACAGTAATTGAAGCAGCAACTTTTTTAAAGCACAACCCTGAGATTGCTATTGTGATTGTGGGCGCATCAAAAGCTCTTAGCAAGTTAGAGAGATATTGCCAGCAATACGATGCAGACAACGTTAAACTAATCTCCTTTCAACCCAGACAAAAATTACCAGAAATGCTTGCTGCTGCCGATGTCGGCTTAGTCGTACAGAGGAAAAACGTCCTCGACTTTAACATGCCTTCAAAAATTCAGGTCTTGCTAGCTAGTGGTCGTGCCATTATTGCCTCAGTTCCCGATCGAGGCACAGCAGCAAGGGCAATCGAAAAAAGTGGTGGCGGAATAGTAGTAGCACCAGAAGATCCACAAGCACTAGCAGCAGCAATTGAAAAGTTATATATCGATCGAGAATTAGTAGCCAGCTTAGGTCAAGCTGGTAGAGAATATGCCGAAACTTATTATTCTTTTGAGTCAGCTTTGGATAAGTATGAAAAACTCTTTGCTGCTGTGGTTAATCCTCGGTCTACAATAGAAGTAGAAATCCAAATTAGAGAAACATCAGAATCATCTTCTGAAATAGAGTTGAGGCAATAATTTTGCTCGCTTAAGTCAGAGTTGATTGTTATTTTTTTATTGTGATAGTTGTCAATGACAATTCGCAAACGGGCTTTGGCTTGGCTAGCAGATAATGTTTCTGCTCATCGCTTGCAACATATTTTGGGCGTAGAGGCGATGTGTATCCAGTTGGCTCGTCTGCATCAACTGGACGAGAAAAAAGTGGCAATGGCAGGTTTAATGCACGACTTAGCCAAATTTTTTCCTCCACCAAAATTATTGCGGATGGCAGCAGAAGAGGGAATTGAAATCGATCCAATTTGTGCAGAGCGTCCTCACTTGTTACATGCTGATGTGGGTGCGATCGTCGCCCGTCAAGAATTTGGCATCGTTGATGAAGAAATCTTGGCTGCGATTCGCAACCACACTCTGGGTTTTCCTGGAATGAGTAAATTGAGTTGTGTAGTTTTTGTCGCTGATGCTCTCGAACCAAATCGCGGCAGCAATACACAATTAGAATTTATGCGCCAGATTAGTAAAAAAGATATCTATCAAGGCGTACAACAAACTTGTGATTATTCGATAAAATACTTACTTAATACAAAATGTATTATACACCCTCGCGTGATTCTCACCCGTAACTGGGCATTAACAATGACAAAAAATAGCAAAGAAGATCGAGCTTTAATAAACTAGAAAGTAAAACCTAAAAAAGGATGAATTTATTTATGACAGCGAAAACCGAAGCTATCTCTTTAACATCTAGCAAAAAATTGGCGTGGCTTAGCGCTGAAGCTGCTGACGATCGCAAAGCTGCTGATATTGTTTTGTTAAGGGTGGCAGAGGTAAGTTACTTAACAGATTATTTTGTTTTTGCGACAGGTTTTTCGCGAACTCAGGTACGAGCGATCGCTGACTCGATTAAAGAAAAAGTCGAACAAGAGCTAGGCAAACAACTAATTAGAGTAGAAGGAAAAACAGATGCGAGTTGGATTCTGCTCGACTATGGAGATGTCATCGTTCATGTGTTTCTACCCGAAGAACGCGAATTTTACGGTCTAGAAGCTTTTTGGGGACATGCAGAAAGAATTGAATTTTCCGCCGAGTTGGCTCAACAATCTCTGTAACCCCAAAAGCAATCGCCAAATGTCACTCGCATCTAAAAAAAATAAACAAACATGAAGGGGTTTACCAGAGAATTTTGTCCTGTTCCCGAAGAACAGCAACCAATTAATGAATACGAACAGTTAAAAGAATCCTGGTTTTTTAGTTGGGTCACTCTGGAGTCGATAGCATATTATTGTAAGCTTGGTTGGGTATGGTTTTGGGGCTGGTCGATCGCTGGGCCGATCGCCGCAGCCAGTTTCCATCCTCAAAAATACCCAATTCAGTTTATGCTTGCTGGAGCAGCAGGGGCAGGTCTGTTTGTAATCTTGATTCTACTTAGGCTTTATTTAGGTTGGTCTTACGTGCGCGATCGCCTCTCTCAAGAGACAATTTTTTACGAAGAGTCGGGCTGGTATGATGGACAAACTTGGTTGAAGCCAAAAACGATGTTGAATCGCGATCTTTTGATTGTTGCCTATCAAATTAAACCGATCTTCACTCGTTTGCATCAAACTGCTTTGCTCTTAGCAAGTTTAGCTGCACTAGGTAGCTTAGTTTGGCTAGTACTTGCTTAATTGGTAATCGACTCTTTAAGAAAATAAATCCTAAACTACTCAAAATCGCATGACCAGGGGAAAACGCACATCCACGCCAACCATCGAAGTACATCTACTCAGAGAAGGAATTATCGAATCCGTCCATCAAGTCGAAGCAACTGTTTGCGATAGTAAAGGACGTTCCATGCTATTGGCTGGAGATGACGGAACTTCAGCCTTTATTCGTTCTGCACTCAAACCTTTTCAAGCCCTAGCAGTAACCACTACTGGTACACTCGAACGCTACCAACTCACTGACAAAGACTTGGCTATTATTTGTAGTTCTCATCGCGGTACGATCGAGCAATCGCGACAAGTTTTTAACATTCTTTGGCGTTCTGATGTCGATCCGAGTAACTTACAATGCCCAATTCCTCCAGACAAACAGAGCCGATTGCAACATAATTGTTCTGGGAAACATGCAGGAATGCTAGCAGTTTGTCGCCAGCGTAATTGGCCGCTCAATACTTATTTGCGTCCTAACCATCCTGTTCAACAGCTTATTCTTGGCAAGATTGCTGAATTACTTCAGATGCCAGGAGCAGAACTGATTGGCGCTCATGATGACTGTGGTGCGCCCACCTACTCGATGCAACTGAGACAAATGGCTTCTCTTTATGCACAATTGTCATCGGGTGCTACTTTGGACTTAGAGCGTATCGTTAGGGCAATGACCCATCATCCCAACATGATTGCTGGAGAGGGAGCTTTTGATAGCGAACTAATGCGCTTGTCTCAAGGAGAAATAGTCAGTAAATCTGGTGCAGAAGGGATTCATTGTGTGGGGCGTGTTGGCGAAGGTATGGGGTTAGCCATTAAAGTTCTAGACGGTTCCAAGCGAGCTAAATACGCCGTAGCCATTCATTTACTCAAACAAATGGGTTGGATTAGCCCGATCGTCGCTGAAACTTTATCAGAAACTTTTATGAATTTAGATACTTATAAGCGTTTAGAAGTTATTGGCGAACTTTCAATGTTATAAAAAAAAATTGAAAATTGGGCTTGTCAATTTCAAGACTTTGTTGTTATACTTGGAAAGGCGACGCGGGATAGAGCAGCCTGGTAGCTCGTCGGGCTCATAACCCGAAGGTCGGTGGTTCAAATCCGCCTCCCGCTATTTAGTCTAATCCAGCAAAAAACTCTGCAACTCTGATAGTTGTGGAGTTTTTTAATTATGTAGATCTTAAAGATCGCGTTGCTGCTTAAGATAGCAATAAGTTAAAGTATGTCGATAGACTCGGGAAGCTTGCTTTGACAAAATTCTGAAATTGCCTCAGAACGATTAGAGAAAGATTGAGATTAAAGAAAGATTGAGTATATGCCTAAAGCTTACGTAATTGGATTGGGAAGGTCTGGAATTGCGGCTGCGCGACTGTTAAAAAGAAATGGATGGGAGACGATTTTGAGCGATCGCTCGACATCAGAAGAGCTGCAAAAACAACAGCAGTATTTAAGCCAAGAAGGTATTGCAGTTAATCTCGGAGATAATCTCAATTTAGCTACCTCAGATTTACCTGGTTTAATCGTGGTTAGCCCTGGTGTTCCTTGGGACTTACCAAAATTAATAGAAGCTAGAAGTAAAGGAATTGAAGTAATTGGCGAAGTCGAATTAGCTTGGCGCTATCTTAAATCGATTCCTTGGATCGGAGTCACTGGAACAAATGGAAAAACGACCACAACAGCTTTAATTGAAGCTATCTTTAAGTCTGCTGGCTTAAATGCACCTGCTTGCGGCAATATCGGTTACGCTGTCTGCGAATTAGCGCTAAAAACCAACCCAGATTCTACTGCAAAAGCGTTTGATTGGATCGTTGCCGAAATTAGCAGCTATCAAATTGAATCTTCTTTTGAACTCGCTCCACAGATTGGTGTTTGGACTACTTTTACTCCAGATCATCTCAGTCGTCACCAAACTCTAGAAAATTATTATCAAATAAAAGCTTCTTTATTACGTCGTTGTTCGCGACAAATTATCAACGGCGACGATCCCTATTTACGTAACTTAGGCTTACAAGACTGGAGTAGGGCCCATTGGACAAGCGTACAAGGCAAAGAACGTCTTTTGAGCGAACCGAGTAAAGGAGTCTATATCGAAGATGGTTGGGTAGTGGCTTTCGGTGAATTAATTTTGCCTATTTCCTTGTTTAAAATGGCAGGAACCCACAATCAGCAAAACTTATTAATGGCAGTAGGGGCGGCTAAATTAGCAGGTATTGAAAAAGGCGCGATCGCTCAAGCTATTGCTACTTTCCCTGGCGTTCCCCACCGCCTAGAATATATTTGTACTTACAATGGTGTTGATTTCATCAACGATAGTAAAGCTACTAACTATGATGCAGCAGAAGTAGGTTTAGCTTCAGTCAAATCGCCGACAGTTTTAATTGCTGGTGGAGAAGCAAAAGAAGGTAACGCGAACAATTGGCTGGAAACAATTAAGGAGAAAGCAACTAGTGTTTTGTTAATTGGTGATGCAGCCGATGATTTTGCCCAAAAATTAGAGCAGTCGGGTTATGAATCTTACGAAATTGTAGAAACAATGGAGAAGGCAGTACAACGATCGGCAGAATTAGCCCAACAAAAAGATGTTAAGGTGGTTTTGCTATCTCCTGCTTGTGCCAGTTTCGACCAATATCAAAGCTTTGAACATCGAGGCGATCGCTTTCGAGAATTATGCTTGCAATTAATTTAAATCTTTAGTATTCCTCTAAGTGTCTAAGTCTCTCCCACCACCAATTGAGAGGTAGATAAACAATTGGTGTCCACAAACTGCTAATAATTGCTGAAGAAACCGCCGTGCGCTGATACTGCATCCAAATTTCATTCAAGGGGCGTAATCCTTGAAAGTAATACTGAATTGCCATAGTTGTCTCTGCTACGATCGCCATGGCAAACACAACTAGCGCAATGGAAATAAAATCTTCACGAAAATATTTTTGTTTGTGCAATCTAGCGGTAAGAATGCCGACTAAAACTAAACTAAAGACGTGAGATGGTAAATAAGAACTCATCCCATCTTGAATCAATCCTAAAGTAATTCCTGCCACTAAAATCTCAAAGACAGAGCGCTTAGTACTCCAGATCGTCATCCACATCAGCAGCCAATTGGGACCAATCCCTAATAATGCCGTTCCTGGTAAGCGAACCATTAATAAAAGACAACAAGCAAGGACGGAAGTAACAATAATTACTCGATCGAGCAATTGTAGTTTAGTTAAGGAAGTTTTCATTTGCTAGGGGATAGGGGCTAGGGGCTAGGGGCTAGGGGCTAGGGATTAGGGATTAGGGATTAGAAGGCAGGAGGCAGGAGGAAAGTAGGAAGTAGTAAGTAGTAAGTAGTAAGTAGCAAGTCAAAAGCAGGAAGTTTATTTGCTACTCGCTACTTGCTCGGAGGCTTCGTTTTCTCCGACTCCGCACTTGCTATTTATTACCCATTACTCATTACTTATTACTCATTACTTATTACTTTCCCCTACACCCCTAAACCCCTATCGATCGGCAAACCGATGAATCGTTACCCATTCGAGGTGATCGATCAGGGCTGTTAGTTCGATGGTTGCTTCTGGAATTGGTCCACTACTGGTTACTTTGACCGATTTAACTCGACCAATTGGCAAACCAGAGGGATAAATTTTGCTAATAGAAGAAGTCGCGATCGTGTCGCCAGGACGAACGTTAGGCACTTTTTTAAAAAAATGCATGATTACAAATTGAGAACCTTGTCCTTGAATGATGCCTGGATCGCGAGTGCGGCTAACTAAAACACCGACTCGACTACGAGGATCGCTCAATAAGAGAACTCGGCTGGTATGGGGGGTAACTTCAGTAATTTGACCGACTACTCCACCGATACCTGTAACTATGTAACCTGCTTCAATGCCATTAGCACTACCCTTATTAAGAGTTATTTGTTGCCACCAGCTATCAGGACTGCGACCGATAATCCTAGCAGTAGTTCCAGGCTGCTTTTGTTGTTTGAGTTCCTTAAGAAATTTGGTTATTTGCTGATTTTGTTGCTCTAACTCAATTACCTTTTGTTCGAGTTCCAAAATACGAGCATTAGTTAATTTTTCTTCAGGAGAAATTTGTTCTTGCCTTTGAAAGGGACTAACGAAGAAGGCATACAATTCTGTAATCGGTAAAGCTTGGGTTTGATGAACGAACCAACCCGCACTAATAGCTAAAGTAGCTACAACTGTTTGCCCTCCGTATTTGTCCCACCAACTACGAGCGTCAGACATAGGTTAATTCTCTAAGCCATACGGGTTCTTTCGCAGAATACTCGATCGAGTTCTTTGTCATCCAAAGCACGACCAGCACCCAAAACAACGCATTTTAGAGGATCTTTCGCTATATATGTGACAATACCAGTCTCTTTCCCGATTCTAGTATCAATTCCCCTAAGTAAAGCACCGCCTCCTGCTAGCATGATACCGCGATCGATAATATCGGCAGCTAGATCGGGTGGAGTACTTTCTAAAGTATCTTTGATTGCCTCAATGATTTCTGAGAGCGGTTTTTCCATCGCTTCCCTAATTTCTGCGCCTTTGACGCTAGCAATTCCAGGCAGTCCAGAGCGCAGGTGCATACCCCTAACTTCCATCTCTGCCCCTTCCAAGTCTTCGGTAGGAAAGGCAGAACCCATCTTGATTTTGATTAACTCTGCCGTATTATCTCCGATAATAATCTCGTGGCTTCTTTTCATGTACTGAACGATCGCTCCTGTGAGCTTGTCGCCAGCAACTCGAAGCGATTGACCCACTACTTTTCCTTGGGAGCTAACTACCGCTACTTCGGTAGTACCGCCACCAATATCGACAATCATATTACCAATTGGCTCGGAGATAGGTAATCCTGCCCCGATCGCCGCCGCTATGGGTTCGTCAATTAGATCGACATCCCTAGCTCCTGCTTGAGCAGCAGCTTCCATAACAGCTCTACGTTCAACTCCTGTAATACCACTGGGAATACCAATTACCATACGGGGGTGTACGAGTGGATTGCCTTCATAAGCTCTACGAATGAACTCCTTGAGCATGATTTCAGCGCTGTCAAAGTCAGCGATTACGCCATCTCGAAGGGGGCGAAGTGCTTTAACATTTTCTGGCGCTCGACCCAACATACTTTTTGCCGCTTTGCCTACGGCTCTCGGTTCATTCGTGTCTCGGTCGAGCGCCACTACTGACGGCTCTTCCAGAACGATCCCCTTTCCACTCACATACACCAATGTATTGGCTGTACCTAGATCGATGCCAACATCTTTTGATAAATTAAAACGACGAAAAAAGAACACTTTTTTCTAATGCCCCCAAAGTTTAGCGTTGCCGTGTGAGGTCGAAGTTAATTTACACTAACTAAATATAACAGTTATATCTCAATGTATATTTGATACACTAGACTTGGCACTAGGTACACGAGTACTATTTTGAATTTGTTTATGAATCTTAATGTTGTTAACTTAGTTGGTCATGTAGGCTCTGCTCCAGAAGTTAAATATTTTGAGTCGGGAAGCATTCGCTGCAATCTATCTTTGGCAGTAAATCGTCCTACTAAAGATGACAAACCAGATTGGTTTGCCCTCAAGCTCTGGGGAAAAACGGCTGAATTTGCTGCCAATTACGTCCAAAAAGGTCGCCTGATTGGAGTTCAAGGCTCTCTAGAAATAGAAACTTGGACAGATCCTCAGACTAATGCTCCTCGTTCTCGACCTGTGATTAAAGTCGATCGCATTGAATTACTAGGTTCTAAACGAGATGCAGATCCTAATGCAGTTAATGGCTAAGATCGAAATTAATGAGCCATAATTTTCTAGTTATGATTAGCTAGAACATAATTCGTTATCAAATCTTGATTTTTGCCAAAGTTAGAAGTAATAGCGATCGCTTTAATTTCGATCGCGAATGGATTTGGGCTGTTGCCATCTTTCTAGCAGCAGTTTTTCTATTTTGCTTTAATTTAGGTAATTTGCCTTTGCGAGACTGGGATGAAGGTACGATCGCTCAAGTAGCTCGTGAGATTTGGCGATCGCCACCAGCTTCTCTCACTTGGCTCTATCCTACTTTGGGTGAACAACCCTACTTAAATAAACCGCCACTCATTCACACACTAATAGGGATTTCCTACAGCTTATTTGGCATCAGTGAATGGAGTACTCGTTTACCTACAGCAATTCTGGCAGCAACTTCTTTACCATTGCTGTATCTAGTTAGTCGAGAATTATTTGCCGATCGCCGCACTGCTATATTCTCTACATTTGTTTACTTAACTTTATTGCCAGTAGCACGTCACAGTCGCTTGGCAATGCTAGATGGAGCATTAATCAGTTTTTTTCTGCTGTTTCTCCTATCAATACTGAGATTAAACCGCGATCGACTTGCTTTTGTAGGAATAAGCATCGGACTAACGTTAATTTGCCTCACCAAAGGCATCATGATGGGCTTATTGTTAGCTGCGATCGCTATCTTATTCTTGGGGATCGATCGCCCTAAACTGCTCACTCATCGCTTATTTTGCTTAGCGGTGGCGATGGGAATTACTCCAGTTTTGCTCTGGTATCTCGCGCAGTATCTTCACTACGGAGAAAAATTTTTCAGCGTTAACTTAGTCGATCAAACTTTTAGTCGCGTTTGGACGACCGTAGAACAGCAAACAGGAGCGCCTTGGTACTATTTACTGGAAATTGTAAAATACGCCTTTCCTTGGCTCATTTTTGCGCCTCCAGGGTTTAAATTAGCATGGCATGAGCGGCACTCAAGTTGGGCAAAACTCGTCTTAGTCTGGAGTAGCATTTATTTATTAGCAATTTCTGTGATGACGACAAAACTACCTTGGTATGTTTTGCCCCTATATCCAGCATTCGCGATCGCGATCGGCAATTATTTAGACAGAGTTTGGAGTAAGTTTAAAAGGGGACAGGGAACGGGGAACGGGGAACAGAGGGGCAGGGAAGCAGAGAGGCAGAGGAGCAGGGAGCAAATACAATCACTCTCGAAGAATGAGACTTCCGTGCTATTGGTTGATAATTACGACTTACGACTTATATTGTTGATTTTATTGAGTATAATTGGGGGAATTGCTAGTATTTATTTTGGCTTTTTTAGTTCTAGTTCTGAATTAGATCTGCAATTGATTTCAGTTGCAATCACTATAACAATGATAAGTAGTTCAATATGTTTAAATAAACGCAATCCTTATTTTATTGTAGCGTTCGTAGTTGGTTTATATCTTGCTTTGTTGTTATTTTTTAATAGTAATAATTGGGTATGGGAATTGGCAGAATCTTATCCCGTCAAACCAGTCGCAGAAATCATTAAACAAAATACTTTGCCTGGGCAAGTTATTTATACTTCCTATGCTTACAATCGACCTTCTTTAGATTTTTATAGCGATCGCCAAGTTATTGCTATTCCAAAAGAAGAAATTAAAAAATTCTGGCTAAAAGAAAAATATATTTATCTATTAATAGAATCAAATCTCAGTCAAGAATTAAATTTAAACAATATAAAAATTATAGATAAGATTGAAGAATGGCATCTAATTACTAAAAATAACTAGTTTGCATAACAATTCCTAAAATATTCTAAGATAATGCCAGAAAACAAATACAAAACTGTATAAAAAATACATACAGTCGTTTTTGGCTTTAAGTTATGACTAACGTTGGAGATATTATTGGCGATCGCTACAAACTCATTCAAAAGTTAGGAGAAGGAAGTTTTGGCTTCTATATTTAAGATTGTTCATCTAGTTATTATATATTTCACGATCGCTATTAATTTTTTGGAGAAATTAATTTAACTATAGATTATTACTTTTACCTCTAATAAATTCCTGATGTTCTGGTGTATTCAACCCCACCTGCAATACTTCTAGAACAATCGTCATTTCTCCCGACAATAGTGCAGATACCGCTAGATGCAAACCAGGAAAGACAACAGAACGAATAATCCCCATTGCATCTGGTTCTAGTAAAATATATTCTCCCGCTTCGAGGCGAAACCAATCCAATTGATTCTCATATACTCGCCAAACTATATATT
>CAZJTL010000177.1:0-11224 GCA_964548905.1 uncultured bacterium | reverse complement strand
TTTTTCTGTATTGCTTTGCAAGTTCTGAGTCTATTTTTTGTCCTGTACAGAGACAGGGCTTATCCCCATAGCTGAAAGGCACTTAGGCTTGCACCCTCCGCTTCTCGGTCAGGAGATACATCTGATGATTAAACTATACGATATTGCTTTATCTGGTAACTGTCACAAAGTTAGATTAATGCTATCTTTGCTGAACATAGAATTTGAATTAATACCAGTTGACTTGTTGGCGGGGGAAAATCAAACCGCTCAATTTCTTCAATTAAATCCTTTAGGAGAAGTACCAGTTTTAGTAGATGGCGATGTTATCTTACGAGATTCCCAGGCAATTCTAATTTATTTAGCAAAGCGTTATGGTAATGAAGATTGGCTACCAACAGAAGCAGAAGCTTTAAGTCATGTAATGGAATGGTTATTTTTTGCCGCTAATTATATTCGTCAAGGCCCCGAATTCGCCAGACGCTATTATAAATTTAATCTAAAATTAGATATCGAACTAGCAACAGAAAGAGCCTATTCCGTTCTTAAAATTTTAGACGATCGCTTGTCACAAAAGTCTTGGTTAGCTGGGGGAAATTGCCCCACAATTGCCGATATTGCTTGTTTCCCTTACATTGGATTGGCACCAGAAGGAAAAATTACGCTAGATTCATATCAAAATGTAATTTCTTGGTTCGATCGAATTAAGCAACTACCAGGTTACATCGGAATGCCTGGATTATAAAGGTTATTTTATGAGTGAGTTTCATGAGGGAGAAATTGCCGTTCAAACTCAAGCTGGAGTCAGAGATGAGGCTGAGAGTATCTCTCATGTTATTAATAATCTTATTCAGCCCAAAGCAAAAGAATTTCTTCAAGAAAGACAAATCGCGATCGCGAGTACCATTGACGAACGGGGAAGATGTTGGGCTTCTTTATTAACGGGTACGCCTGGTTTTCTTGAAGTTGTAACCGAGACAGAAATTACTATTACACCCGATTTTCTAGCTGGCGATCCTTTATATGATAATCTGGCTCAAAATCACCATTTGGGTTTGTTGACAATTGACTTTGCCAAACGCAGACGTTTGCGATTAAATGGTATCGCTAAATTGCAATCTACAGGGAAGATTAACCTACAAACTCAACAGGTATTTTTTAACTGTCCTAAATACATCACCCAACGCTATCTAGAATCAAGAATTGCTAATCCTCAAGCTAATGGGCGATCGATCTCCAATAGTTTAGATCGACATCAACAAAATTGGATTACTCAAGCAGATACATTCTTTATTGCCAGTTATCACCCCGAAAAAGGAGCAGATATTTCTCATAGAGGCGGAAATCCAGGTTTTATCCGTATTATTGCACCAGATAGACTTGTTTTCCCCGACTATACAGGTAACAATCTTTTTCAGACTTTTGGTAATTTAACCGTCAATCCTCATGCTGGATTGTTATTTCTCGATTTTGCCACAGGTCATATTCTACAGCTTACTGGTACGGCAGAAATACTTTGGCAAACAGAATTATTAACTGAGTTTGTTGATGCCAAACGATTAGTAAAATTCCAAATTGAAACGATTATTGAAACTACTCACGCTAGTCCTTTACTTTGGCGTTAACTCTTACAACAATTTTCAATTGAATTATAACTACAATATTCAATAGGTTAGCTACCAGGAGACAAAAAATGTCAACAGTTAAAGTAGAGGTGCAACTACAATCGGGAGACTTGTTAAAAGCTGTTGAACAGTTGAGTAAAGATGATTTGGAGCAATTTGTATCTCAAGTTATTGCGCTACAAGCACAACGTCAAGCCAATAGCTTACCCCAAGCGGAAGCAGAATTATTGATAAAAATAAATCAGGGTATTCCCTCAGAAACTCAAAATCTTTACAACGAATTAATCGTTAAACGTGAAGCAGAGACTTTAACTGTCGATGAGCATCAAAATTTATTGCGTTTGACTGAACAAATAGAAAAACTTCAAGCACAACGCCTAGAATATTTGGTAGAACTAGCTCGTGTTCGTGGAATTTCCCTAACTGCATGTATGGAAAATTTGGGAATTAAAATGTCAGAATATGTCTGATAATCGAGTTACATCTCAACAAAAAAAGACTGTTGCTGAACGTGCTGGTGGTTATTGCGAGTATTGCCGCAGCCAGGTGCGTTTTGCAATTCAACCATTTTCTATTGAGCATATTATTCCAAAAAGTCAGGGTGGAAAGACAACACTTGATAATTTAGCTTTGTCTTGTCAAGGTTGTAATAACCACAAATACAACAAGACAGAAGGTTACGATCCAATAAGTGGTGACAAAGTTGCACTTTATCATCCACGCCAACATAACTGGAGTCATCATTTCGTTTGGAACGATGATTTTACTATACTTATTGGGTTGACTGCCATTGGACGAGCAACAGTAGAAACTCTGCAACTAAACCGAGAAGGTGTAGTTAATTTGCGCCGCGTATTGTATGCAATAGGAGAACATCCATAACTTTATATTAGCGATCGCATTTCCCAATCGTCCATTAATTCATCTTTGGCAATAAAGAGAGAGAATGGGCAAATGATCCCATGACCAATGCCCATTGCCCAAAATTAAATCGATTATGCTACCGTTAGTAATCTAGATGGACGAGGTGATTCTTGTAGATCCAGATTGTAGGGACTGCGATGATCTACTAGCTTGGTTACTTCACCATCTTGGTCGATCGTTTTGACTTCTACACCTGCTGCTGGAAATTGAGTCGTGACAAAGATTTGATCCGCTACCACCAAAGTATTAGAAAAAGGTTCATCTTTCCAAAAACTTGCGCCTGGTATGCGACCATTCTTTAATAGTCTTCCTTCTCCATCATGAGTAGGCACAGGAACGCTATCTTTATTGTTTGCTAGGCGTTGTTTATCCTCGTTGTTGGTAACGTGCCAAAAGTGTTTAGTACCGCTAACTGTGTAGCGTAAATCTAATTGCCAAAACCAAAATAATGCTTCGGGAAGTTTGGTGGAAGCACTAATAGTAGTAGAAGTAGTAATGGCATTGCGTATTTCTACACTAGAACGAGTTATTTCCGAAAGATGAGTAGAAATAGAAGCACCTAAACCAATCTCAGGGATACCTACCTCAACACCGATATCTGCTGCAAACTCTCGTTCTATACTCGAAGTAGTTACTACACCTTCCTCGACTGTTACGGTTTTTTCAAAGGCAGTGTCAGCAGTGATTCTTCTTGCTTCTATGAGTTTCCATTGTCCTTCAACCGCCAGATTCATCCCACGGCGATCGATATTCACCCATTCATTTCCATATTTAAAATAAGCATACAGAGGATTGGCATTAACATCTGGTAAATATCTGATTTGTTGAATAGTAGTGCGATCGCCAAATTGAGGAGGAATCGCATCAAGACTATCAGGGGTTGGGGGAGAGATGTGTATAAATGGCATAATGTTTTTCCCTTGTGTGTGAAAAGAAGTGAGTTTGAGGTTAATTAAAGGGCATTTGTTTTTGATTCCATGCCCTACAACCTTACTTGCACTATAAATTTTTCTACCTAAAACCCTCTAGATCAGTTTTGGATCGGTTGAGAATTTATTAATCAAAGTAATTAGGAATCGCCTTATTTCCTGTTCTGAAATCAAGAATTTTAATTACGATTCATCAACTTTAAGGCTAGCAACATGATGTTTTTCAGTACATTTAAAGGTAAAGAAATCAACCGTTTTTACCTTCTTGATGAAAAAACTAATCGCTTCTCCTCTAGGATTGAGAAAAATCAAACAAGCGAGAAAGGAAAAAGGCTGGAATCTTAACGATTCTCGATGGCTTGAATCTGCCAGTGAGGTTTTAGAGGTTTCTTTTCAAAAAGAAGAAAAGTTTGCTGCGGGAATATCTTATGGAACTTGGAAACGTTTTTTAGGTGGAAAACATTATATTAGCGATCGCGCTTTTCAAGCTTACTGTCAGGTTTTAGGCTTGGAATGGCAAGATGTAGTCGAACGAGAAAGCGATCGTCAAGAGATTAAGATCGGCGATCGGGATTGGGGAGAGGCGATCGATGTTTCTGTTTTCTTTGGTCGTTTAGAAGAAACAATAACTCTAAAAAAATGGATTTTAACCGATCGATGTCGCTCGATTTTATTATTAGGTATGGGCGGAATCGGTAAAACAGCTTTGGCAATTAAACTAGGTCAAAGCATTCAATCTCAATTTAATTTTGTTATTTGGCGCAGTCTACGAAACGCACCCTCTTTAGAAGAATTACTAGCAGAAATAATTCAATTTATTAGCAACAAAAAAGAAACTACTTTACCCGAAAAAGTAGAAGATAAAATTAGTATATTGCTCAAATATTTACAACAGTCTCGATGTTTATTAATTTTAGATAATGCAGAATCAATTTTAGAAAGCGATCGATTACAAACTGGGAGTTTTTATCGTAGAGGATATCAAGATTATGGTTTATTATTTAAATATATTGGAGAAACCCAACATCAAAGTTGTTTGTTAATCACCTCACGAGAAAAGCTTAAAGAAATATCTATTTTAGAAGGAGAAAATTTACCAGTTCGTTGTTTGCCGTTAAAAGGCTTACTACAAGCAGAAGGAAAAGAAATTTTTCAGACTAAAGGTTTGTTTAGCGCTTCAGAAACAGATTGGCAATTATTACTCGATCGTTATGGAGGAAATCCTTTAGCATTGAAGATTGTTGCCTCTTATATTAAAGATTTTTTTGCTGGCAACATTGAGGATTTTTTAGAAGTTTTACGCGAAGGCTCGTTTATCTGTGACGATATTCGCGATCTCTTGCAACAACAGTTCGATCGCCTTAATGACTTAGAACAACAAATTATGTATTGGTTGGCAATTACTCGGCAGCCAATTTTAATCTCTCAATTACAAAAAAATTTTGTTACTAAAATTGCTATTAGCGACCTAATTAAAGCTTTAACCGATCTAAAAAATCGTTCTTTAATTGAAACTAATAACGATAAATTTACACAACAACCAGTAGTAATGGAATATACCATCGACGAATTAATCGATAATGTTAAGCAGGAAATAATTACAGGAGAAATTAAATTATTTAACAGTCATGCTCTAATTCAAGCACAAGCTCAAGAATATATTAAAGAATCACAAATTTTCCTGATTTTGCAACCATTAGCCGAACAGTTAATATTTGCTTGTGGTACATCTGAAGAAATTAATAATTATCTGGAAGAAAATTTAGCGACCTGGAAATTACAAGCGACAAAAGGTTATTTTGCTGGTAATACTATTAATTTATTGCGTCAGTTAGAAATAGATTTAAGCGATCGCGATTTTTCCGAATTAACAGTTTGGCAAGCTAATCTGGAAGGGTTAAATTTGCATCGAGTTAATTTTACTAATTGCGATCTCTCTCAATCTATTTTTACGGAAACTTTAGGTAATATTTTGTCTTCAGCTTTGAGTCCTCTTGGGGATAGATTTGCAACTTGCGATAACGGTGGCAAAGTTCGGCTTTGGGATCGATATACAGGTAAACTACTAGCTATCTGTAACGGACATAATAACTGGATTCGTTGTATTGCTTTTAGCCCTGATGGTAAAACTATAGCTAGTGGGGCTGGCGATCGCGAAGTTAGATTATGGGATAGCAATACGGGACAATGTTTGCAAACTTTTGTCGGACACAGAGAGGAAATTTATACAGTTGCTTGTAGTCCCGACTGTAAAACGATCGCTAGTGGTAGTAGCGATCGCACGATTAAAATTTGGGATGTCACTACAGGTAAATGTCTGCAAACTCTAATAGGACATAATGATTGGGTGCGATCGGTTGCTTTTAGTCCCAATGGTAAAACTATTGCTAGCGGTAGTAGCGATCGCACGATTAAAGTTTGGGATGTTACTACAGGTAAATGTCTGCAAACTCTAACGGGACATAATGAGTGGGTGCGATCGGTTGCATTTAGCCCCGATGGTAAAATTCTTGCTAGTGGGAGTAATGACTGTACTATCAAAATTTGGGATGTCACTACAGGTACATGTTGCAAAACCTATACGGGACATAGTAGTGCGGTCTATTCTATTGCCTTTAGTCCCGAACATCAAATTTTAGCAAGCGTGAGTGGAGATACTACGGTAAGAATATGGGATACGAATACCGATCGATGTCTCAAAACTTTATACGGACACACCAATCAGATTGTTTCAGTTGATTTTGGTGCCGATCGCCATACTATAGTTTGTGCCAGTTTAGATCGTACAGTCAAGCTATGGGATGTTACTACAGGAAAATGTCTCCGCAGCGTTGCAGGATACACGGATTGGGCATTTCCCGTTGCTTTTAATTCTAACTTGCGCTCGCAATCTCAAATTTTAGCTAGTATTGCCAGCGACTATACGGTGAGATTGTGGGATATTTCAACTAGAAAATGCTACCAAACTCTATCGGGTCATCAAGATCATATTTGGTCGGTTGCATTTAGTAGCGATGGTAGTATCTTAGCTAGTGGTGGTGCCGATTGCCAGATTAGACTGTGGGATGTCGATCGCGGTGAATGTTTTCAAGTTTTATCGGGACATCAAGATTGGATCAGGGCGATCGTTTTTCATCCCGATAATCAAACTTTAATTAGTAGTTGTGCAGATGGCACGATCGGACTGTGGAATATAGACACGGGAGGGTATAAAGTAATTAATACTCCTCAAGTATGGTCACTAGCATTGAGTAGAGATGGAAAATTTTTGGTGACGGGAAGCATCGAGCGCACGGTAAAACTGTGGGACATAGAAACTAGAGAATGTATGCATACATACATGGCACAAGCTTCTCAAGCAGTATACTCGGTAGCTTTTAGTGCCGACAATAAAACTGTTATTAGTGGTAGTGCCGACAATAAAATTAGATTGTGGGATTTGCACTCAGGAGAATGTATTCAAGTTTTCAACGAACATGAGGGATTTATCTTTTCTCTTGCTTGTAGTCCCAACGGTAAAATTTTAGCCAGTGGTAGTGGCGATCGAACGGTTAAATTATGGGATATGCAGACAGGAAAGTGTCTTCATACTCTTCTCGGACACATTAATAAAGTTTGTTCGGTTGCATTTAGTCCCGATGGTAAAATCCTCGCTAGTGGTTCACAAGATCAATCCGTCAGATTGTGGGATGTAGAAACTGGTCGATCGCTAAATACCCTTAGAGTTACTAGACTTTACGAAGAGATGAATATTACTGGGGTTACAGGTTTAACCTCCGCACAACAAGAAACTCTTAAAATATTAGGCGCGAAAGTAGATCGAGAATAGCCCAAGAGGAACTTTATCTTTCCGAGATCGCCCGATCGCCAAAAATGCTTGTTTACAACTCCCGTAGCGCATAACCAACACCACGAACAGTTTGAATCAAACGCTTTTCACCTTTCTCTTCCAGTTTGAGGCGTAAATAACGGGCGTTGCTGAATGAGTAATGATTTAGGCGCTCGCCCTGGGAGCAGGAACAGTTTTGAACTTAAGATTTTGATAGCTTTTTATTTAACAATTCACCCCGAACTTCTTGTATCAAAGGCTTAGTTTCTTGAATTAACTCGATAATTCTAGTCAACTTGACGAATCAATGAGCCATAAATCATAGCTTCACTCACCTCTGTGTACAACTCATAATCCTTGCTCAAACGCCGAAATCGATTCAGCCATCCAAATGTTCGTTCGACTGTTTTCACTGATTGAGCATCAGCAATCGCAACGGTAGACTGTTCATCTCGCCCTAAATCTTGTCGCAGTTGATGCCGCACACAGTCGTGAATAAGTTGCCAGATCCCTTTGCGTTGCCATTTCTGGAAGTAGCCATACACTGTTGTGTAAGGAGGTAGGTCATGCGGTAGCATTTCCCACTGACACCCAGTACGTTGCACGTAGAAAATGGCATTCAAAATTTCTCGTAAATCTACTTCTTGTGGATGCCCAAATCCCTTGGGCCTAGGTAGAAGAGGCTTGAGAATTACCCATTCGGCATCGCTTAAATCACTTGGGTAGGCTTGGCGGCGCGGATTCTCAATCGTGGGTAGACGGCTCATTGACAGTAGTTGAACTAGACTGGATCTAGCCTAAAACCTTATTCAAGCCAAATTGCCGCCTCTTTAGAATCTCTTTACGAATCAGCTCTTAGTAATTTATAGTGGTTAATAGTAAAAAAAAATTTAGTCGAGCGCGAACTTGCAATTCAGCACTACCTATAAAAAATTATTTTCAGAATAGTAATAACCTCGATTGGGTCGCTCCCAACCTATCTTTTACATCAAACTTCATCAACCATTTCCAAAATCCGATCGTACAAGGCTACAGCTTCAAAAATAATGACTCGATCATAGAGTTGAGGTAGAAGGTGCAATTGTTGAATCGCTGCCCAATTAGTGATTGCCGATGTATCGCTGATGACAATCACAGCCGTCCTAATTCCCGAAGATTTTTCAGATGGAGTTCAAAGTCTTGCACGTCGTAAGAGTAGAGTGGGATATGACGTTGTTTGAGGAGTTGGCGAAAGGCGTTAGGTTCTAGATCCGCTAATTGGCTGGCATAGCCGAGTGTTAAGCGACCCGTCTGAAATAGATATAGTGCGATTTCTTGGCAAAACTCGCTTGGAGTAAGCTGGGATGCTTCTAAAATTTCGTCTGAGATGATAACACTCATAGTAAAGTTGCCTCTTCAGCAATTCAAAATCATTCAGCAATTCAAACCGTCCAAAATTCAAACCGTCCAATCTTCTATCAGTAGCCCTGGCACTTTGCTAAAATCTCGACTGTTCCGCGTTAGCAAAATTAATTCACGAGATAGCGCAATTGACGCAATTCGTAAATCCATCGCCGCAAGTTGAATTCGTCGAGGCTGCAAACTATCAAATCTAGTTGCTGCGGCTTCATCAAACAGAACTAGGGGCAAAATTTTGAAATCTCGTAGAATCCGTTCCATTATTTCATAGCCTTTGACAACATCATTGGTGTTACGGGCGCGATTGATGTAAGCATGACTGCCGAGTACTTGTTCATGGAACGTTACTATTGAAACGGCAAAATCTGAAAGAGGATGTTGAGCCATTCTGGTCGAAAGGTTTTCATAATCTTGACCTGTTTCCCGTTGGATAATACTTAGATGGTCAGTATCCAACAGATATCTCATGGCTCAACTTGGTTTTCTGCAAGTGAGCGATCTGCCTGACGAATGTCTTTCCCATAAGCTAAAACCTCGTCAAAAGCTGGCTCATCTTTGAACGAACCCGTTATTTGTTGTAACCAATTATGAGATTGGGAATCAGCCATTTTTTTCTGGATCTCAGTAATTGCAGCTTCTACTGCCGCAAGACGTTCTTCAAGAGAAATACTTGTTGACATTCAGTTCTTCTCCCTTCTTAATTAATTTATCAACGCTTCACTTATATTGTAGTTGCTTTAAAAATTGCAATTTCTGCTCGCATCTCCTGCTTTTCGAGGGTTGACTTTACATCTTCTGAGCGTAACTAAAACTAGCGAGTTTGAGACAGCTCAAATTAAACTAGATCGAGTTGCCGAAAAAGCTCGCGCTGTTGGTTTTTCTCCCATATTACAGGTAAGCCAAGGAGAGACAGAAAAAGTTATCGAGCAATATATACAAAAACAGGATATTCATTTGCTGTTAATGGGGGCTTATGGACACACTCGCATTAGACATTTAGTCATTGGCAGTACCACGGCTCAAATGTTACGCAATAGCGTCATTCCTGTTCTTTTGTTTAGGTAACTAAGTCCTAGAACTCACGCAAAGTTTGATTTATAAAAGTAAGTTGGGAAGACAAAGCAACAAAAACTCGCTTGAGATAAGTAACCTCAATTCGGGTTAAGACAGCTATCAGCTTTCAGCTTTCAGCTATCAGCTTTCAGCTTTCAGTTGTTTCCTTCCTGCCGAGGTGCCTTCTCTTGACGGCTGACTGCTGACGGCTGAATTGCTGACGGCTGACTGCTGACGGCTGAATTGCTGACGGCTGAATTGCTGACGGCTGAATTGCTGACGGCTAAGCTTATCCCGAACTCAAGTTAAGTAATTCATTGCAGCGTAACTTCTGTTGCTTTCCCACGTTGACCGATAACTTTTGCAGGGACTCCTACGGCAATTGAATAAGGCGGAAGACTGCGAGTAACAACCGCACCTGCGCCAATAATGCATCCTTTGCCAAGCTTGACACCATCGACAACTCTGACTCCAGTTCCCAGCCAACAATCATCGCCAATCTCAATACTACGACAAGTAAGCCCTTGCAGCCGAACAGGTGTTTCCCGATCTGTAAAAATATGATTGTTTGCATAGAGTGATGCATGGGAGGCAATCATACAATCTTTGCCAATTTTGATTGAGCCTGGGCCTGCCATACAAACGTAGGGTCCAATGAGAGTATCTTCCCCGATTTCAAGTTTTGCCTGTGGATCTTCTCCCATGCGAAGATCTACTCCGCGATCGAGTGATACGCGATCGCAGATAATAATTTGGGAGCCTCGGCTACTCACACTGCCATACCCTAAAATGCGAACTCCATCACCAATTTCAGTCACCTCTACACCAATGAATCGAGCATTAACACGGATGTGAGGAGACTTACCAAATCGTTTGAAAATAGCAGGGTAAGTCAAATTTCTAAGAATAATTCCGATTGGGCCGGGAATCGCTCCAATTAACCCTGTCACCAAATAATCTTTCCAGTATCGTTGAATGAGAGAGGTCGGAGTTTCATCCATGAGATAGTTACCTCACTATTATCTAGATTAAATGTTAAGTGCAAATAACTTAAAAGTTTGGCATTGCTGAATCGAGCTATGATTTTGCTACTTCTATCACTGAGCAGATTAGCTTAAAAGCTGATAGCTGATAGCTGATAGCTACGAACAGATTACTTTTCGATTTCATACTTTAAATCAGCAACGCCAAAAGTTATAGTTATGCTGGGATGGCAATTGAGTTTTCGACATTCCAAGTTGTTTGAGAATAGGATTTATCTAACAATGTAATCTTGTAATTTAAATTCTCTAAAAACCACTCAATTTCTCGTTTCTTAGCTAGCAGAGCTTCTTTCGTCTCATCATCCACTTCATAAATAATCGTTGGCTTGAATTGTCTAATAGTGTGAGACATCCCTCTGAGGACTTCTATTTCTGCACCTTCAACATCAATTTTGACAGAATTGGGCTTTAGCCTCCCGCAAGCCACAAGGCTTTTAGCCTTTG
>CAZJTL010000176.1:0-11338 GCA_964548905.1 uncultured bacterium | reverse complement strand
TAGGTCTTGAATTATTTTCTCTTATTTTGTTCTGACTTTTGCAAGAGGTCTAATATATGCAGGGTAGTTATTTCTTAGGTGGTGGTAAAACTGGTATGGCACGTCGGCTCTCATGGGATGAGCCGAGCTTAACTCTCACCTGTTCTCCTGCTCAAAAACAAACCGAGAGATGCCATCCAGAAGAGACAAGACCCTTAACAATTAGAGAGTATGCCAGGATACAAACATTTCCAGATGAATGGCATTTTTCAGGTTCAGTGAGTAGTCAATACAAACAAATCGGTAATGCTGTGCCTGTGAATTTAGCTTACGCAGTTGGTCGGAGTATAATTGTCCTATTAAATAGTATTGACGCGAAGGTTGACTCTGGGAGTGGCTCTTTAGCATTTAGTGAATTATTTCACCCAAGACAACTGACTTTACTAAACACATAACAATTCAAATGCAGCGGACGGTTGATAGCCACTGGTGCT
Source organism: uncultured bacterium (assembly GCA_964548905.1). Taxonomy (GTDB): domain Bacteria; phylum Cyanobacteriota; class Cyanobacteriia; order Cyanobacteriales; family Xenococcaceae; genus CAZJTL01. Next base: position 10,865 of record CAZJTL010000176.1, on the reverse strand, counting down.
GAGTTCAAGGTTATCTGCCGCCGCTGATTTGAGTCGTTATACTGCTGAGGACTGGTAGGAAGTACTGCTTGGAGGTAGTCTATAGAGCAGTCTCCCTAACAATTCTGAGAAAAGCCATACAAGATCTCTGCGCGTTTTGTGGATTTAGTTCTAAACCCTAGCCACTAAGTCGCCAGCAGAGAAGCTGGATTTGAGCCAACCCGCTTGACGCATTCGTAAAATCATATCGTCAAGCAGACCTTCATTGAGAGAACCTTTGATAAACCGAGGTAGTACTAAAGTGTCTAAAATATTCTTCTCTAGCGGAACGTACTGCCTCAGAATATTTCGGGTTTCTTGAGGATGAGTATTAGCAAATTCTGCTGCTCTAATCATCGCTCGGCGGAAAGCATGAACCTGCTCAGGAAATTCCTCTATCCAGGGTTGCATTGCAACGATGCTGGAAATCTCAGTAACAGGTTGCAGTTCGATGTAGTTATAGGAAATTCGACGTAGATCTGAGTCTACATTTTGATCATCGGTGAACTTTTCTTGTAACTGGATAAGGAAATGGATTCGGATTACTGAAAGAACTACATTGCTAGGCTGGATTGAGTTCCCAAAATTCAACAAGCGGAGGTTCGGACAAAGTGCTCACCAATTTTTGCAGATCGCCCGTCTCCTGCCTCCAATTGATGTATGCTTCTTATTCTGCGCGAGAATCCCAGCCTTGAATCAAGACAATCTTGTTAGTGGTGGATTCAGTGGGTATGAAAATAGCTTGGACTTGAGAACGAATTGACGTTAGGTAGAAGGCTGCATCAATTTCACCATTTCCACCCCGACTCCTTTTGCTGATGCTGGGTTTTGTCCTGTGACGAGACGATCGCTCACCACCACATGAGCCTGGAAATTGTTCGCTTTTGTGTGAATAGCACCGCGATCGCTCAACTTTGAAACCAGCAAAAATGGCACAACGTCGCTTAATCCTACAGCAGCTTCTTCTTCATTGGTAAATCCCGCCACGGTTTTCCCTGCAATCAGATGGGAGCCATCCGTCAGTTTAATGTTGACCAAACCTGCTGGACCGTGACACACTGCTCCTACAATTCCGCCTTGTTCATAGATTGTGGCAGCAATCCGAGCCAGCCTCTCATTATCGGGAAAATCCCACATCGTTCCATGCCCGCCAGCAAAGAAAATCGCATCGTAATGGCTTGGTTCAACCTGTGCAGGAGTCAGCGTGTTTTCCACTTTTGCTAGTTTTGCTGAATCTTCTAAAAATGCCTTGTTGAGTGGGTCTTGCAAATCAATCCCAATCATAGGAGCCTTACCTCCTTTCGGACTGACAAACTCTACCTCAATTCCTGCTTGCTCAAACGCTTCATAGGGATGAGTAACCTCTGGGAGGTAGAACCCCGTCTCCTTTCCCGTACTTCCTAAAGTGTCGTGACTTGTAAGAACAAATAAGACTCGTTGTGTTGCCATTGTGATTGCCTCAAATTGTAGAAATTTTTAGAGACACTGCAATTTGCTGAGTTCTCTAACTCTTCCATCTTAGATAGAGCCAATCTAAAATACAAATTATAAAAGTTTTGGTTTGCTATAATTCTATTTATGGTTAATCTGGAATGGTATCGCAGTTTCATTGAGGTCTACCGAGTTGGCACGGTATCCGGCGCAGCTCAGGTGCTTCATCTCACGCAACCCGCCGTGAGTCAACACATTGCGGCTTTAGAGTCTGCTTTGGGACAGTCCTTATTTCAGCGGATGCCTAGGTGGATGCTACCGACAGATGAGGGAAAGCGGCTTTACACCGAGATTGTTGAGGCGATTGAGAGGCTAGAGTCAATCACTCCTCGTTTATCGAACAATGCACCTCAAGTCATTCGCATTGGATCGCCTCAAGAGTTTTTTGCAGAGCGGGTTTTGAATCAATTGCCGCAAACTGAGAACTTTTTGTATCGAGTTCAGTTTGGCTTAGCAAAAGACCTGATTCAGCAGTTATTAGCAGGGCAGTTAGATGGTGTGATTGCCACTCAGAAAATTATGCGCTCAGAGTTGGAATATCAGTTGGTGCATGAAGAAAATTTTTGGCTAGTTGCACCGTCTAATACAGTAATTCCAGTACCATCAGAGCAATTGCAAGTCGATCTTACTTGCTTGGAGTCATGGGTTAGAAGCCAACCTTTGATTGCCTATAGTGAGGATTTGCCGATTATTCGACGATTTTGGCGTGTAATATTTGGGCGGAGATTAGATACCGTTCCTCGATTAGTATTGCCTGACCTACGGCTGATTCGACAAGCTGTTGTGGCTGGTTTAGGTTTTAGTATACTACCAGACTATTTATGCGAGGATGGAGTCAATTCAAATGCTTTGAAATTAATTCTTAAGCCGACGAATGCAGTCACTAATCAAATTTGGCTATCGTACCGAAAATCTGAACGACAATCATCAAGAGTTGAGCTACTGCTGAAGCTGCTGGTTGAAAACTAAAGCGATCGCAATTGCCGCAGTATAACAACCCCCATGCACCCGACCGTTGAGAGGCGATCGGTTAGGTTCGAGAGTCTTTCTGCGGCGGGTGATGGGCATCGTTATCCAAAATTAGAAACTTGCTTCCTTTATTCGGCAAAAACCCAAGCTTAAGGGCAAAAACTTTTTCCATGTCACTTATTTTTGGTGAAATCGAAAAAGTCAAATTACTGTCCTACAAAGTTTTCAGCGTCAGCGATCGCGCGATCGCAAAAATGGATAAAGTCGAGCTAAGAAAACTTGCTTACTTTAGACTTTAGACTTTCCCTAACTCCTAATCCCTAAAATCGATCGCCAGAAACATCACTGTTACCGATCGTCGATAAGATGGAAGTAGAGAGTATATGAAAAAATCATGGCTTATACTTGCAATCTACTCGCCCATCAACAGTTGTATATAGAAAATCAACGCAATCAAACTTTGATTGTATTGAGTAGTAGCAGTCCAAATCAACAACAAAGCCAAGCCACAAGCTTTGCTACAGGAAGTTGGGAGCAGCCGCCCAAACTTTTTCAAACCACTATGGGCTATGTCTTAGAGATTAATTCAACTAAGACCAAATCCTACATTCAAATTCAAGGAAATCAGCTTAACACTTTACATACATCTCCTTCCCTCGCCAATGCGCCTACTATTCTCCTAGAACAAGTACCCGATCGCCAGCAATCGAGTGCTGATTTTAGGCCATTTGAGCCGATGAAACCAATGAAAATGGGCAACATGGAGATGAACATGAATCCGATGGAAATGCGGATGGGCAATATGGAAATGCGAATGGGTTCTACAATGTCCTCCGATCGCAAGGTAAAACAATTTTGCCCTCAATGCGGTCAATCAGTCAAAGAAAGCGATCGATTCTGTAGTGCTTGTGGTCACAATTTGCTTGATTAGCACTAGGGGTTAGGGATTAGGGGTTAGGAATTAGAGAGAAGTCAGAAATTTTCTTACTTAAGACTTAAGACTTAAGACTTAAGACTTTTTCTTACTTGCTACTTTCCAAGTCTCCCCTACTCCCTACTCCCTACTCCCTGCTCCCTGCTCCCTATTATTTATGACTTATTGTGTAGGAATTGTTAATCGTTTCGGGATCGTGATGGCATCCGATTCCCGCACTAATGCAGGAGTCGATTATATTTCTGCATATAAAAAGCTATTTGAATTTTCTCTCCCAGGAGAAAGAGTAATTATAATTTGTACCTCTGGGAATCTTTCGATTACTCAAGGAGTAATTAATAGTCTCAAGCGAGATCTTTATAATCAAGATTCAACCAATCTTTATAGCTTTGATTCTATGTACGATGTGACGGGCTATATTGGCAACAAAATCAGAAAAATTCACGAACAAGAGCGTCCTTGGTTAGAAAAAGACAAAATCGATTTTAGCTGTAATTTATTGATTGGCGGACAAATTAAAGGAGAAGAACCACAGTTATATTTGGTCTATAGTCAGGGAAATTATATTCAAGCAACCAAAGAAACACCTTTCTTGCAAATTGGCGAAACCAAATATGGTAAACCCATTCTCGATCGCACGATTAGCTATGAAACCCCACTAGAAGCGATCGCTAAATGCGCCCTCTTGTCGATCGATTCAACCATGAAATCTAACATTTCTGTCGGTCCGCCGATCGATTTGGTTATGTACCAGACTGATAGTTTTGAAATTCGTCATAAATTGCAATTAAGATTGGGCGATCCCTACTTAGCCAAAATTCGTAAACTCTGGGAAGAATCTCTACGTCAGGCTTTTGCTTCTATCCCTAATATTGAGTGGCAATATGACTTAGCAGATTTAGAGGAAGATATTCTCATAGATTAAATTTGAGTAACTAAAAAAATGTCTAGTGCGATCGCTTCCATACTTCAACCCTTGCTCAATGGCAACGATGAATTTTATAGTTTAGAAAATGCCCCATCTCTTTGGCAACAAAGAGTTAAAGGCGCGATCGATTCGTCATCTTCAACCAAAGAACAATATTTAGTTAGTCCTCGCAGCTTAGACACCCTCTCGGAAACGGTTAAACAAGCACATCAACGACAGTGGCAATTATTGCCTTGTGGAAATGGCAGTAAGCTGAATTGGGGAGGCTTAGTTAAAGACGTTCAACTGGTTGTTAGTACTCAAAATCTCGATCGCATCATCGAACATGCAGTAGGCGATCTAACAGTTACAGTAGAAGCAGGAGTGAAATTAGCTGATTTACAGCAAGTTTTAGCTAAAACTAATCAATTTCTGCCCCTAGATCCTACCTATCCAGAAGAGGCTACTATGGGGGGGATCGTCGCTACCGCAGACGCGGGTAGTTGGCGACAACGTTATGGCGGTGTTCGAGATATGTTACTGGGAGTTTCTTTCGTCCGTGCTGATGGAGAAATTGCTAAAGCAGGGGGAAGGGTAGTTAAAAATGTGGCTGGTTATGACTTAATGAAGTTACTGACTGGTTCTTATGGTACTTTGGCAATTATTTCCAGCCTGACCTTTCGAGTTTACCCGATCCCAGAAACTTCGAGAACGGTAATTATTACTGGAGATAGCAATAGTATTGCTTCGATCGCCAATACTCTTCGGAATTCAAGTTTAACGCCTACTGCTGCGGATTTAATTTCTCGATCGCTAGTCAAAAATTTAGGTTTAGGAGATGGGATCGGATTAATCGTCCGCTTCCAAAGTATAGCTGAAAGTGTCAGACAACAAGCCGAACAACTACAGGCGATCGCGCAACAATTTGGATTATCAACAATTAGTTACGAATCTGCCGATGAGACAAATTTATGGCAGAGAGTATTAGAAGAGATTGGTTTAACTACACCTTCATCTGCTTCAAGTTCGTCCCTTCTTTGCAAAATAGGAGTAATGCCTAATGCTGCTGTGGAGATGCTCGATCGCGGATTGGGTTTAATTAATATTAGTACTGGTTTGGGAAAATTGCGCCTGGATAGTGAGGATGCTCTCGATCGGGTTGGAGAATTGCGATCGCTAGCCGAAAAAAATCGAGGTTTTTTAACTATCTTAGAAGCACCAATCGCCTTGAAGCAGCAATTTGAACCTTGGGGATATGCAGGAAATGCATTAGATCTGATGCATAAAATCAAACAAAATTTCGATCCCAATCGTCTTTTAAGTCGCGATCGATTTGTTGACGATATTTAAACAGGTACTTCCGCACAGACGTTAAAACATGCAAAATTCAAAATTAGCCGAATAATAAAAACTCTGGTTTGAAGAGCATTATTAATCCCAAAAAAACCATAAATATTCCCCCTACTAACTTGAGGTTTTTTCCTTGTTTTTCGGTTAGTCTGGATGATTTAAAGGAATAGATAAAATTCAATAAAATTGCTAAAAGAGGAATGATATATATCACTGCATAGATACCTGTCCAAAAAACAAAACATAGCCAAATATTTTGGGTACAATATTGAATGAGACTGGTCATGTAAACCGCAGGTAGGATAGCGGTGCATCCCAATTCAACAAGATTGACGAAAATAGCTAATAAAACAGTTCCAACCAAGGCAGTTAAAAACATCTTTTTGCTTGTCTCACCAGCCTTGAGTTCCTTCGCAATTTTGCCAGCTTTTTGACTAATAACTATTTGTTGTTCTGTTGAAAGTGAAAGAGAAATTCCTTGCTTAAAAAAGAAGTAATCTTTAAGGTTAATAACTCCAGCTATAGTAATAATAATTCCTAAGATTGACATAAAAATGGCTCCATATTTTTCCAAAAATACAGAGCCGACTAAAACCATAATCATGATAAAAATAAAATACATGACTGCCGAAGTTGCTACAAAGGTAGAACCGACGATCGCCATATGTTTTCTACTTTTGGTATAAGTCAACAAAGAGAGAAGAATAATTAAGACAGTAAAAGCACAGGGATTAAAGCCGTCTGCTAGCGCAATCGTGGAGACAAATAAAGGAAAAGGCAATCCTTGGGCAAACTCCTTGATGATTACATCGGGGATAAGAGATAAGAAGAAGAATAGGCTGATAATTATAGTTGCGATCGCTCCTCCCAGCCAACACCTTTTTTTAGTTTCAGTTGTCAGTTTTTTCCGAACAAAAGGATAGCTAAACAAATATAAAATTGGTAGAAAAACGATTTGCCAAGGTAATTGATAATCTAGTTTTGAATCTGGTAAATTCAAGGATTGACCTAATTCTGATTCAATTGCTTTAACTATCTGGTTTCTGTAGCCGATATAGCCTTCATAAACAGGGTTGTATTCTAATTCTCCGTCAGTTTCGCTATAGCCAATAAACAGTTTTTCTCCGATTAAAGTTCGTGGTACTGCTGCCGATTTAATCTGATGTTCGCTTAAAAAATCTCTCCAGATTTGCGGATGCTCGTTTACTTCATAGGCATGTAATTTGACTGCTTCATTATGTTTGTCAATATATTCCAGAAGCGGTTTTTGTTTGACACAATGAGGACAGACTTTACTATGAAAAAAATAGATATCTAAGACTTTCTCTCCAGCTTGAGATGATAAAGGAACAGAAGTCAAAGTCAGTAAGCAAAGCAGAATGAATGAAAAGAGTAATTTTAAATAGGCTCGAATTTTCATGGGGAAACTTCTTCGGGGCTAACAATTGCTCAAATCTTTGCACTGTCAACAATTCGTTTACCTGCTAAACTAATTTAGTAGGCTTGCTCATTAGATTTTGTGTCTGATTTGTTTAAAGGAATTGCTCTCTTTACACCCGGAGGGGATTTAATTTATTGTATCGATTCCAGTAAACACGATCGCTGGCACTCTCATTTATGTAGTAGTTTACGAGAGTTATTTGAGATTTCGGAGCCTCCGCATTTTTTAGTACCTGGATACACTGCTACAGTCGATCGATATCTAGATTATAATACTAATCAGATCGAGACAATTGCAGAAGTTTATCCACCAGTACAGCGCCATTGCGCCTTACTAGAAAAAGTTTTTGGAGTCCAAGAGTTAGATTGGCACTTAGCACCTTGGCAAGAAGAGTTTTGTAATCCGATTATTCTAGAAACATATCGCGATCGCTTTGCGCCTCTTTGGGAAAATCGGGATTTAATTGTACGCTTAGATGCTCACAATCGCCAAACTCTTCCATCGCATTGGCAACAAGATTTTTCTAATAACCATGCTCGAAATATTGCCCAAACTTACGAATCTGCAAGCAGTAATGGTTATGTCTTGCGTTTATTTGTCTCTGGAGATAGTTTAGCCATTGTCAAAACTCTTGAAACTATCCATCAGTTATTAGAAAAAGATCTCGGACATCCCTACACTCTCAAGCTGATCGATATTTCCAAAAATCCAGAGCAAGCTGAAATAAATCGTATTTCAGCTACACCAGCTTTAGTTCGAGTTTGGCCCCAACCTGTACGGCGAATTGTTGGCGATCTTAGCGATTTAAAAAAAATTTTGCAAATATTAACCAGTTTTTGAGAATTTCTTTTTAGCTTATCTTAGAAACTAAGAAAAAACTTAGCTAAAAAATAGATCGAGGCAGTTTTGATTTTGGCTATTTAATCGGATTCAAAATCACCAATAAATTAGCTGGTAATTAAAACTAAAAAAAGACTGGTTTAGTTCTGTATCTGGATTGGAGAAGCGATCCCCATTATTTAATTAACTAACTTGATCGTAGTATACAACCGTGTCGAGTTATCGAATTAGCGTATATTTCTTATAGATTTAATGAGATCTTAAACAAGTTCGGTCCAATTAACATCGCCATTGATTACAATAATTTCTATGCTTACTTGGCAAAAGGAGATCGATGGACAATGACTGAGGTTATTTTTCTTTGCTCGGCTGCATTTCGATTTCCAGGTTAACGATCTAGAGAGATATCAAATTAATAGTCATCAAGCTAAAAATAACCAAAATAGCTTTAATTTTTGAAGCGTTATCAAGCAAATTAAGTCTGTTGATTTTTCTATTACGTACAAACGGCGAACTAATTTTAAATTCTAGAAATCCTAGTAATCGATCGAACAGAACGAAAGATTCTCGCCGCTTAAACTTGATACAAGCAATCGTCAACACCTTCATACCCCCAAGGCAAGCGAGTTGTTCGATTACTAAAAAGATAAAGAGTGTAAAATTTTCAATCTCCTAGTTCGGCGACATCAATAGATTAAATAAGTGTTTCCCAATTGAAGAATTTTTCGGGCAAGTCGATCGACCAATGAAGTTAAAAAAACACAAAGCAAAATTAGCCAAACAAATTCAAAAACAGCAACAGCAAACAGAAATTTTAGATCAATCTCACGCCTTCTTATCTAGCATTTTAAACAATTATCGTGATGGTATTGCCGCTTTTGGAGCAGTTAGAGATAATTCTGGAAAGATTAAGGATTTTAGTTGTCTAGTTATTAATCCAGTAGCTGCCAAAATTCTCAACCGCGATCGAAAAGAAGAGATTGGCAATTTACTAACTAACCAATCTTTTGAGTCGCTCGAACCACAGTTATTTGCTTGGTTTGTTCGAGTTGTAGAGACAGGAATGATTATTGAGAAAGATATCTCCTGTCAAAACCAGCATCGTCGAACTTGGTATCAATTGGCAATTACTAAACTAGGCGATGGTGTTTCGATCGCTTTTCACGATATTACCGAACGCAAGCAAATCGAATTTTTCTGGCAAGACGCTAACTCAGCACTATACCGTCAAGCTAACATAGATAGTCTCACACAAGTGTTTAATCGTCGTCGTTTCGATGAATATTTTCTTCAGGAGTGGCACAGATGTACCCGCGAACAACAACCGCTAACACTGATTCTCTGTGATGTAGACTTTTTTAAGAGTTACAACGATCGTTACGGTCATCAAGCTGGAGACATCTGTTTGCAGCAAATTGCTCAAGCTATTTGTGAAACGGTAAAACGACCTGGAGATTTGGTTGCTCGATATGGCGGAGAAGAATTCGCCGTAGTTCTCTCCAATACTAATATTAAAGGGGCAGAATATGTTGCCAAACAAATTTCCGAGCAAGTTAGACAACTTAAATTAGTCCGCGACGACATTCAACAGAATCAATACGTAACTATTAGCTTAGGCGTTAGCTGTTTGATTCCTAACTCCAAAATTTCTGCGGATCTTTTGATTGCATCAGCCGATCGCGCTTTATACCAAGCTAAAAATCAAGGTCGCGATCGCTTTGCGATCGAAACTTTTGAAGCTCAACATTCTTTTTAAGAATTTTCTAACATACTCAATTTACTCCTTATATTTTTCCTCCGAGGAATAAGAGGAATAAGAGGAATAATTATATTTATGAAGCTGAAAATCTATAAACTTAGCGAGTTAGCTACTCTACCAAGATACGAACATCAAGATGATTCTGGACTAGATTTAACCTCGATCGAAGATCTGGAAATTCCACCTGGAGAGAGCAGATTAATTCATACGGGTATTGCGATCGAACTTCCTCAAAACACTGAAGCACAAGTACGTCCTCGTAGTGGTTTAGCACTCAAACACCAAATTACCGTTTTAAATACCCCTGGTACGGTAGATGAAGGCTATCGTGGCGAAATTGGTGTCATTCTTATCAATCATGGCAAAAATACTTTTCAAATTTGTCGTGGCATGAAAATAGCCCAAATGGTGATTATGCCAGTAATTCGCGTTGAGGTTGAGGAAATTACGGAGATGAGCGTGACGGTTAGGGGTGCTGGTGGTTTCGGTTCTACGGGAGCATAAAAATATCGATACAGAAGTATTTTAGCGTGTTTGGTACGGCTATTACTACAAAAAATACTTTGTCAAGTTGTTGCAAGAAATATTTACATTAAGTTACATTGGTTTACAACAAACAAGCAAAAAGGAAAAAAACATGACATCACGCGGATACACAGTAGAAGAAGGAAACCGATTCAACAATTTTGCGATCGAACCCAAAGTATATGTAGATGATATTCAAAGATCTGGTTTTACCGAATACGCAGAAAAATTGAATGGCCGCTTGGCAATGATTGGTTTTGTCTCGCTTTTGGCTTTAGAAGTGTTTACTGGACATGGCATTGTTGGCTGGCTAACCAGTCTCTAGAAATTCGATTTTGTTTTGCAAAAATATTGATAAAATTAAAGAGGCTTGTGATGAAGACTGATTTTGACATTCTTAACAACAAAGATTTATTTTCTCCTGTTATTTTCCGTTCTGATTTCAACAAGTTTAAATCGATCGATACCAACCAAGCTTGGTCTTTATTTTTTACCACAGGTCAAGAAGACAAAGCCTTGGGATTTGAACCAGAAGTAGGACGTTTTTTTAGCAATATTTTAATTGCTGTGGGATTAACCTAAGTACAGGACAAAAATTGTAGAGAGATCTGAAACTCAGAATGTTTCAGAT
>CAZJTL010000175.1:0-11421 GCA_964548905.1 uncultured bacterium | reverse complement strand
CAGGACTAAAAAACCAAAGAAGACTCCCTAAAAGTAAGCCAAAAGTTATAGAGCTTGTAAATCCCGTACTTAAATGTTGTTTTTCTAAATTGGATTTTTGGACTAACGCATAACCTACACCGAGAGTGGAGAAAAGTTGAGCAAATCCTATGACAATAAAAGCTGTATTGACAATGCCAAAATCTCTTGGAGTAAGTAGACGTGCCAAGATCAAAAATACTGCTATTTGCGAACTCGCTTGAAAAACATTACCTGAGAGTATCCAAATTATTCCACTCAAGGTATTATGATAGCTAGTTATTGTTTTCTGCTTTGCCTCAGAGTTACGCAGGTTTCGCTTCATGAACCTCTGCTTCATTTCCCTCATCCAAGAAACTTCCAGGATTTAAATTACTGACCTTTGCCGTTGTCATCATTATTAACCAAAGCCAAGTGAGCGAATTTAGTATCATCATACAAATAGTCGTAATGTTCATCAGTTTTATCAACAAAATTAACCACTAAACCTGCAAGATGATTCGTACTCAAACGCAGAATTTCCATAGCATGAGCGACTGCTTTACGGGGTGCTTTTTCCATCCCAGAAACAAGAATCACACTATCTACATCACTGACCAAAGTTTGTACATCAGCAGTTATTCCGATAGTAGGAGTATCTAACAACACATAATCATAAGCTTGCCTCCATTCATTAATTAATTGTTTCATTTTTCCAGAATTGAGTAGAGCAACTGGATTATAATGAGTCGGTCCAGCCACGATCATCTCAAATTTACTAACTTTGCCAGGACGGACATATTCCGACCAATGTCGATTACTAGAAAGTAATGTACTCAATCCTGATTCATTGCTCTGTTGAGCTAGCCTGTGAATACCTGGATTACGCATATTGCTATCAACTACCAATACCCGTATACCCAATTCTGCCATCACTAGGGCGAGATTATAAGTAAGAGTAGACTTTCCTTCTGAAGATCTAGCAGAAATTACCGCCAATACTTTAGCTTTTGTTTCATTACTATTTAAATAACGCAAATTCATCGCTAAAGAACGTAGAGCTTCAGTAAAAGAAACGTTTTGCTCGTTGAGAAGTTTTTCGTCAATATAAGTATCGACAATTACAGTAGGTTCAGGTTGCGTAACTTTGGGGATAGCTCCGAGTAATGGGAGTTTTGTTATTTGTTTAGCTTCTTTGACCTGTTTGACGCTCTTGTCCGATCGCTCGACTAGCATAGCTCCTCCCATACTTAATATTCCTCCAGCAATCAATCCCAATAACAAGTTGCGGGGAATATTCGGAGAATCGGGAAAGGTTGGTAAGTAAGGAGGTTGTAAAATTTTCCAAGTTGCAATTTCCTGTGCTTGAGAGATTTGCAAATCTTGCAACCTCGACATAAAATTACTAACTGCGTCGGATTTAATTTTAAATTCTCGTTCTACTTCTAGACTGGATTGTTGAATCTGAGGGAATTTTTGAATTTTTTGCTCAATTTCCTGTTGAGTTCGACGCACCGATGATAGCTCATTTTTTTGTGCCACTAAATCTGTTTCTACTTTTGCCAACTCATTAGATAAACCTTCTGGCTCAGTCAATCCTTCTTGAAAGCCGCCATATCGCCATCCAGATCCAGGTAGTCGATCGAGGTTTACTAGCTCCACCTTAGAACCTACAAGTTGTTTTGCTCTTTGAAGGCGTGATTTATTAATTCTATCTAGTTGCGTTTTTAATGCTTCTACCGATGGATAATTGTCGTTAAAAATACTACGCTCTTGATGATATTTTTTTTGTAAGTCGCTAGCTTCATTAACTAAATCTTGATAAACACTGTCTCGCTCGAGTATGGAGTATGAGAGCGCTTTATTAGGATCCTGCCCCGTCTTTGCCAGTTTTTTGCTTAATTCTTGATAACGACGTTGATTGGAGCTTATCTTCGCCAGCAGTTCTTGGAAGTCTCTATTTAACTGTCGTTTCTGCTCGGAAAGTTCATCTGCATATTTATCTGGATCGATAATGCCATAGCGTTGCCTGAGAGAACGCAATTCTTTCGCTGCTCGTTCTAGTTCTGCTCGTGCTTGTGGTAGTTTTTCTTTAATAAATTTAACCCCGTTAGCAGCCTGCGATCGCTCTTTCTCTAGACTATATTTTATATACCTGTTGCCCAAAAATTCCAAGATTAACTGAGCTTTACGAGGATTGGAGTCTAAATAAGATACAACTAGTACATCCGATTCTTGTGCTTGAAAGATAGATAAATTTGCTTGTAACTCCATAAGGGAAACCTTGACAGATTTATTTCTCAACTCTTTGACTACATCATTAAGAATAGTAGGACTTCTTAACACTTTAATCTCTGTAGATAAATCTCTGTCTTTTTCTTCCTTGCGAGTCGGTTGATTTTTTTGGTCTGAATTGGGTATTATTGGCGCAGATACAGGTTCATTGGTAACTCGAATCAATGTTTCTGAAAGATATTTGGGTTTTTGTATAAATGTTAATAGAGCAGTTCCTCCAATAACTGTGGCTGCAATCCCTAACGCTACTTTCCAGCGTCTTTTTAAAATCAGTTTTAAGTCAGAAAAAGTCGTAGATTCATTATCTTCAGTTAGATCGGCTAATCGCTCACTGAAAATAATAGAAGTATCTAGACTACCATTATTATTTTTATGATTATTATCGGGCTTTATTATATTGGTACTCATGACTAATTTTTATATATAAATCTTTTGGCGATCGGCTGTGAGCTATTTCCTAATCCCTAGTTATTCCTTACCACCTTCGCATATTGATTAGCGATAATCTCGGGAGTAAAATGAAACTCGCAATAACGACGACTAGCCATACCCATTTGAGTGGCTTTGTGAGGATTAATAGATAGATGGCGAATAAACTCAGCCAAAGCAACAGCGTTCCCATTTTCAAAAGTTGCACCGCAACTAGCTTCGGCTATTAATTGGCGTAGGTAAGAGTGTTGTTCGCAAATAGCAGCTACAGGAATTCCTGCTGCTAGAACTCCGTAGAGTTTACTAGGAACGACTACACCTTCTAATCCTGGCGCTATACTTACTAGAGCTAAGTTTCCAGAAGTCAAAGTGTATGGGAGGTGTTTTTTGTCTTGAAAAGGGAGAAACAGACAATTGTGCAATACCCGAATTTCAGCTATGCGCTTACAAGTTGGCTTTTTCGCTCCAGTTCCAATAAAAATAAATTGAATGGGTTCGTCTCGTAGTATTCTGGCAGCTTCCATAATCGTAGTCACGTCATGACAACGACCGATATTGCCTGAATAGACAACTGTGAATTTATCGACTAAATCGTATTGGCGAGCAAACCAATTGTCTTGTTTGGGAATAGGTTTGATCGAGTCTGTATCTGCCCAGCTATGAATGACTGTAATTTTTGACTCAATTTGAGGATGCTTAGCAACAATGCGGTCTTTCATAGTAGAACTAAGTACGATTATATTTTTTGCTTTCCCCCAAATGTGGCGATTGAAGCGATCCCAAAACTTAGTTATCCAGTGATTAGCAGGTAATACTTTCAGTTCCACTAACGCATCTGGATACAAGTCATAGACTAAACATATATAAGGCAGTCCAAAACATAAATTTATTAAATAACCGATTGCGGGTAAAAAAGGAGGTGCTGTAGTTAACATTAATGTCTTTCCGCGCCAGCAAGATTTAAGTAAATGTATAGCCGAGCGCAGGCAAAAAAAGACTCCATTGATAGCTTTACCGCGAACTCTCCTTCCCCAAATTCTTGAAGCACGAGAGCGTTTAATTAATAAATTGCCTATACGTTCAACGGTCGGTGCCGTAGCTTTTTCAAATGCATATCCAGGTTGTCCAGTAAAGACATGGATCTTCATGCCTTGATTTTTTAACTCATTAGCTAGTTCTTGGATTAATTGACCAGTAGCAGCATAGTCAGGTGGATAAAACTGAGTAACTATGGAAAGATCGAAATTATGCTTCTTGGCTACTCTGTTAGCTTCGGTATTTCCTAGAAATATGCTTCGTATAGTATTTGCCCATCGGCTTTTAGCTATTGTCATAACAGTGAACCTGAAGCAACCCTAAATATGGGTAGATATAGAATTTGTATTTTTCAAAGCTAAGATTTGGAATTAGAGCATTCTTAACGAATGATATAGAAATTTATCGCTTTGAGTTCAATCAAATCAAAAATTTCAGTATATTTACGTAAATTACGTTAACTATAATACAAAACAATACGCATAATAGCTTAAATTTTAAAAACTTAAGCATAATGGCTGATGTAATGTGACTTTAGTTTCAATTATGTTTGCTGATAAATCAAGCTAAGTTAGTACTTGCACATTGCTAACCAGATCGAAAACCTCAAACCATTAGAATGCCTAAGTTCTGTAAGTAATTAAAAAACCTAAAAAAACAACTTTTTTAAGATGAACTATATTAATTCCGTTGTTGTTGCTTCCTCAGAAGTTTTATCGTCCGATATAGGGGGCGAGTCAGTAATTTTAAATTTAAATTCTGGAATTTACTACAGTCTCACCCAAGTGGGAGCTACTGTCTGGAATTTTATTCAAACGCCTAAAACAGTTGAAGAAATTCTAGATCTCATACTTCAAGAATACGAAGTCGATTCTGCTCAATGCGAGCAAGATCTTTTGGTACTACTCGAAGAACTATTGGCTTCGGATTTAATTGAGGTAAAAGAGGTTGCAGTTAAAGATGAAGCGATCGCTTGAATCGATGTTAATTAATCCTAGTGATCGCCAGCTTTTTTATACTAACATCTTGCTAGGGCTAAGAGGATGTCTGAAAAGTCACAGATTGCTCATCTGTGAGATCGGTGCGGTATGATTGATTCATAACTCTCGTTGTTTGTCGTTTGTTTTGCTATTGACAGAGTATCGCAACGAGAGTTTTTTTATTTAGTTTGCGATCGCGATCGCGTCATTTCTAACTTTTCAGACATCCTCTAACTAGATTGAATCTCTCCCATTATGCTTTTGTAGCCTCTTGAAAGCTGTTTTAGATTTAAATAAAATCTTTCCTTGGGGGATCGATTCATAGAAATTCATAGATTAGGCAAAATAAAAATTTAAGTGTTGTGTGGAGTAAAAAATGCTTGGGATTGATTTTTTTAGTCGCTTGGGGCTATTTATAAAAGAAGATTTTTTGGATGATGAGTTATGCGCAAAACTTTTAGCCCAAACTAGTTTTGCGGAAAGTGAACCAGTTTTAGTTGTTACCAAAAGTGAAGATAATCTGCTGGTTCCACAATTTAGTAAAGATAAACGTCAAACTGAAGAAATTAAAATAACAGACAATGAAAAATTCTTTTTGAAAAAAAGTCTGTTGGATATTAAGTCGAGGCTAGAACAGCATTTTGATCTAGAGCTAAAAGACTGCCAAAATCCATTGTTTTATCGCTATAAAGAGGGTGACTTTTTTGGGGCGCACCAAGATAATAGCGAACAACCAGATGCACCTGACTTCCTGAAAGAGCGGCGTATATCTACAATTATATTTTTAAACGAAATGTCCGAGGAACCAACACCAGAAACCTATGGAGGTGGCGATCTGACTTTCTATGGATTAATTGACAATCCCCAGTGGCAAGAGTATGGCTTTAATTTTCCTGGTAAACCAGGAATGTTAGTTGCCTTTCCCTCCCATGTCTATCATGAAGTCAAAGCCGTTACTCATGGTCATAGATATACGGTTGTTAGCTGGTTTATTTAAGAAATAACTACTTGATTTATTCTATTCTCAGTTGTAGAGAAGGAAAAACATCGTGAGCGCAATTATAGGAATATACTATCCTGACGGTCGAGCAGTCGATCGAGAAGATATAGAGCGGATGGTCAAAGTTCTCGAACATCGAGGCAAAGATGGCTCTGATATCTGGAATAAAGATTCTGTAGGACTAGGTCATCGACTTCTTTGGACGACTCCAGAATCGCTGCTAGAAACTCTGCCTTTAAGCGATCGAAGCGGTAATTATATTTTAACGGCAGATGCTCGTATCGATAATCGAGATGAATTGATCATAGCGCTAGGTTTAACAGATTGCCCAGCAGAAAAAATTACCGATAGCCAATTAATTTTGTCTGCTTACGAAAAATGGGGCGAAAGTTGTCCAGATAGACTTTTAGGAGATTTTGCTTTTGTAATTTGGGATCGACGAGAACAAAAGCTGTTTGCTGCAAGAGATCACTTTGGTGTTAAGCCTTTTTATTATTATTATTTACCTCGTAAAACTTTTATTTTTGCTTCTGAAATAAAAGGTATTCTTTCTCAAGAAGAAGTACCTGGTTGTCTTAATGAAATTAAAATAGCTAGTTATTTAACAGTAAAACTCAATCAAGACGATAGTACTTTTTACAAAGATATTCTCAGGCTACCCGCCGGTCATAGTATTACTGTAAGTTCTTCAGGATTCAATTTACGTTGCTATTGGTCTTTAGACCCCACTCGAGAGATCGAGATGGGTTCTAATCAAGATTACGCAGAAGCATTTAGAGAAATTTTTACTGAAGCGGTAAGATGTCGGTTGAGAAGTGCTTTTCCAATTGGTTCTCAATTAAGTGGAGGTCTTGATTCTTCTTTTATTGTAGGTGTAGCACGGAATATTTTATTAGCAGAAAAACGAGAACCACTACATACTTTCTCCGCTCGTTTTCAAAATAGCCCTGAATGCGACGAGCGTTATTTTCAAGACAGAATTATTGAGCAAGGCAATCTTCAGCCACATTTTTTAGAAGCAGGAAATTTAAGTCCTTTTACAGATCTAGATCGGATGCTATGGCATCACGATGAAGTTTTTCTGCCTGCCAATATATACTTTACCTGGGGTACATACAAAATTGCTCAAGAATTAGGAATTCGTGTCGTCCTCAATGGTTTTGACGGAGATAATACTGTCTCTCATGGATATGATTACCTGAGAGAACTAGCACGCCACGGACGATGGCTTACTTTAAGTAAAGAGACTTGGGAATATGGCAAAACATGGCAAATTCCCCGTCAAAAAGTCTTTAAAACTCAATGGAATTGGTTATGGAGATATGGAATTAGACCGAAAATAGCTTCAGCTATCAAACAAATTAGCCCGATTAATTTAACTCGTACTTCTAATTCTCAATTTACTTTAGATAATGGTTTGGGCGATTCTCCTATCAATCTAGAATTTGCCAAACGTTTAAATGTAATCGAAAAATTGCAAACTCAGCAATATGCTCCACCAAACACTGAAAGAGAAAGGCATTATCAAGGATTAACTGACGGTATCTTACAACATTGTTTGGAGTGCTATAGTTCTGCTGAGGGCGCTTTTGGAATTGAATCTCGTTCTCCCTTTTGCGATAAAAGATTATTAGAGTTTTGTTTGGCTTTACCTCCAAATCAAAAACTGCATTATGGATGGGATCGAATAGTGATGCGTCGTGCCATGGAAGGTATTCTTCCTTCAGAAATACAATGGCGCGTTGGCAAGGCTAACTTTGCTCCTAGTCTCGAGCAAGGATTGTTTAATTACGAAAGAGAACGTTTTGAGTATGTAATTAAAAAGAAACCAAATTTAATTCGAGATTTTGTGGATCTTAGCTTTATAACTAATGCTTACGATCGCTTTTCATCCAATCAAGTAACAGAAAATGATGTTAATAATCTTCATAGAACAGTATTTTTAGGTATGTGGCTAGAAAAAATTCGGTTTTGAGCATAAAAATTGAATCATTTTGCTGTATTTTTTTAGATTATATAGTAAAAACAATTGAATAATAATTCTAATAAATATTTATTCTATTTATGTTTTTTTAACAAAAAAGACTAATAATGAGAATGGAAGTGCATCTAGAGTAAATGCACATTATTAAACTTGTTTGTTAAATTAATTAACCATAAAAAAAGACGAAACAAATAATATTATTTATGCTATTATAATTGTGAAAAATACAAACCAATCTATGGGAGTAAATCAAATGAAAAAACAATACATGAAACCAACACTGACAATTCACGGAAATGTTGAGAAAATGACTCTTGCAGCTTCTGCAAGTAATCGTGACGCAGCACAGGGTAATAACAACACTGCATTTCCTAATGCCTAAACATGAAACTAACTCTAATATCCAAATGGAATAATTTGGTACAAATAAGAGGAGACTAGTTTCTGTTTCTAGGAAGAGAAAAATAGTCTCTTCCTAGAAATTTTGTTTTGTAAAAAAAAATCAAGCTTAGGCAATGGTTTTGCAAATTTTCACTTTATTAAAAGATTAAAAGGAACCACTTAAAAAATGTATTTTTATCAGGCTTATGGCTTAATTTTTCAATCTGTCATACCTTTGCCAGAATTAATAACTACAACCAAAATACAAGCAGATATAGAGATTAAGTTTGGGAAAGTCGATCGCTCTTTAATGGAGGTCAATCGATTAGGAACTTATCTTTATACAACACCAACAGAAATTTCTTTCTTCTGGAAAGAAGTGGGGGCAATTACGGTCAGAAATGGCAAAGAAATTATCATCGATCCTTTGCCAGAAGTTGAAGAAAGATTGTTGCGATTACCAATTTTAGGTATAGCTTTTGCTGTTATTCTTCATCAGCGAGGTTTCTTACCATTACACGCTAGTGCTGTTGAAATCAATGGTGGTGCTGCTGTTTTCACCGCAGGAAGAGGATGGGGGAAATCGACTTTGGCAGCAACTCTCTATGGCAAAGGATATCATCTTATTTCCGATGATTTGGTAGCCATAGATGTTACCAATTACGAAGTGCCGATGGTAATTCCAGGCTTTCCTCAACTCAAATTATTACCCGAAGCAGCAGCCTCAGCACTGGGAGACGATCCAAATACATTACCTCCCTTGGCTACAGGTTATGAAAAACGATCCCGTCGAAATATAGAAAGATTTTCCCCAAATCCGATTCCTTTGCGAGCAATTTATAAACTTGGGAAAGGAACAGCCCCTGCACTGAAAATTCTTAGTACTCAAGAAGCAGTCCAAGAATTAATCGGCAATACTTATACGCTTTCTGGTGTTCCTCAGTTGGTTCAAGGAAAAGCAGGTGCCTCCTATTTTCATCAATGCATGAGCGTGCTTAAGCAAGTACCTCTGTATCGCCTAGAAAGACCTCAAGTTTTAGAATTAGTACCCGAAATTGCCAAATTAGTCGAACAAGTTCATCTGGAAAACGAGCCACAACTAACTCAAGTCTGATAAGTTTTATGTCAATAGTAAATGAAATCAAGAGAAAGTATCGAAGATAAATTTAAAATTGCGTTTCGCTTTATACCAGCCCTGCGTCTAGTTTGGCAAAGCAGTCGGAGTTGGACAATCGCTCGCATAGTAATTTTAATATTTCAAGGAATACTACCATTAGTATCAATTTACCTAGCTAAATTACTTGTCGATACCGTAGCTGCTGGTATTACTGCTAGCGACAAAACGGCTGCCTTTCACCAAGTTTTGCTCCTACTTGCTCTAGCTGGTGTAGTAACCATTGTCACTAACCTCTGTACTTCTCTAGGCGAATTCATCAATACTGCTCACTCTTTACGAGTAACTGACTATATGCAGGGAATTATCCATGCTAAATCTATTGAAGCAGACCTGGAATACTATGAAAACGCCGAATACTTCGATGCCTTACAGAGAGCGCAACAAGAAGCTCCCTATCGACCACCGCAAATCCTCAATCGCTTGGCACAGGTGGGACAGAATGGAATTTCTCTGATCGCAATGGTAGGGTTATTAGTGTCGCTGCACTGGGGAATTATTGGTATTTTAATGGTAGCTGCTATTCCTGCTGTATTTGTGAGAGTGCAGCAGTCTCAGATTATGTATCGTTGGCAGCGTAAACGAACACCGATGGAGCGACAATCTATGTATTTAGGTTGGATGCTGACGGGAGATGGATATGCTAAAGAAATTCGCCTGTTCGATCTAGGTTCTTTTTTTAGTGAATGGTATTTGCGTATTCGGCAACAACTTTACCAAGAAAGAGTAGATATTTCTAGAAAAAAGGCTTTAGCTAACTTTTTTGCTCAGGTTTTTGCAGGATTGTTAGTTTTTGGTATTTATGGCGCGATCGTCTATCAAACTATCCAAGGGGTTCTGCGTCTGGGAGATTTAGTTTTATATTACCAGGCTTTACAAAGAGGACAGCTTAATATCAACGGGCTGTTAACTAGTTTGTCTGGACTGTATGAAGATAATTTATTCCTAGCCAATCTCTACGAATTTTTAGACCTCAAACCCAAAATTATCGAACCAGCACACCCGAAAAAAATTCTTCAGCCGATCGAGTCTGGAATTGTTTTTAAAGATATTAACTTTCAATATTCTAATACAGAGCGTCAAGCACTTAAAAATATTAATTTGAGGATCGAACCAGGAGAGACGATCGCCCTAGTAGGGGAGAATGGTTCGGGAAAAACAACTTTAATTAAATTACTATGTCGTCTCTACGATCCGACTTCAGGTAGTATTACCATTGATGGCATAGATATCAGAAAATTTTCCATAGCAGCTTTACGCCGTCAAATTAGCGTTATTTTCCAAGATTATGCTAAATACCATTTCACTGCGTTAGAAAATATCTGGTTGGGAAATATCGAGCTAGACAAGAATAATGAAAAAATTATTGCTGCGGCTCGTCGTTCTGGTGCTGATGCAGTAATCTCCAGACTGCCACAGGGTTATGATAGTATTTTAGGCAAATTATTCGATCGAGGGGAAGAACTGAGTATCGGTCAATGGCAGAAAGTAGCCCTAGCAAGAGCATTCTTAAGAGATTCTCAGCTAATTGTCTTGGATGAACCTACTAGCGCCATGGATCCCAAAGCAGAATACGAAGTTTTTAAGCAATTTCGCGAGTTAATTAAGGATCAAGCTGCAATTTTAATTACTCATCGTCTGTCTACGGTGAAAATGGCAGATCGCATTTATGTAATGGAAAAAGGTTCGATCGTTGAAAGTGGTACTCATGATCAATTAATGAATTTACGAGGAACTTATGCCTATTTATTTGAAACTCAGGCACAAAATTATCGATGAAATTTGCTCGATGACCAAATCTAAAGCTCAAAGAGTAAGCATCGAATCGCGTTAAAAACCAACTAATTTTTATCTAGGAACCAAATAAAAATGTCGATAAATGCCACTAATACAGATAACTTAGACATAGAAGAAAATATTCCTATCGATCGACAATTTAAGATAGTAGAAGATGTCTTGTTTCGTCAGGTTGAAAATGAAGGAATTTTAATGCATATTCCATCAGGCACATACTACAGTTTAAACGAAACTAGTATTCTTTTTTGGGAAGCCATAGTTCAGCAACAAGCTTTAGAACCAATCGTATACAAAATTATGGATGAATTTGATTTGGATCGCAATCATTTTCTTTCGGCTCTCCATGGTT
>CAZJTL010000174.1:0-11440 GCA_964548905.1 uncultured bacterium | reverse complement strand
GTTCATAGTTCATGGTTCATAGTTCATAGTTCATGGTTCATAGTTCATGGTTCATAGCTCATGGATAATTTAGATAGAACCCAAAGTTGACTTCAATTTTCTAAAAGAGTTCTCGTTTCTGACGCTGCTGCTTTCATTGCCGCTTCAGGAGTCATTTTATTAGTTAGTGCAGCACTGAGATAGCGCTGTAAGATATCAGAAGCTTGGGCATACTGGGCGATCGGTGGGCGCAAAACCGAATTTTCCACCACTTCTAACAGTTTGGGATAGTGATTGTATTTAGTTACTATTTGCGGATCGTTGAATAAAGATCTGCGACTGGGTACATAACCAGTAGCAAGAATAAATTTACGCTGCGTCTCTTCGCTACTCATAAATTCAATTACTTTCCACGCTGCATCTGGATGCTTACTAGTTTTAGCAATCCCTATACCCCATCCTCCTTGACAAGCTCCGCTATCTTGTCCTGGGGCATGTACCATTGGTACAATGGCAAATTTTCCTCTAATCGCAGATTCTGGTTTGGATGCCGCACCAAAAACATAGGGCCAACTACGTAAAAAAATGGCTTTTCCGCTTTGATATAATTGTAGGCTTTCTGGTTCTTTGTAAGTAATTACACCTGATGGAGAAATCCCCGTTGCGATCGTGCTACGTAAGAAATCGATCGCCGCGATCGCTTCTGGGCGATCGAGTCCGACTGCTTGCGTTTTCGGATCGATCCAAAAACCACCAGCACCTTTAAGAACTTCAGCAAACATAGCAGCCATCCCTTCATACTGCATTCCTTGCCAGATATAGCCCCATTCAGCTAATTTTTGTTGCTGCATCGATTGAGAAATTTGGATTAATTCTTGATAAGTTTCAGGTGGTTGATATCCAGCTTTCTCTAGTAAATCTGTGCGGTAGTAAAGCATTCCTGCATCGGAACGAAAAGGGATGCGATAGAGATCGCCTTGATACATTCCTCCTTGAACATCACCCTGGAGATATTGGGCTAATTCAGGTTGAGAAATGCGATCGCCCAAAGGAAGCAACCACCCCGCCGCCGCAAATTTAGGTACCCAAACAATATCCATATAAACTAGATCGTAGGGGGAATTGCCTAGCAGAAAGGAAGATGTATAGAGATCTTCTACGGCATTAGAAGCATTGGGCGCTTCGATTAGTTTAAGGCGTATGTCGGCATGGGTTTGATTGAATTCTGTAACTAAAGGCTTCCACTGTTCGCCTTCAAGGGCTTGAATTAAAACATTTACTGTCACAGGTTGTTGAGTGAAAGCTGGAACGATCCGTAAAATTACAACGACAAAACAAGCGATCGCGATGAGGACAAAACGATTTATTCTTGGTATTTTGCCCAGTTTTGCCGTAAAACCTAGAGTCTTTTTGGCGATCGACTGAAGTAATTGCCTTAAGAGAACGAGTGACATCACTTACAGTTTTTAAGGTAGATAGTTGTTCATATTACTTAATCAAATATTTTATATTTATTTAAGCTCAACAAAATAAGTTTAGTTAAACTTATTGGAAGTAAATAAAAAAGTAATTTCAGCAAAACTGTTCGCTATGAGCTTTTTCGGTTTTAATACTGATAATAAACAAACAGATTAGTATTTTGCGTGATAATACGTAAAAAAACTAACCCCCATAAATATACCTAACTAAATTCAGTATTTATACTATTGTTTCTTGAGCGACTATATCAGATTATTAGAGATATCTTAAATCTTATATTTTATTTTATTTCTTATTTCCTCTTGCTCTACGAACTCCGCTCTCCCAGTTGAGTGGAGTTTTTTATTTCTTGCCGATCGCTGTTTGCCATCAGCTAAAAATAAGAACCTCAGCCAGTAGTTGGAACTCGCTCTATCTGAGCGTAGCCACTAAAGATTAACATCTTACCAGACGTTTCCAATCGATTCAGGCGAATTGTAACACCATCAAGATTGAATTTATCTAAATCCACCATTTCATTTAAGATTTCCCCCAAAGTTAGAGTTAAATTTTGCGAAATCGATCGTAGTTCTTCGGGGACAGAATTAGCTATAAACTGTACGTTATTGAAGAGAATTCGTCTGCGCTTGGCAACTGCAATCTGACAACTCATGTTCACGGGTATGTCTTGTTTAGTTAGCTTAGCAACCGCAGAAAGCTCAATTTGATTATTGGGTAAAAGTTTTACTTCGATATCGGTAAAAGACACTGGTTCTCCGCCAGATAATGTTGCTAATGCTGGTAAAGATAAATTTTCTAAACGCTTTCTGACTAAATCTGCTTTAAATGCTTGATTGATGTCTTTCTCTTCTAAATTTACTTGCGCGATCGCCTGGGTTGGTTGTTTCAGTGCAATTTTTCCCTGGAGTACCGAACTAAAATTAAGCGAGACAGCATCAGTTTCAAAAGACATTGATTCAGTACGGAATTGGCGACGAATTACCAAACCTGTGCCCTTCATTTTAAAGCTGTCGATTGTTCCCTGTAATAACTTACTGGAAGGATGACAACGCACTGCAACCTCTACTGACTCACTTTCAGTAAATAGATGGCGAATAGTATTACTAGCCACAGTATTGAGGAGATTTTCGCCCCAATCCGTTCCCTGAGTATTATTTGAACCTACAAAGCCACCAAACATAGAGTAAATATTTTGTTAGAGTCTCTTTTTCTTGTAACAAAATATTAAGAATTAAGCAATTGGGGAAGTTACGACTGAGATACCAAAAAGACAATTCCTAGCGCACCGATCGCCAAACCTAAAGATCTCATAATTGGAGATGGGTGATCGGCAAGTTGTCTGAGTATTGCTTTACCGAGAAATAATCCAGCCAAGGCAATTAGAGATTGAATTAAAGTAAAACCTAAGAGATAGGCGACTAGAGGTGATGTCTGCGCCCCAACAATCGCCTCTCCAAAATTGAATTACAGTTGCGGGACAGCGCTAGATTTTCACTAAACTTTCCCTGTTACGCTTAACGACTGCTCCCCGTCAAGACCAACCTTAGAATCGTATCCTACTTTGCAGCATTTAATCCAAAAATCTTTATTAATAGCTAATAAGTACCTAGGCAAAATTAATTTAACATTTGGTGAGGGTAGGCAAAAGGCAAAAGGCAAGAGGCAAGAGGCAAGAGAAAATACAATTTGTGTAATTAATTTTGTTTAGGCACTTATTTGCTGAAAACTGAAAACTAAAATCTGATAGCTATTAGCTGAAACCTGATAGCTAATCTTCGGTTACGATCGAATTAATTACTTCTCAATACTAATCACTAATCATGTCTGAAATTACTCAGCTATCTAAAGCAGAACTTCTGCAACAATTAAATACGGTAGAATTAGCTCAAGCCTTAGCTGCTCGATTGGCGATCGCACCTAACGATTGGCATCGTCTCAAAGCCAACCGCAAAGCACAAGCTAGCCAACAAGCGGCTGCTGCTTTGGTTTTTTTACTCAAAGACCAACCAGAAGAAGCCTTATTACGCCTAAATCAAGCTGCTGGATGGTTAGATCGTTCCATTAGTGCGCCACCCTGTCCAACTCATGGACATAAGGGTTAGGGATTAGGGAAACTAGGGGATTTAGAGAAGCTCTAAAATCTCTTCATTGCTCTTGCCATTTCTCTTTGATCGTCACGACGCTTCGTAGTTTCTCTTTTGTCATGAAGCTTCTTACCTTTGGCTAAGCCAATGCTGACTTTAATCCAACCACCTTTAAAGTACATTTTTAAAGGGATTAGGGTTAAGCCTTTTTGCTCTATCTGACCGATTAATTTATTAATTTGCTTGCGATTGAGTAATAATTTGCGAGTGCGACGAGGTTCGTGATTAAAATACTGTCCGCTTGCTTGATATGGCGAGATATGAACGTTAATCATCCATGCTTCGCCGTTACGAATTAAAACATAGCCATCTTGTAGATTAACTCTGCCAGCACGAATTGACTTGACTTCCGTTCCGATTAATTGGATGCCAGCTTCATAAGTTTCTAAAATTTCGTAGAGATAGCGAGCTTGACGATTATCGCAGATTAGCTTTGTACCCGCGCTTTTGTCTTTATCTGCCATTGTTTAATTGATTAGCTGTTACGAGCAATACAAAATTTGAGGCTCGAACTTTAAGTATAGCAACATTAGCGCGCGATCGAGATCTAGATCGTGTCCTGTTAAATACTTACTTTTTGATGGGGGTAAGGCAGAAGAGGGTAGAGACTCGATCGAGAATACTGCTCTTGTTCGGCGAAATCTCAAACAATTTACTAACCAAAACGACCGCTTACATAATCCATCGTTGCTTCTTCTTTCGGATTTTGGAAAATAACTTCAGTGCGATCGCATTCTACTAAATAGCCTTGACGGTTTCCTGTATCGGTTGTCCTCACGTTGAAAAAGGCAGTCCAGTCAGCTACTCTAGATGCCTGCTGCATATTGTGAGTTACGATAACAATAGTGTAATTTTCTTTAAGTTGGTGAATTAATTCTTCGATTTTCAGAGTAGAAATGGGATCGAGTGCCGAACAGGGTTCATCCATTAATACTACATCTGGTTGCAGAGCGATCGCCCGAGCAATACACAATCTTTGTTGTTGTCCTCCAGACAATGCTAAACCACTCTGTCTTAGCTTATCTTTTACCTCATCCCAAAGTGCAGCTTGTCTGAGAGATTTTTCCACTAGCTCATTCATGTCGCCTTTATAGCCGTTAACTCTGGCACCAAAAGCGATATTATCGTAAATAGACTTGGGGAATGGATTCGGTCTTTGGAAGACCATGCCAATTCTCCTTCTAACTTGCACTGGATCGATATCTAAACCGTAAAGGTTTTGATTGTGATAGGCAATTTTTCCCTCTAGTTTAAAGATGGGAATTAGATCGTTAAGACGGTTGTAGCAACGCAACAAAGTGCTTTTACCACAGCCAGAAGGCCCAATAAAAGCTGTTACTTGGTTCTTGATAATATTTAGATAAATCCCTTTTAATGCCAAGAAGTTGCCATAGTAAACGTTGACATTTTCTGCATCTAAAACAGTCTCTAAACGACTGGCAGTTTTTTGTTGAAATACCATTGTGTAATTACTCTATTAGCAAAAATGAGGAGTCGAGATTTAATTTATCAATTTCGAGATCTGATTGTATCCGAATTTGGTTATCTATTCATTAAAAAGATTGTTTCTTCTATTAACCAAATCTTAACTTATGGCATCAGCATCTAAACCCCATTTTGCCTAATCAATTTAATTATGACACAGGGATTCGGACGATCGCCAAAAAGTTTTTTCTCAACAATAACTATTGATAACAACTGACAATTAGCTAGGTATAAATAACATATGTTAGTCTACCAGGCTAGAGCAAATAGCCATAAACTATTTTCGAGTCTTAACGATTAAATATTAGGTACGCATTTTATTGTCTCATTATTTAAGTACCTAAGCAGAATTATTTGTATATTCCATATTTCCCTAACCCCTAACCCCTAATCCCTAACCCCTAACCCCTTAATCCTTTAATATTTGCTCGCTCGAAAACCATATGTCTAGACAATTAATACAAGGAGATACAATAGTGGCGATCGCCACGGCTGTAGTACTTCAACAGGGTAGCGTGGGAATCGTCCGTTTATCTGGTTCCCAAGCAGAAGCGATCGCTAAAAATCTATTTCATTCTCCAGGTAAGCAACCATGGGAAAGTCATCGTATTCTTTACGGGTATGTACGCCATCCAGAGACAAAGCAAATAGTAGATGAAGCCTTATTATTGCTCATGAAAGCGCCTCGTTCTTATACTCGTGAAGATGTGGTGGAATTTCACTGTCACGGTGGGATTATGCCAGTACAACAAGTACTACAACTATGTTTGGCAGAAGGGGCAAGACTAGCTCAACCAGGAGAATTTACCCTACGCGCTTTTATTAATGGTAGATTAGATTTAACTCAGGCTGAAAGCGTAGCCGAGTTAGTAGGAGCCAATTCTCCTCAAGCTTCCCAAATTGCCTTAGCTGGTTTGCAAGGAAAACTGGCACAACCAATTCGTAAGCTACGATCTACCTGCTTGGATATATTAGCAGAAGTAGAAGCTAGAATTGATTTCGAGGACGATTTACCACCATTAAATCAAGAAGAAATTCGTCAAAGCTTAGAAGAGGTTTTAGAAAGAGTCAAACAAATTTTGGCTACTGCCGATCGCGGTGAATTATTACGTAGTGGTTTGAAAGTAGCGATCATTGGTCGTCCTAATGTGGGAAAATCAAGTTTATTAAATGCTTGGAGTCGCAGCGATCGCGCGATCGTTACCCCTCTTCCAGGTACTACAAGAGATCTGGTGGAATCTCAATTAGTGGTAGCTGGTATTCCCATTCAAGTTTTGGATACCGCAGGCATTAGAGATACGGCTGATGTGGTAGAAAAAATAGGAGTCGAGCGATCGCGTCATGCAGCACAATCTGCCGATCTAGTATTATTGACTATTGATGCACAAATTGGCTGGACAAAGGAAGACGAAGAAATTTATCAACAAGTTCAACATCGTCCTCTAATTTTAATTATTAATAAAATCGATTTAGCAACTGCTGAGTCAATTAAATATCCTCCAGAAATTAAAATTATTGTCGAAACTGCGGCAGCAAAAGAACAAGGTATAGATCGCTTAGAAAAAGCTATTTTAGAATCTATTCAAGCAGGAAAAATTATGGCTGCTGATTTGGATTTGGCAATCAATCAAAGACAAGCAGCAGCTTTAACTATGGCTAAAAAATCTCTGCAACAAGTTCAAGAAACTATTCACGATCAACTTCCTTTAGATTTCTGGACGATCGATCTGCGTAGCGCCATTCAAGCATTAGGAGAAATTACTGGGGAAGAAGTAACAGAATCTGTTTTAGAGAGAATTTTTAGTCGTTTTTGTATTGGTAAATAGACTAATTATTTTAAAACAGTCAATTAGTTATAAAAAAAAGCAACCCAAAGTATTTTCAACCTGAGTTGCCTATATTTTTTGGAAGAAATTAGAAGGGAATTAACTGTGAATCGCTGGAGCGATCGAGGCTAGAGGTTGAAGATCTCCAGCAGCTAAATCCAAGGGAAAGTTGTGAACGTTACGTTCGTGCATGGTTTCAATTCCCAGGTTAGCGCGGTTTAAAATATCGGCCCAAGTATAAATTACATGACCTTGAGAATCTAAGACAGACTGGTTAAAGTTGAAACCGTTAAGGTTAAAAGAAAAGCAGCAGACAGCCAAAGCAGCAAACCAGATACCGACTACCGGCCAAGCAGCAAGGAAAAAGTGTAAGCTACGGCTGTTGTTAAAAGAAGCATATTGGAAAATAAGCCTTCCGAAATAACCGTGAGCAGCAACAATATTGTAAGTTTCTTCTTCTTGACCGAATTTGTAACCGTAATTAAGAGATTCGGTTTCGGTGGTTTCCCGAATTAAAGAGGAAGTGACTAGGGAACCGTGCATGGCAGAGAATAAAGCACCACCAAAAACGCCTGCTACTCCTAACATATGTAAAGGGTGCATCAGGACATTGTGTTCTGCTTGCAAAACAAACATGAAGTTGAATGTCCCGCTAATTCCTAAAGGCATACCGTCAGAGAAAGAACCTTGACCGACAGAATAGACCAATAATACGGCAGTGGCAGCAGCAACAGGTGCGCTGTAGGCAATACAAATCCAAGGACGCATACCTAATCGGTAAGAAAGTTCCCACTGACGACCCATATAGCAGAAAATACCAATCAGGAAGTGGAAAACAATCAATTGGTAAGGACCGCCATTATATAACCACTCATCTAAGGAAGCAGCTTCCCAAATGGGATAGAAATGCAAGCCAATAGCATTAGAAGAAGGTACGACCGCAGCAGAAATAATGTTGTTGCCATAGAGTAAAGAACCTGCAACAGGTTCGCGAATGCCGTCAATATCTACAGGCGGTGCGGCAATGAAGGCAATGATGAAACAAGTGGTTGCCGTTAAAAGAGCAGGAATCATCAATACCCCGAACCAACCAATGTAGATGCGATTTTCTATGCTGGTAATCCAATTACAAAACTTCTCCCAAAGATTAGTGCTTTGGGGTTGTTGAAGAGATACAGTCATAATATTTAATCCCGAGGTTAATCGTTGTTCAAGGCAAGATAATCTTAATCGCTATATAACTATATAGTTATATAAAAAGTCAAGTAAGAATTTAAATTTGTTTTTTAAGTCTTAAATTTAAATTGCTGAAACGCTTGAATAATAAAGTTTAAAAGCCAGATTGCTAGATTTATAAGAATTTTGCGATCGCCAAGTAAAAGCAAACTCCTCTCTATAAGGATCGACTACGCTAAGATGGCAACTTTACTATGCACAAACACGCGATCGTTCGATCTATGCTTGCTATGCTTGGAGCAATTAAAATTAGTTACATAAGTTATATAGTGATATAGTAATATTATTTGGATAAGTTAGCATTTTTGCCAATTCCTTATGTTCGATCGAGTAACCGATGAAAAATTAACAAGCAAAACAAGTGAACAGGAAGATTATAAAATAGCGCAGTTGTCTCCCACAGCTTTGAATATGATGGCAGACTTTTTCAAAGTCCTCTCAGAAACAAGTCGGCTACAAATTCTTTGTTCACTAAAAACAGGAGCTAAAAATGTTACAGAAATCACAGAAACTAGCGGTTTAGGTCAAGCAAATGTTTCAAAACATTTGAAACTGCTGGCACAAGCAGGAATAGTTTCCAAACGACAGGAAGGGGCATGTATTTACTATCAGATTGCCAATCCCTTTATCTTTGAATTGTGCGAGCTAGTTTGCGATGCGCTTTCGGTACAAATACAGCAACAGAGTCAGCAATTCGCTCAATTAGGAATCATGCGTTCAACTCGCTTTTAGTTAATGTTTGCTACAGCTATTTGATAATTAATTAGCTATCTAACACAAAATACAGCAATTTTCTCAAGTGGCGAGAGAATAGACGACTCTATGACGGACAATCGCTCCTTATCCTTCGCTAGCTTTTAACGATTGGAGAAAGATTAATGGCTGACATTGTAATAGTTGGTGCGGGACTGGGAGGATTGCCAACAGCATACGAGTTAAGACATCTCTTGCCGAAGCAGCATCGTATCACCTTGATTTCCGACAAACCAGAATTTACTTTTATTCCTTCGCTGCCTTGGATAGCTTTTGATTTAAAGCCGCTTGAAAACATTCAACTCGATCTAGAAAAGCTCCTCAAAAATCGCGGGATCGATTGGATATTAGGGCAGGTGGCAAGCCTCAACCCTCATGCCAAACAAATAACCGTAGGGGAGAAGGCGATTGGGTATGATTATGTCGTTATTGCTACGGGAGCTTCCCTAAAATTAGATGCTATAGCTGGATTGGGAGACTATACTCATTCAATCTGCAATCCCCACCATGCTGTATTGGCAAGAGAAGCCTGGAAGGAATTCGAGCAAAATCCAGGTGCTTTAGTAGTGGGAGCAGTGCCAGGGGCTAGTTGCATGGGCCCTGCCTATGAGTTTGCATTCTTAGCAGATTACGTGTTGCGTCAAAAAGGCTTACGCGATCGCGTATCTATTACCTTTGTTACGCCAGAACCATATGCTGGTCATTTGGGCATCGGGGGGATGGCAAACTCTGGGAAACTGGTGACGGAGTTAATGAAAGAAAGAAATGTAGAACTAATTGAAAATGCTGCCATTGCTAAAATTGATTCGGATAGAATCTACTTAGTAGATGGTCGCACGTTAGCGTTTGAGTACGCAATGCTACTGCCACCTTTCTGCGGGGCTAAGTTTCTGCGAAACACACTTGGACTGACTGACTCCAAAGGCTTTATGCCAATCCTGTCCACCTGTCAGCATCCCGATTTTTCTTCTATTTACAGCTTGGGAGTGACAGTGCAGCTTGTATCACCCGAACTAACACCAATTAAGCTTGGAGTTCCCAAAACTGGACAGATGGCGGAATCGATGGGTATGGCAGTCGCCCATAATCTTGCCAGAGAAATAGGCGCGATCGCAGCAACACCCGTTACTCCGACTCTAGAAGCTATTTGTATGGCAGACTTTGGCGATACGGGTATTCTTTTTGTCGCTAATCCTGTATTGCCCGATCCATTGACGGGAAGGCGGCGATGGGCTTTTGCTGCACGGGGCAGGTGGGTAAGTTGGCTCAAAACCGCTTTTGAAAAATTTTTCTTGACCAAAATGCGTTTGGGAATGTCTGTTCCCTGGTTCGAGCGATTGGGATTGCGGATATTGGGATTATCTCTTACCGAATCGATTTGGACCGCAAAAAAAACAAAAATGGGAAACGAACAAGATGCTTCAGGGATAAAGCTTAGATAGATTTTCAAGGCATCTATAACATAAATCTATTTTTTACTAAACTATTTGAACAAATTACCAATTAGTTATATAATCAAAAAGTCGCTCAAAGTTAGTTAGATATTTGCAAATCAAAAAAGGTTTAATTTAAGGAACAAATTACCATGTTGAACAATGTAGGAACAGTCGATCGCCTCATTCGCCTTATTTTTGCCAGCGTATTAGCTTATTTCGGTTTATTAATTTACAGTGGTTCGGCTTTGGGTATTGGTTTGACTATTGCTGCTGCCGTTTTAGCTATTAGTGCTTTAGCGGGTTCTTGTCTGCTTTATGGCTTATTCGGTATCAATACTCGCAATCCCCAACAAAACTAGAACATAGCAATAATAAATTTAAGGAAGTGGCAACCAATGGAAAATAGTATCCCCATAGATAGTCCATCAATGTCGCGAAGACAGTTACTTAACTTTCTTACTGGTGCTGTCGTTGCTGCTACTGCTGGTGCAGCCCTGTATCCCGTGGGTAAATATTTTATCCCACCGAAAGAAGTTGGTGACGATGGTTCGATACTAGCGAAAGATATTAACGGAAATCTGATTCCTGCTGGGCAAATTTTAGCCGAAGCCCCTGGAACTCGCGCTTTAGTCGCAGGATTAGCTGGAGAACCCACTTATCTGACCATTAAAGAAGATGGAACGCTGCATCCTTGGGGAATTACCGATAACTGCACTCATTTAGGCTGTACTTTCCCCTGGAATGGCAATGACGCTCAATTTCAATGTCCCTGTCACGGTTCTCGCTATGACCCAGAGGGCAGAGTAGTACGAGGTCCTGCACCGCTTCCTTTGCGGCTTGCTCATGTAAATGTTGAAGGGGATTACATTCGCATTTCTCCCTGGACAGAAACCGACCCCCGTACAGACAAAAAACCCTGGTGGGTTTAGGAACTGGTGATTGTGGAAACAAAAGAGTGGGGTATGGACAAAGCCAATGATGCCAATGCCAATCGGATTAAACTAATTGACTGCCCTGAATATGGGAGTTTAGGAGAACTCAAACAAGCATTAGACCTCTTGCAAAAGTAGCTAACGATCGCCATAATTTAGCCCAAATCGCT
>CAZJTL010000173.1:0-11454 GCA_964548905.1 uncultured bacterium | reverse complement strand
ACCTTTTGTGAGTAACTGGGGCAAAGAAGAGATGAATGAGCATACTTCCCCGATTCAAGTAGATACTAACTCCGATCGCTTTTCACGTAACTTAGAAGAAGCTAAAAAAATTGCCGATCGAAAATCAATTAATTTGACTATTAATGAAAGTAATTTTTTCTCCAAGAAAAAACCTTGCAATTGGCCCTGGAAAAGCGCTCACATTTCTTCTAATGGAGATGTCGTACCCTGTTGTGTCTTAGCGGATTCGGATACTGTAAAGATGGGTAATGTCTTTGAACAAGATTTTGCTGAAATTTGGAATTCCAAAGATTATCAAGACTTTCGCGAAAAGATCCGAACTCACAATTTGCCCAATTACTGTAAGAATTGTTATTTGAGGGAGTAGAAGGCAGAAGGCAGAAGTACGAAGGCAGGAGGCAGGAGGCTTCTTTAAGTATTAAGTCATAAGTCATAAGTCATAAGTTTTCTTACTTGCTACTTGCTACTTGCTACTTGCTACTTTTTCCCTACACCCTACACCCTATCTAACCCCTAACCCCTAACCCCTGGCCCCTAACTGTTGAGCAGAACGAACCTCTAGATAAATCAGCAAAGCATTGAGATCGGCGGGATTAACTCCACCGATTCTGGAGGCTTGACCAAGGGTAAGGGGTTTAACTTTAGTGAGTTTTTCTCTGGCTTCCATCGATAGCGTTTCAATTTCCAGATAATTTAAGTTTGATGGTAATTGACGGTTGCTGTGACGAGCAATTTGTTCGATTTGGTGTTGCTGTCGTTGGATATAGCCAGAGTATTTAATGTCAATTTCTGCCCCTTCTTTTTCTGCTTGTGTGAGATTATTGTTGCTCAAACCATAGCGATCGAGGTCTAGGTAATGGAAACCAGGACGGCGCAGTAGATCGGCAAGAGTAATCGAACCCTTAATTTTTTGATTGGTAGCTGTAGCGATCGCGACTCCTACCTCATCTCTTTCTTTAACTCTAGTTTCATAAAGTCTTTCTTTTTCGGCGGCGATATTTTCTTGCTTGCGAGAGAACAATTGCCAACGGCGATCGTCAATTAAGCCAATTTCTCTACCCAAAGGTGTCAAACGCTGGTCGGCATTGTCGGAACGCAGAATTAAACGATATTCCGAGCGACTGGTGAGCATTCGATAGGGTTCGCGCAAATCTTTAGTACAGAGATCGTCAATCAGAGTACCGAGATAACTTTGTTCGCGCGGGAAAATAATCATTTCCAATCCTCTTGCCAATCTAGCCGCGTTAATTCCTGCTACAATTCCCTGTGCGGCTGCTTCTTCATAGCCAGTTGTTCCGTTAATTTGTCCTGCACAAAATAAGCCATCAATTTTTTTGGTCATCAAGGTGGGATAGCATTGGGTAGCGGGAATATAGTCGTATTCCACTGCATAGGCAGGACGCAACATGGTGCAGTTTTCTAAACCAGGTAAGGTATGCAACATCTCTAATTGCAATTTTTCTGGCAACCCAGTCGAAAAACCTTGAATGTAGAGTTCTGGAATATCTCTCCCTTCTGGTTCGATAAAGATTTGGTGGCTTTCTTTATCAGCAAAACGAACAATTTTATCCTCAATACTAGGACAGTAACGAGGACCCTTCGCATCTACCCAACCGCCATATACAGGAGACAGGTGTAAGTTATCGCGAATTAATTTGTGAGTAGCAGCCGTAGTGCGAGTGAGATGGCAATTCATCTGTTCTCTTTCTACCCAAACTTGAGGATCGAAACTGAACCAACGCACTTCTTCGTCGAAAGGCTGAATTTCCATTTTGCTGTAATCGACCGATCGCTTATCGACTCTAGCAGGAGTTCCTGTTTTCAGGCGATCGGTTTCAAAACCAAAGCGATTGAGGGTTTCCGTCAAACCAACAGCAGCAAATTCACCCGCACGTCCTGCTGACATCGATTTATCGCCAATCCAGATGCGTCCGCCTAAAAAAGTCCCTGTGGTAAGAATGACAGCTTTAGCAGCAAAACAAGTACCAAAGTAGGTTTGTACGCCTAAAACTTCGTCGTTGTCACCCAAGATTAAATCTGTTGCCATTCCTTCACGAATGACCAAGTTTTCTTGATTTTCGACGATTTCTTTCATAACAGCCGCATATTCGCGCTTGTCTGTTTGCGCTCGCAATGCCCATACCGCAGGCCCTCTCGAAGCGTTGAGGATGCGTTTTTGCAAGTAGGTACGATCCGCCATTTTACCAATCTCTCCCCCTAGCGCATCTACCTCATGGGTTAACTGAGATTTGGCTGGCCCTCCCACGGCTGGATTGCAGGGTTGCCAAGCAATTTTATCGAGGTTGAGAGTAAGCATGAGGGTACGACACCCCAGACGTGCGGAAGCTAGTGCTGCTTCACATCCAGAATGTCCTGCACCGATAACAATGACATCAAAGGAATCTTGAAAATCTATAGAAGAATTAACGGTCATAAACAAAGGTAATACCATTTCTCAAAAGTAACAAGAGACTTAGTAGAAGGTAAGGCAACAGGCAACAGGCAACAGGCAACAGATTAATTAAGGGTTTACAAGTTTTTTCCTATTAAAAAATAATTTGCTCATGTATCTAGCTAGTTTCGAGAATTGGTATAAGTCTTTGACGAACAAAGGCTTGATAGTTATTTAATTGTAACTAAGATCTTGCACCATTCTCACGCTTCCGTCAGTCAGCGATTAAAATCGCTGCCTAATATATAAAGTCGTCTTTAGACGACTAAATAAGTATTTCAGTCCACAAAGATGGACTTAATCTATAAGAGGTGGAAATTCATTCCCTGTCGGTTGTTGCTTTTTTTTCAATTTCTGACAAAGCTTGTTGAGGAGATTGTCTGCGTCTCTTGTACCAAGTTGTCACTCCTACCAGCATTCCCGTTAAAGTTAAAGCACACATCAAAGGCAGAATATTACCACTACTCAATTCCTTTAAACCCGCACCCATCATTACAAACGGCAAAACACCAGGAAGCGTCCCCAACACTGTTCCCACTAGGTAATCTTGAAAACGAATTCCTGTCAAACCAGCCGCAAAATTAACCAATCCATAGGGAATTAGTGGTAATAAACGAATGGCAAACATATAAAACAATCCACCTTGACGCATTTCCGCGTCAATTGCTTCCCATCGTCCAGCCAATTTTTTAGCTACTAATTCTCTACCGATACTACGAGTAAAAGCAAAAGCTAAGATAGCAGCAGCGATCGCCGCGATCGTCGTCCACAGCGTTCCCCACCAATAACCAAAAATTGCCCCACCAGACATATTTAAAGGAGTTGAGGGCAAAATTAAAATAGTTGCAACTGTATACAGAGCAATATAGATAATTGGAGCCCAAATTCCCATAGTTTCAAGCCATGTTTGTAGCTGATGGCGATCGATCCCTCCCAGAATCAAGACACCAATTCCTGTAGCAACAATACAAATAATGGTTAGTAAGAGAATTCCGCTTTTAAATTTCAACACGAGGGGATTTTAACCAATTGATTCGGGATCTATCTGTTTTAAACTACTCTAACCTGCTAGCGCAAGGCTGATTTACACCTTGATGCAAAAATCAGCTAACAACTTACTGCGATCGCCTGCAAGCATTGAGCGATCGCAACAGGAGAGTCGATCTTACATCTTTTCTAAATATTGCTTGTAGCCTAGTTTGTCTAGCTTGTCCTGTTTAGCAAGTACAGTATTCGCTAAATCTTGACGATATTGCTGAACCTTTTCTAATAATTCCCTGTCATGAGTTGCGAGTATTTGCACTGCTAACAACCCTGCATTGGTAGCATTCCCGATCGCGACTGTTGCAACAGGTATTCCTGCTGGCATTTGCACGATCGAATAGAGAGAATCTACACCTTGTAAAGTTTTTGTCATCACGGGTACGCCAATCACAGGTAAAGGTGTCAAAGAGGCTACCATTCCAGGTAAATGAGCTGCTCCACCAGCACCAGCAATAATCACTTTGATTCCTCTTTGATGGGCGGTTTGTGCGTAGCTAACCATTCTTTCTGGG
The DNA here is from genome assembly GCA_964548905.1 of uncultured bacterium. Classification (GTDB taxonomy): domain Bacteria; phylum Cyanobacteriota; class Cyanobacteriia; order Cyanobacteriales; family Xenococcaceae; genus CAZJTL01. Next base: position 7,425 of record CAZJTL010000173.1, on the reverse strand, counting down.
GTACGATGAGCAGAGACGATCGCGACTTCCCATTCTATTTCAAATAGCTCACAAATAGCGATCGCTGCCTGCATTGTAGGCAAATCGGAGTCGCTACCCATAATAATTCCTACTAAGGGTTTGTTATTACTCATTGCTGGATATTGTTATTTATTTCCTCAAATCGATCTTAAGACTCTATGAGACACATAGTTCATGGTTCATGGTTCATGGTTCATTGAAAGAAGGCAGTCTCCCCGTCTCCCAGTCTCCCCTGCTCCCTGCTGATAGCTGATAGCTGATAGCTGATTAAGAAATTGTTTTTTATTAGGCATGAAGTAGTAACAAAAAAATGAATAAACCATGAAACAAAAATGAGATGAATATGAGCAATTATTGAAGATAATTATTGTTATTTTAAAATAGATATTAGATAACAATAAAAAACTAATGTTCACTTCTTTTACTGTTGGTTTACTATTAATTACTATTTCCGAATTGGGAGATAAAACTTTTTTTATTGCAGCAATTATGGCTTTGCGTCATTCTCGTCGCTTGGTTTTAATTGCTGTGATAGCAGCATTAGCAGCGATGACTATCTTATCTGTTTTGTTAGGTCAAGCTGTATCTTTTTTACCCAGAATCTATCTCAATTATGCAGAAATTGGTTTATTTTTAATTTTTGGAGTGAAATTGTTAATTGATGCTTGGAAGATGTCTCCTAAAGCAGCTTGTTCGGCGATCGATGAAGCGAAAGAAGCCGTCATGCAAAGCGCTAAAAATTTACAACGAAACAAAACAGATGGAGCAATTCTTTTAGAAGTGTTTCTGCTTACCTTTGTTGCTGAATGGGGCGATCGCACGCAAATCGCTACTATTACTCTAGCCGCATCTAATCATCCTGTTGGCGTAACTTTGGGGGCAATTCTCGGACATACTATATGCGCTGCGATCGCGGTAATTGGCAGCAAAATGTTGGCTGGACGCATTTCAGAAAGAATGGTGACTGCACTTGGTGGATGTTTATTTTTAATTTTTACTGCTGTCGCTGTTTGGGAGAATTTTTAAGCAGTATTTCCCGTGGTGTGTCTATAAGTTGCATAAATTAGCGATGACAATCGTATGAGCTAATAATCGAAAGTCAGTTAAGAAATTTAATTTAGATGGAAAATAATCTTAATAAGTCAATAAATTTTAGATTTGCTTAATAAAATTGGAGTGATTGAATGACTATATCTTAAAAATGATGTTTTTTGAATAAATGATACAATAGCCAAAATTTAGCTGTATTTCCCAAAAATTGAGTAAATATAGCCTTATAATCAATAACAGTTATAAATTAAAACTAAAAATTCTGAGAAGATTAGAGTAAAAATAGACATAGGTAAAACAAATCTTCAGATGGTTTACTGATTTGTCGCTCAAACTATTGAAGCTATTGAAGTTCCTTTGAAAGACAACCTCACTAACCACACTGTCCTTGTCAGAAGGAAGTGTTTTTATGCATAAATTATCAATTGATTCTAAAGTTAGTATTTTCTCCAAGATCGTTTCCAGTTTAAAAAAACTATTCGGAAGCGATCGCTCTATGTATAAGACTCATGATTACAGTCAAGATCGAGAAGGAATTGATTATTTCATAGAGCCTGCACAAAATGAACCAGGATGGTATTTAACTAGTCATGGACGTGTTAAAAAAGGCGATCGCATAATTCTACAGCAAGAGGGCAGACTGCGCCAATATCAAATTGAAGAGATCGATCGTTACAGCGATCGACCAGATCTATTTATCAGTTTGTTGAAAGAAGTAGATTAGGATGGTTCATTATCAAACAGGGAGCAGGGAGCGGGCAGCAGGCAGCAGAAGGCAGAAGGCTTCTTTAAGTATTAAGTCATAAGTCATAAGTCATAAGTAGAGAAGTTTTTTTGCTTGCTACTTGCTACTTTCCCCTACACCCTACACCCTACACCCCTAACCCCTAATCCCTAATCCCTAACCCCTAACCCCTATCTACTAGAAAGTAAACGTCGTTCGGATCGTGCCAATGACTGTATCATCATTAGCTTCATTATGATCTGGTGCGGTAGTCCAAATTACCCCAGGTGTAATCGCGATATTATCGTTGAGCCTATATTGATAAAATCCTTCTACGTGTATAGAAGTATCGGGATCTTCGCTAAAACCAGCGATACTTGATTTGGTGACTTTAGGTTCCATACCGACCACAATACCAGCCAAATTACCCTCTTTGAGCAGATCGGGGAAAGCAAGAGTAACCGCAGCATTCCAAATATCAAGACTACCAGAACTACCTAATACATCAGCATTGGTATATCCTCCCCAAGCACCGATAACAATGCTTTTATTTAGTTGCCAAGATGCTTGTACACCAAAAGAATCGCTAGAAGTAGGAATACCGCCACCAGTCAAAGTACGGAAGTTGGAAAGATTACTACCTGTAAAAGTATCGAGACTGTTATAGCCATGAATGTAAGTTAAACCTAGTTTCAGGCTATCGTCTTTTTTGAAGGTAATTTGTCCCAAGGCGCTGTAAGGACCATTAAAGATACCGCTACCTTGAGTTGGATTGCTGCTATCTCCTGCTAAGTAACCCAAACTTACTTCAAAATTGTCTCCTAACTGACTTTGAACGCCAACACCACTACCTATAACTTGATTATAAATAGGGTTGCGAACCCCAAACAGCGAGATAGCACCACTAGCACTATCATCATAGCGATCGAGAAAGCTAATTGTATCGGTAAAGTCATAAGAAAATCCACCAAAGGCTTCAACAATGACTTTAGTTTTCTCTCCGATCGGGAAATTATAGTAAACAGTCTGTAAACCTACGTCGTTGTTAGGTGTAGGTTGATAAAAACCTAAATCTCCTTCAAAAGTACCAGTACTTGAACTAAAAGAAGGAAAATTACCAGCCGATAGCAATGTATAGAGAGTATCTTTACCTGTAAAGCTGGTATAGAAATTTAAGCGAGTGCGATGACCAAAAATCGTTACTTTATCAATGCCATCATTACCTGCTGCAACACCAGCTAAGCCAAAGACAGATTCTCCTGTTAGCTTGGTAGTTGTAGAAAACTGATTGTCTTCTAAGAACTTGGTACGAGATTCTAAGTTATCTACTCTGGTTCCCAAAGTCGCTAATTCAGCTTGGAATTCTTGTCCTAATTTTTGCAGCTTATCCAAATCTTCGCGCATGACAGCTTCACTGGAAGAGATTAAGCGCTCAACTTGATTCATACAAGCATTTAAACCAGCCGCAAATTCATAACGACTCAAGGATTTATTACCTCGAAATGTACCATTAGGATAACCTGCGATACAACCGTAGCGTTCGACTAGGCTTTGCAACGCTTCATAAGCCCAATCTGTAGGCGAAACATCTCTGAGTTGGGAAACGCTATTGACTTGTTCTAGAGCATTATCAGTAGGTTCTACATTATTGTAGCGATCGACTTCGTTTAACAAGTCATTATTTGAATCGATCGCCTGCGCAATCGCCTTCTCTGAAGTTGTCAACCCATGAGCCAAGATCATTACTGAAGCTAAGCACAGTGGGGTGGCTAGCCAAGATTGCCAGAATTTCATATTCATACTCTCACACCTAATTAAATCTGAACCTTAAATTGCTTATTGCAGCAATAGGCTCGATCGCTTAAAGAATTCCCCACAATTGCAGTAAATACTCACCTGTGAAATGAATCGTTACTAAATTAATTTCCAAAATTTTTAGTTGGAGGTTGCAATTTATTTTAATTGAGTTTAATATAAAGTCATAACGACTTCGAGTTATTTGAAAAATTAAGCAGTAAAGACATGAAAGACCGAGTACCTGATGTAGTATTTAAAACCAGAGTAAGAGACGAGTCTGTAGAAGGACCAAATCCATTTCGCTGGCAAGATCTGACCACTAAAGAGATTTTTGCTGGTAAAAGAATAGTATTATTTGCTCTTCCTGGTGCTTTTACTCCCACCTGTTCATCAACTCACCTACCTCGTTACGAAGAACTTTATGAAGACATCAAAGCGCAGGGAGTCGATCGAGTTATTTGTTTATCAGTCAATGATGCCTTCGTCATGTTTCAATGGGGCAAGAACTTAGGCGCAAAGAATGTCTTCTTACTACCCGATGGAAACGCTGAGTTTACCCGTAAGATGGGGATGTTAGTAGAAAAAGATAATCTTGGTTTTGGTTTGCGATCGTGGCGTTATTCCATGGTTGTAGACGATGGCAAAATCGAGAAAATGTTCATCGAACCCGAATTTGGTGATAACTGTCCTACCGATCCCTTTGAAGTTTCTGACGCTGATACGATGTTGAATTATCTTAAGTCGGTGAAGAAATAGGGGTTAGGGGTTAATGAACAATGAACTTCAAGTAGTTCCGAGCAAATCATCAACAGATTTTTATACTAGTTTGAGGAGAACATAATCATGGTTCAAGCTCTCTCACAAAAAGGTTTCTATCCAACTCGCATTGACCTTGCTGTTGAAATTAGAACCGAAGTTGCCAAACTTCTCAATCAAACTCTTGCTGCAACTTTAGACCTGAAAACCCAGGTCAAACAAGCACACTGGAACGTCAAAGGAATGAACTTCATTCAACTACACGAGTTGTTTGACGAAATGGCAACCGAGTTAGAAGGATATATAGATCTGGTTGCCGAACGAGTTACTACTCTAGCGGGAACCGCGATGGGAACAGCCCGTATCGCTGCTGCCAACTCAATCCTACCAGAATATCCTCTCGATGCTGTAGATGGTATAGAACACGTCACTGCTCTAGCAGAACGCTATGCCATTTATGCTAAACACTTGCGTGAGGCGATCGCAACAACAGCAGACTTAGGCGACGCTGACACCTCCGATCTCTACACAGAAATCTCACGGGATATCGATAAAAGCCTCTGGTTCTTAGAAGCACATTTGGTTAAGAAGTAGGGAACAGGGAGCAGGCAGCAGGCAGCAGAAGGCAGGAGGCAGGAGGCAGGAGGCAGAAGGCAGGAGGTTTTTAAGTTTTAAGTCGTAGGGACGTTCCATGGAACGTCCCTACATAAGTCTTAAGTTTTTTACTCCCTTGTTCTTCTTGTTCTCCTTGTCTCCCGATCTCCCAGTCTCCCAATCACCCAGTCTCCTCCGCTCCCTCTGCCTCCCCTGCTCCCTTCGCTCCCTAATCCCTATCCCCTCATGAAATGGAGTTTAAAATTATGAGTTATGATTTCGATTTATTTGTAATTGGTGCGGGTTCGGGTGGTATTGCTACCGCTAGACGCGCTGCACAGTATGGAGCTAAAGTAGGAATTGCCGAATTCGATCGCCTGGGAGGAACTTGTGTCAATCGGGGTTGTATTCCCAAGAAATTGATGGTCTATGCTTCTCATTTTCCCTACCAGTTTGAAGAAGCGCAAGGATACGGTTGGAGTCCTGTTGAAAGTACTTTAGATTGGGAGAAGATGGTTACTTCTGTCAATAATGAAGTGACTCGACTCAATGGCATTTATGAAAGAATGCTGGATAACTCGAAAGTAGAAGTCTTTCAGGGTTATGGTAAGTTTGTCGATGCTCACACGATCGCGATCGGCGATAAAAAAGTCACAGCAGAAAAAATTCTCATTGCTGTTGGGGGGAAACCTCTAAAACCAGATATACCTGGAATTGAACATACGATTATTTCCGACCAAATTTTCCATCTACCCGAACAACCAAAAAGCATTGTCATTGTCGGTGGTGGTTATATTGGGGTTGAGTTTGCCTCTATTTTTAATGGGTTGGGTTCTCAAGTAACTTTGATTAGCAGAGGACATCGTATTCTGAGAGGATTCGACGAAGATATTCGCAATGAAGTGCAAGAAGGGATGGAAAAACACGGCATTCGGATTGTGAATATCAATGATAGTAGACTCAAAGCGATCAAAAAAACCGATGAAGGCTTGAAGGTTTTCTTGGAAGGAGACACCGAACCAGTAGCGGTTGCTGATTGTATTGGGCTTACTGCCATTGGTAGAATACCAAATATCGAGAAATTGGGCTTGGAAAATACTAAGGTAGAAATTAGTAACGGTGCGATCGCGGTGAATGAATACAGTCAAACCGCCGAAGAGCATATTTATGCCGTGGGAGATTGTACCGATCGCCTTAATCTTACTCCCGTTGCGATCGCCGAAGGACGAGCTTTTGCCGATACTCATTTCGGTGGACAAGACAAGAAAATGAGTTATGAAAATATCCCCACAGCCGTTTTCTCTTATCCAGAAGCAGCTACCGTAGGTTTAACTGAAGCAGAAGCAAGAGCAAAATATGGTGATGCGGTTAAAGTTTATCGGAGTAAGTTCAGACCGATGTACTATGTTTTGCCTGGAAAAGAAGAAAAAACAACGATGAAGGTAATTGTTGACCAAAATACTGACAAAGTATTAGGTGTTCATATGGTCGGCAATTATGCCGCAGAAATCATTCAAGGAGTCGCGATCGCCGTTAAGATGGGTGCAACTAAAGCCGACTTCGATGCTACTGTTGCCATTCATCCTTCTTCTGCTGAAGAATTTGTACTTATGCGCTAGCTGGTGTTTGCATTTTCTAGGGCTAGAGATTTAAAGCTAAGCTGGCTGAGATCTTGCACCATTCTCACGATTCCGTCAGCGATTAAAATCGCTGCCTAATATACAAAGTCGTCTAAAGACGACTAGATAAGTTTTTCAGTCCACAAAGATGGACTTAATGTATTAGACGGAGAATTGATTCTCCGTCGGTTATCGCCACTTTAATACTTTTAGTCGGTTTTAACCGACTTGTAATCTTAGACAGCGATTTTAATCGTTGTCGGGTGAGGTTTAAAATCGAGAGCATAACATCTGAAACTATTGCTATTTGAAGATTTTGTCTCGAAATTGTCAACCCAAGCCCTCGGTTTCATGAGGCGCGGACGCGGAATTTACTTCCGCGTATTGAGAAGACTCGAATGACGAGGTTTCCTCGTCATATAAAGAGCCGTCGCCGTCCCGTCGGCTGAACCCGACGGGAATTACCGCTCGGAATTTTAACTAATTAGGAAGTTAGAAAAATTTTTTATTTGGGAAAACTAAATATATTAGTTGTTCATGGTTCATGGTTCATGGTTCATAGAAGGCAATAGGCAATAGGCAATAGTTTTTATTACTTCCTACTTCCTACTTATTTTCCGCCTTCTGCCTTCCGCCTTCCGCCTTCCGCCTTCCGCCTTCTGCCTTCCGCCTCTCTGCCTCTCTGCCTCTCTGCCTTCCCTCGACGATAACATGGCTATTCAACAGGACATGATATAACCACCTATGCTAACTGCTCCCGACAGTCCGAGTATCTTAATTGTTGATGATAATCCCGTCAATTTAGAAGTTTTGAGTAGACCTCTTGCAAAAGTCAGAACAAAATAAGAGAAAATAATTCAAGAC
>CAZJTL010000172.1:0-11582 GCA_964548905.1 uncultured bacterium | reverse complement strand
GTTCTTCTTCTGATGCTCTTTGATTTACTCTGTCTTATTTCCCAACAAATCTATTAGTTATATTGCGATCGCCCAGGCTCGTAACGAACAAGAATTGCGATTCGGGTGTAATGGTTGATGTGGCTAAATATTTTCGTGCCGAGAGGATAATTCTATCTTCTCCGTCCTCCGCTTACGCTTTTTGGACGGAGATTCTTGGCACAGGCTACATTATTTAACGATCGAACTTATTGCTGACATAAACAGTAGCTAGCTGAAGCAATTGTTGACATTTCTGGGCGTAATTAATTGCCACCAGATTAAACACCAAACAACTCATCCCTAACGAAAACAAGATAAAAGTAACGGGAGTAACTACACCGATCGCCATCCATGTAGAGATATGAAGGAACAAACTAGCAGCAAAAACTATAGCTAGGGTTGCTACAAAACGGATTTGCAAAAAAGGGCGATTGAGGAATAAACAAATTAAAGTTTGCAGACTTGTCAGCAGGTTAGCTGGAACGAGAAAAGCGCAAATAGCAACACAATGTTGACGCGAAAATTCAAAAACAGGCTCAAATTCTAACATAGCTATTTAGATTACTATTGATTTGCCAACTTTGTTAAAGTCTACAAGATTATTTACAGAAACAGGGAGCAGGGAGTAGGGAGCAGGGAGCAGGGGGAGCGGAGGAAGCGGAGGAAGCAGCAAGTAATAAGTAATGAGTAATGAGTAATAAGTAATGAGTAATGAGTAATGAGTAATGAGTAATAAAACTTCAGACTTCAGACTTCAGACTTATTTACCTCCTGCCTCCTGCCCCCTGCCTCCTGCCTTCTTTCTATGAACCATGAACTATGAACCATTAATAAACCTATCTGTCGCATCTAATAAAGCTGTTTGAATGCCTGGTTCGGTCATTGAATGTCCTGCATCGGGAACGATAATTAATTCTGACTCTGGAAAGACATGGTGTAACTCCCAAGCTGATATGACTGGACAAACAACATCATAGCGACCGTGAACGATTACTGTGGGAATGTGACGAATGCGATCGACATTTTCTAAAAGTTGATTTTCACTGGCAAAAAATCCTTTATTGACGAAATAATGACACTCAATTCTCGCGAAAGCTTCAGCAAAATCATCTTCCCCAAAACGAGCGATCGTTCTGGTAGAAGGCAATAATTTACTAGTACTGCCTTCCCAAACAGACCAAGCACGAGCCGCTTCTAATCTTACTTGTTTATCTTCGCTAGTCAATCTTTTGTGATAGGCAGAAATTAAATCGTCGCGTTCATGTTCGGGAATTGGTTTGAGATATTCCTCCCAAGCATCAGGAAAAATATTACTGGTACCTTCTTGATAAAACCAGCGCAGTTCTTTTTGTCTGAGCATGAAAATGCCGCGCAAAATTAAACCCGTCACGTGATCGCTATGGGTTTGACTGTAAGCAAGAGAAAGAGTACTACCCCAACTCCCTCCAAAAACCAGCCACTTATCTATTCCTAAATGCTCTCTGAGCTTTTCAATATCGCTAACTAAGTCCCAAGTAGTATTTTCTCTCAACTCAGCATAAGGCGTACTTTGTCCACATCCACGTTGATCGAAAATGACAATTCGCCATTTTTGCGGATCGAAATATTGTCGATACATAGGCGTAATTCCGCCACCAGGACCCCCATGCAAAAAAACCGCAGGTTTACCATTAGGATTTCCCGATTCTTCAAAATGAATCGTATGCAGTTCCGATACCTTTAATTTACCTTGATGATAAGGTTCAATAGCAGGGTAGAGTTCCCGCATTCTGTTGCTCCTCTATTTACAATAAAAAGAAGTCTCCCTTGTCTGCTGGATGGTGCTGTCATGATCGATCGATCGATGCGAATTTGTATTTTAGGTGGTGGTTTCGGCGGTTTATATACCGCTTTACGTTTGAGTCAGCTACCTTGGGAAAATTCACGATCGCCAGAAATCATCTTAATTGATAAAAACGATCGCTTTTTATTCTCCCCTCTTTTGTATGAATTAGTCACGGGGGAAATGCAAACTTGGGAAATTGCACCACCTTTTGCAGAATTACTTGCCGATACAGGAATAATATTTAATCAAGCTTGTGTCACTAAAATTGATATTGATAACAAACTTCTTCATTTAGATAATTCTTCCCAACTAACCTACGATAAATTAGTTATTGCCACAGGAGGTAAAACTCCTCTCAATATTGTTCCAGGAGCAAGTATACACGCTATCCCTTTTCGTACTCTCCAAGATGCCTACCGTTTAGCAGAAAAACTGAGATTGCTAGAACAACAGAAAAAAGATTATATTCGCATTGCCGTAGTTGGTGGTGGTTATAGTGGAGTAGAGTTAGCTTGTAAGCTAGCCGATCGATTGGGAGACAAAGGTAGAATTCGTTTAATCGAGAAAAATGATTCAATTTTAGCTAATTCTCCTGAATTTAACCGTCAAACTGCTAGAGAAGCCTTAGAATCCAGAACTATCTGGGTAGATTTAGAAACTCAAGTAGAGAAAGTAGAGGCTGACTCAATTTCACTGTTGTACAAGGGGCAAGTCGATACTGTTGCTGTAGATATTGTCTTGTGGACAGTAGGAACTCAAGTTAGCGAACTAATTCGTAATTTACCTTTAAAGCACAACGATCGCGGTTTAATCACTACTAATTCCATGTTACAGGCGATCGATCGCGAAGATATTTTTGCTTTGGGAGACGTAGCAGATTGTCGAGATGCAGAAGGAAAGCAAGTACCAGCTACAGCACAAGTAGCCTTTCAACAAGCAGATTACTGCGCCTGGAATATTTGGGCGGTGATCGCCGACAAACCAATGCTGCCCTTCCGCTATCAGCAATTAGGTGAGATGATGGCATTAGGTATAGACGATGCCACAATTAGTGGCATGGGGATTCAATTAGATGGTATTCCTGCCTATCTTGCTCGCCGTTTGATCTATCTCTACCGCTTGCCAACTTTTAAACATCAACTTGCTGTTGGTTTTAATTGGATAACTCAACCTTTAGCTGAGCTACTTTCAAGTTAAAAGAGGGGCTAGGAGTTAGAAAGGTTGTAGAGTGTAGGGTGTAGGGTGTAGGGGAGAAGTAATGAGTAATGAGTAATGAGTAATGAGTAAAAAACGCCTGTTCCCTATTGCCTGTTCCCTGTTCCCTTTTTTATCAATGAACTATGAACAATAAACCATCAGCTATCAAGGCATTACCAATTAACCAATCCCCTTTACCAAAAGTAATTTTCTTAGATGCTGTTGGTACTTTATTTGGGGTTAAAGGTAGTGTTGGTGAAGTTTATAGTGCGATCGCCAGTAATTGGGGGGTAGAAGCAGCAGCAGCCGATTTAAATAGGGCTTTCATCGCTAGTTTTAAAGCATCTCCTCCTTCTATTTTTCCAGAAATTAGCCAACAAAAATTAGAATTACAAGACGCAGAGTTCAAATGGTGGATGAATATTGCTAGAAATACTTTTGCCCAAGTAGGCGCGATCGATCGATTTGTTAACTTCCATGGATTTTTTGCAGAATTATATGAACATTTTGCAACAGATGCATCTTGGTATCTTTATGAAGATGTCATTCCTACTTTAAACAATTGGCAAAACAAAGGAGTTGAATTAGGAATCGTTTCTAATTTTGATACTCGGCTCGATCGCGTTTTGAAATCGCTAAATTTAAAACCATTTTTTCAAAGTATTACTATATCCTCAGTAGCGGGTACAGCTAAACCAGATTCGCAAATTTTTATGCTCGCTTTAGCTAAGCATAATTGTGAACCCCATCAAGCTTGGCATATAGGTGATAGCTTGACAGAAGATTATTATGGAGCTAAAGCAGTTGGGATCGAATCTTTTTGGCTCAATCGAGCCTAAGTACGTTATTTTTCATAAAAACTAACTACACAATTTTAGTTGACTAGGATAGACTTGTGTTGACTAACTTTAAAGATAACTTTAGAGATAAAATGCTGTTTTAATTAGGAGAAAATACTTTGGATACAGCAAGTCAACAAAGGATTTTAGGCTACTTTATTGAAGAAGCTAAAGAACACCTGCAAACTCTAGAACAGGGAATTCTTCAGCTATCTGCGGCAGTTAAAGATACGGAAACAGTCAACGAACTGTTTCGAGCTGCTCACTCTGTCAAAGGCGGTGCAGCCATGCTTGGATACACCAGTATTCAAAAAACGGCTCACCGTTTGGAAGATTCGTTTAAAGTTCTTAAAGAAAATCCGATTGAAGTCGATCAAAAGCTAGAGTCTTTATTTTTGGCAGGATACGACTTCCTTCAAGATCTCATTGAAAGATTGGAGAATTCTACAGGATTTCGCGATGAAGATGCGGTAGAAGTAATGGAGAAAGTAGATGCCAATTTCTCTCTTCTCAATAACTATCTTAATGAGTTATTGAATGGCACTAGAGCGCCAGTACAACCCGAACCTGCTCCAGTACCTAAACCAGCAGCAGCGCCACCACCACCACCGAAACCATCTGTCAATATTGCAGAGGCGGTTAAGAATGTCTTAAAAGACATGCTACAGTTGTTCAAGCAAAAAGATTCTCCTGAAAATCGTCAGGCACTAAATCGCTTGTGTACAAATTTAGGTCAATTAGCGCCCAATCAACCTAACTGGCAAAATTTGGTTCAGTGCGCTCAAGCTGCTATTGGTAATACCAAATATGCTTATAGCGCTCTGGCTCCCATCGTTATTAAAGAGTTAAAATTAGGTAGCGATTATTTACAAGCAGGTCAACTGCAACAGATAGCTCCCAGTCAAAGTCTTCAAGAACTAGCTGCTACTACTACTACAACTAGTCCTGTATCTTCGCTCTCGATTCCTCTAGAGCCTAAAGCCGCAGCAGCAGCTTTAATGCAAGCTTTTAATCGCGAGCAATTATCTCAATTAGTCCAAATTATTAGCTCTAAACTCTAAACCATTCCAGAAAAAATAAATTATCGCTTCCTCATATCTGAGTGTTCTGACTCTAGCTTAAACGTTAAATTAGTAGACTTAATTAGTTAGCTACAATCTCAATTAATTGGGATTGCAACTAGTCTTAATTGTCTTTATGCCAAAAAGTAACTTAACCAAAATTAAGTTACTAAAATATCTATATGGCGTAGTAGCGACCGATATTTAACGTTTCTAAATTCAACACTCTCCATGTTTCAAGCAATCTTTCGTCTAGCTGAGGCAGTGCAGCCATTCATTGTTCCGCTTTGCTTCATTTTTGCGTGGCTATTTATGGTGCTGCTGTTTTTGACTTTAAGAAGTGCTCTCAGTGATGCTACAGCTAGAGCTAAACAAATGCATCAAATTCCCTGTACTACCTGTCAGTTTTTCATTAACGATCATCGTCTCAAGTGTACTGTTCGTCCTCATCTTGCCAATACTGAAGCAGCGATCGATTGTTCTGACTATAGGGATAAATAAATTATGATAGTAAGTGAACGGGCAGCCGCTTTCCCTCGCGATTCATCCCTTTAGATAAAGCGACTAAGCGCTACCGCGCTCGTACCAAACGGCATTAATAACCCAGATTCAGCTTAACAGGGGAGTATGTCAATCTCTCTCATAGTAGCGACAACTTTGACATGGACCTTCTGGGTTAACTGCACAACGCATAATTTCCGATCTAGCATTAAAACGACAACTAGCATCACCTAAAATCCAATTTCCTGCAAAGAAGCTTTTTTCGATCACATTTGGTGCTGCTTGAACGTAAAGAGAAATTTTCTGTAAACAATAGCCACCAATTTTATACTGATAGTGATGGTGACGTTCTAAGACTGTATAGGTTTTTCCTTGAACATCAACATGATTTCCAGGTTGAGGCATCCAGTTTAGTCGTATTTCTCCCAGAGATCGACGTGGATGGGTCACAATTATCTCTGTGGGTAGAGAGTCTGGTTCGGTCATCATAAATATAAGCCGTATTTATAACTACATTGAAAAATAGTATCGCGATCGCTAATGGTAAAGCTCGTCTTTAAACTTATGGCGAGACTTTTCTTTTCAATTCCATCGTTACACTACCGCTTACCTAACATCAAGGAAATTTGACCTAATTCTTGATTAAAGATTGATAAAATTTCTACCTAGATCAGAAATTGTGCATCCATGAATAAAATCATCAATATTCGTTCTCGTTGGTTAAATATCGACAAAATTTATCTTTATGCCTTAGCAGCAATCCTTATCTTGGCTTTAAGCATTGGCTTAATCGGTTTAAATAAAGGATTGTGGAATGATGAATATTATACGGTTCGGCAGATTTCACATGCAAGTCTGCTTGGTATGCTGCAAGAGTTAAATAATGACGTTCATCCGCCTTTATATTATATATTGCTCTATTTTTGGGCTAAAATAAACTCAAATGAGTGTTTTTTACGATTATTGTCCCTATTACTAAATATAGGAACATTAGGTGTAGTAATTAGCTGGCTGAAACCATACTCTCGTGTAGCTAGTCTGATTGCTGGATTTTACTTAGCAACAACTCCGATAATGCTAAGATACTCGCAAGAATTAAGGGGTTATTCGTTACTTGTTTTAGCTACAGCATTAGCATTTTTCTATGCCTCTCGTGTAATCAGTAATCCAGAAAAAAAGAGAGGATATTTTGGTTTAACATTTAGCTTAACAATAGCCGTATCAACCCATTTAGTAGGGGTAATGGTAATACCTTCAGTTGTTGCCTTTATTGCTATTCAAGGATTGGCATATAGCAAAAAGATTGATTTAGTCAAAGTTATTTTATCAACAATTATTCCCTGCCTAACATTTATTTATTTTAATTTTTTCTGGCTCAATAAATTAGAAAATATCAAAAATACTTGGTGGTGGATGCCTTCAATTGACTTTCATCTCATTTCATCTACAACTAAATATTTATTTGGCTTATCTTCTTTATATTTACCAGCAAATTTAATTCCTTTACTGGCATTTATATTTTTTAGCTTAATTGCTATTTCCTTAATTTTTGGCAACTATAAAACTAGTTTTACTTTTCTGGTAGCTACAATAATTTATTGGTTACAAGTTATCGCTTATTCAATTATTGATAGTCCGATTTTTTATTATCGAACTCTTTTACCTAGTCTTGTGCCATCGATCGCATTTTTATCTTTGCAAATAGCAACAATCTCAGCTAAAAAAATTAAACTAGCTTCTATCATTTTTCTAACTATATTAGGTTTAGTTTATACAGGAAACTGGTTGACTAATCAAGCCTATAAACCCATAGAAGAAAATAGACAAGTAGCTCGATCGATAGAATCTCAATGGCATCGTAACGACTTAGTTTTATTTTATCCCGATTTTATCGGAGCTACGATCAATTATTATTTCAATAATATTCCTTTCCAATCGCAAATTCCTATATTAGATTCAGATAGTACTGAGAAAATTGCAGAAAAAATCAATGATAAAATAACAATTTCTAATCAAGAAATCGAACCAGTAAATTTATTTTTGGTTGGTCTGAATATGGGAGTTAACCTTGACGGTTATAATAATTTATTGTCTGCGATCGATTCCCAAATCAAGCAACCGAGAATAGTCAATTTATTTTTGATTAAAGGTCATGATTCATATTTTTTCAGCAACGACTCTAAATCTACTGAGAATTTTCTAGCAACTTTAGATTCTCAATTTGGTAAAAGAATTTCCTATCAAGACTTTAGCTCTTACATAGTATCAAGATATAAAGTACAGTAACAGGAAGCAGGAGAGACGGTCCCTAATCTCTGTTCCCTACTTTTAGGCAGAAATACGACGTTTTTGTAATTGAAAGATGGTATCTTGATGAACGTCTCGATCGATCGGATAAAAATAAGTCAGAATTAAACTGATAATTAAGGCGATCGTTGGCAAAATAAAGATTGCTTGACGAATTGCCATCAATGCCGATTGCGGTTGGACTATTTTTAGAGGACCTGGAATTGCTTCTTGAAAACCAGAAAAAGAGAGCCACTGTCCTACCGAAAATAAACCCACGGCAAAAGTGAGTTGAAAGAGAAACATCAAAATACTGTAAAATAATCCTTCTCTTCGTTTTCCTGTCTGTAATTCATCCCAATCAATCACTTCTGGCAACATTGAAGAAGGAATAAAATAAGCCGTTGACATACCTATTCCCGCGATCGCTGCTAAAGCAGACATTAAGTTAATTTGTCCTGCTTTAACTTGAAAAATACCTACCTCAGCAATAATCCACAAACTAGCACCAATCCAATAAACGATTTTTTTTCCTATTCGTTTGCTCAGTGGTTCCCAAACAAATAAAGCAGCTAAAGCGCTGCTTTGCATAACTAACACCATCTGTGTCACCATCGCCGCATCTAGTTTGAGGCAGTTGAGGACAAAATAAGGCATAATTGCAGGAATAATTTGTAAAGATAACCAGGAAAGAGAATAAATCCCGATCAACATCAATAAAGGTTGATTGTACAAAATTACTCTCAATTCTTGCCAGTTAAACTTACATTTGGGGATAGATATGTGAGAACGTTCTGCGATTTGCCAACAACAAGCAAAGATTGAGGCGATCGTCAAAATAGCACAGATTAAACCTAGCTTAAACAAGCGCTCTCTTGGACTAAAGATAGAATAGGTTAACCATTGAGCGAGAACGATAGAACCAATGGAACCAGCTAAGGAAAAGCCAAAACGCATTCCATTCAGACGAATATGTTCGTGATGATTATCAGTCAAATCTGTCACTAATGCGCCATAAGGAATGACAAAAGCGCTAGCGGCTGTTTGAAATAGTAAGGCGATCGCCAGATAATAAACAAATTTTAGCCAGTTATCTAGAGGCGGAACCCACCACAACAGAAAAAAACTAATACCGAGAAGTGGTGCGCTGCAAAGCATCCAGATTCTTCGTCTTCCCCAACGGCATTGAGTGCGATCGCTCAATGTGCCAACTAACAGAGTGCTTACCGCACTCCAACAATTACTGATCAGTAGAATAGTTCCTGCCAAATTAGCAGGTAGTCTAGCGACGTTGGTAAGGAAGAAAAAAAAGAAAACGATCAGAACATTACCAGCCATAGAAGGACCAAAATCTGCTGCTCCATAGGCTATTTGAGTTAAAAGACCTAGTTGAGGTTTTTGTGAGCGATGGCTCATGTTAATAAAAGAATTTTAAAAAATTGGTGTGAGTGTATTTGAAAGATAATAATGGCTTATTTCAGAAATTAGGTTATTAAAAAAGTAAATGCACACAATTAATATAAAGCTTTATTGAGAAAATTGTATATTTTTTATCTCTTTGTAAACAAGCGATCGCCAAAAAAACTCGCAAAGAGCGATTTTATAGATCGTCTCTGCGAGTATCTTGGAGCTAAATCTAATTAAATTTGGTCAAACTTTAAAGCTTAAGTGTTCGAGACTGTAATCTCAGGTAGGCTATCGAGTTCGGCATCGCTAAGAGCTTCGCCACCAAAATGACCGTACATGTAAGCTAGTGCGCCTGTTAAACCCGAATTATAAGACATGGCAACTTCATTGGTAACATAGTCAGATCGCAAATCTTGGTAATCATAATCGTTAGCAGATTTAGGTCCGCCTACCATAGCACCGTAGAGAATATGCTGGTTAGCAGCACTGGTGTCACTACCGTCATTAATACCAGAAGCACCACGATGATGAGCTTGTAAGGGATAGTTATCACCAAAGCCAACCATATAGCTAGCACCTCTAGGATTATCGCCAAGGATATAGTCTACCTGCTCTTTAGCCAAGTTAGCGTAACGACCTTCATAATCATTGACTTTGTCGCTGTATATACCTGCCAACATTGCTGTCGTTGAGCTATTAGCTAGAGAACCCCAGGGGGCATTCCAAGCTAATCCTCCTTCAGAGTATTGAACACCATTACCACCGCTAGCCCAATTGTTAAGCCAGTTTTCTACCATGCCTTTGTAGGTAGCATCTTGGGTAGTTTCGGCAAGAATTATGGCTGAACCGTAAAATTTACTATCCCAACTTTGAGTACCGCCAAGGTCTAGCCAGTTACCTAAATAATTTTTAGCTTTGTCTAGATAGGCTTGTTCACCTGTAGCTTTGTAGAGCCAAGCCGCACCCCAAGCCATTTCGTCTTGATAGCCACTAAAAGAATTGTAGTATTGTTGAGCGTCGGTAATGGAATCAGAGTATTTACCTTGATATTGTTCGGCAAAGTCATAGAGAAGACGAGCATTGTTGAGTAGTGTATCTGCATAAGCAGAGTCTTGTGACTTAAAAATCATCGCGGCGGAAGTTAAAGCTGCGGCTGTTTCTGAAGCTAGGTCACTACCTGGATGTTCGCGATCGATTTTATAAGAAGGACGTTCCATAGTCATACTCTCAGGTGGACCCCAATAGTTATGATCGAGTTGACCATTACCTACTTGTCCGTATAGCTCTTTGATGCCATATTCATCAGTGACAATACCTTTGAGTAAGTAGTCGATTCCCCATTTGACTGCTGATAAAGCTTCATCTAATTGACCACTTGCTTGATAAGCACTCTGGAATTCTTGAACACCCCAACCAAGCATAGTCATGGTGTAAGCCATGGGGAAATTAAATTTAACATGATCGCCTGCATCAAAATAACCTCCAGTTAAATCTTTGCTGACATCAGAACCATCACCCAGAGCAGCATCAACTCTCCAGTCGATACGATTATTGTCAGGCAAATCGCCAGAACGCTGTGCTTCGTAGAAGAGATAGGATTTTTGTAGGGCTTCACCGTATCTAAATTGACCAGTTGCTTCAGGCTTTTCAGGTTGAGTTACTTCAGGTTCAGTTACTACAGGCGTTTCAGGTTGAATTACTTCAGGTTGAGTTACTACAGGCGTTTCAGGTTGAATTACTTCAGGTTGAGTTACTTCAGATTTTGGAAGTATTTCACCACTTTCGAGGGGTTGGCTGTGATAGATATAGTTGCTAGGTGGAAGAATTTCGCTATCTTTACTGGCATAGCCGTTAAAACCAACTGAGATATTTTGCTCGGGGCTAACATTTTGATTCCAGTCAACATTTTTAATTACGTAGCGATCGCCCTCGTGAGAGACGATTTCTACATTCCAGATTTCGTAAATTTCAAAAGGAGAATCGAATTCTAGAGTCCAACCATCTGAGGTTTGTTCGGTAGTTGAAAAATCAATATAACCAGTAAAACCCCCTTCCCATCGCTCGGTAACGGAGAAATTTGTGTTAGAGATAGCTGTCATTATTTTGACTCCAAATGATTGACATTACAAAATTGTCATGAAGAATCCCTTGCCATCAGCGTCAGTATTTGCTGATGGTTAAGAGAGAAACTAAGTAATGTTTTGATGAACTTGAATTGAAGTTAGGGAAATTTAGTGTGATGATTTTCAAAATTGCAAATTCATGTGTGTTTTTTTACTTAGCCTTTTAGTTTTCTTGATAAAATCTTCATTAATGTAGTTATAAATCTTAGTAGATTGATAAAAATTGACAGAGATCTCATCAAACCTGTAATTTCGAGCGCAACAGCAATTTTTTATCTCTTTGTAAACAAGCGATCGCCAAAAAAACTCGCAAAGAGCGATT
>CAZJTL010000171.1:0-11637 GCA_964548905.1 uncultured bacterium | reverse complement strand
TTTTATCTTTTTATTATTCTACCAAGTCTCTCACTACTTTTGAAAATTGGTATTATGAACTGAAAATTATGAATTATTTAGTCATCGGTTATGGAAACACCCTCAGAAACGATGATGGTGCAGGTCAAATTGTTGCCGATCGCATTGCAACTCGAAATTTACCTAATGTACGATCGCTTGCCGTTCATCAATTAACACCAGAATTGGCAGAAGATATCGCTAATGCTGACATAGTTATTTTTGTTGATGCCGTAATTTCAACTCAACAAAACTCAGAACAAATAGAGATAAAAACTCTTGAAAGCAATCGCCAATACGTAAATTCAGGACACTCAGAAAATCCGCGATCGCTGCTTTATTTAGCTAAATTTCTTTATAACAAATCGCCTTTAGCTTATTGGATTTTAATACCAGCAATTAACTTTGAATTTGGTGAAAAAATATCTTTAATAACCGAAGAGGGAATCGAGCGATCGCTAGAAAAGATCGATAGAATAATAATTAGTCAAACATTAGTTTAATTAGCCCTGTCACCGCCTCCTTCTCAAGATCTTCAGATGAATGATTAGTACGTCTGTGAGTATTCCTATTGGAATGTCTTACCCGTGTTGAACTCTCCTCAGAGGAGCCTCTCTTATAATAATCTGAGTAATGTTTTCCTTCACAAAAACCTGGTTTGTCGCGTCTCAGACTGGGATTGTTCTTACAAAGTTCTCCTGTTTGTTGAACCCCAATCAGATCTATCGGCATCGGTGCAGGTGTAGTAAAAACTCCTTGTGCATTACTGCTTGTAGCATTAAGAGGTGCTAAAGCTACTAAGATTATCCCAAAAACGTGGAATTTATTCATGATTGGTTACTTCCATTGCCCTAGAATGAGCCTTCCACCAATAATTTTTTTCTACATTTTTATCCAGGAACTAATGTCTAATTGTTGGCTAAGGCTGCACTACCTTAATATATACCATACTTACCGCCAACTGTTCCTTAAGATATGCAATATGCGATTAATCAATCTTCTCGATCGGTGCAACTCTAGGATCGATTATTTTTTGTCCCAAACCAGAAAACTTGATGGCGAGATTTTGTTTATGTCCCGAACCCAAAAGATGAGTCACTTCACCTTCACCAAAAGCATTATGATGGACGCGATCGCCTACTTTCCAAGTTTGTCCTTTTTTGCCTTTGCTAGTTCCTGTCTCTGACTCAACCTTACGATACATAGTTGCCTGAGAGATGTTGGAACTAACTAATTCTTTGGGTAATTCTTGCAAAAATTGAGAAGGTATCGCTGCTTCTCTAGCACCCCACAAACGACGTTCTCTAGTATAAGTAATAAATAATTGCTCTTGTGCGCGAGTGATGCCAACATAGCAAAGACGGCGTTCTTCTTCCAATGCCATCGGATCGTTTAAACTTCTGTTGTGGGGAAATAATCCCTGTTCTAAACCAACCAAAAAGACGATCGGAAATTCTAATCCCTTGGCAGAATGAAGAGTCATCAAAGAAACTTTTTCTTGTCCTTCTTCCAAACCATCGAGATCGGAAGCTAGAGAAGCACTTGCTAAGAAGGAGGTTAAACTAGTATCTTCGTTATCTTCTTGGAATTGGGAAATAGCGTTATGAAGTTCAAAGATATTTTCTAAACGATTATCTGCTTCTTCAGTTCCTTTGTTTTTTAATTCGTCTACATAACCAGATGCTTGCATTACCTGGTTGAGAATTTCTGATGCCGATAAATCTTTGATTTGTTCCTGATAACCTCTAATCATACTGACGAATTGATTGAGAGATTTTGCTGCTTTTCCTGTTGCTAAAGCATTGACTGAGGTTTCATCAGTTAAAATTTCCCACAGAGGCATACTCAATTGTGCCGAAGCATTAATTAAGGAATCAACAGTACTATTGCCGACTCCTCTTCTAGGAGTATTAATAATTCTGAGCAAACTAACAGTATCGGCAGGGTTGGCAATTACTCTTAAATAGGCGAGTGCATCTTTAATTTCTTTGCGATCGTAGAACTTTAAACCACCGACAATATTGTAGGGAATACCGTTTTGTAGTAGCAAATCTTCAAACGCTCTTGATTGGGCATTAGTACGATATAAAATAGCAAAACTGCCCCAATTTAATTCTGGATTTTGTTGGTTAATAGTTTTAGTTTGACCGATGACAAATCTTGCTTCTAATTGCTCGTCATCAGCTTTGTAACAATAAATTTGTTCGCCAGCACCTCTAGTAGCTTTGAGGATTTTATCAATGCGTTGGCTATTTTTTTCAATTAGATAATTTGCTGCTTGGAGAATATTTTCTTTGGAACGATAATTTTCTTCCAATTTAATCATCGTGCGCGTATCATCGTCTGGCAAACCATCACCAAAATCATTCTGAAAATCTAGAAGAATAGTGAAATCAGCCAAGCGGAAAGAATAGATAGATTGGTCGGCATCACCTACTACAAATAGCGATCGATTCTGCCAATTCCATTCACTTTTTCTCGTTTCTGCATTAGTTGCTAATAGACTAATTAATTCGTATTGAATGCGATTGGTATCTTGATATTCGTCAACTAAAATATGTTGAAATTGACTGTGCCAATAGCCAAGAATCGATTCATTTTGCTGAAATAAACGAACGGGAATTAAAATTAAATCGTCAAAGTCAAGGGCATTATTTGCCGCCATTTGGTTTTGATATTCTCGATAAACTTCAGCTACAACTCTGCCTTTATAACCAAGGTTTTCTTGCATATATTGTTCTGGAGATAAACCTTGATTTTTAGCATTGCTGATTTGATAGCGAATCTGACGGGGTTCAAATTTTTTATCGTCTAAATTCAACTGTTTTGTGACAATATTTTTGAGTAAAGATTGAACATCAGATTCATCAAAAATAGAAAAATTTCTTTCCCAAGTTCGCCCTTTTTCATCTCTATACTTATTGATATCGTAGCGAAGAATTCGCGCAAACAAACTATGAAAAGTACCAATCCAAAGATTTTTAGTTGTAGTTTTATAGACTCGCGATCGAATGTTTTTTCGATCTAACTCTGGCAATAATTCTAAACGCTGTCCATATTTTGCTTGCGCCATTTCTTGAGCAAAAATCTTCTCAATTCGCTCCTTCATTTCTCTAGCAGCTTTATTAGTAAAAGTCACTGCCAAAATATGTTCTGGATCGACTTTATGATGACGAATTAAATTGGCAATTCGATAAGTTAATGCCCTAGTTTTACCCGAACCCGCGCCAGCAACTACTAATAAAGGGCCACAGTAATGTTGAACGGCGCTTCGTTGAGAAGGGTTGAGATGGCTGAGGAAGTCGGGGTTGTTAGTCATATTTAGAGGAAGGGAGCAGAGAAGCAGAGAGGCAGAGGAGCAGAGGAGCAGGGGAGAGGGGGAGCAGGGGAGCAGAGAGGCAGGGGAGACAAGGAGAAAAAACTTAAGACTTTAGACTTCAGACTTTTCCAACCCTACACCCTTACACCCTGTTTTCTGCAATGAACAATGAACAATGAACAATGAACAATGAACAATGAACAATGAACTACTTGTGTAGTCTCGACCAAACTTTAGTAGGCAATCCCCAAATATAAATAAAGCCTTCAGCAGCTTTGTGATCGAATCCATCGTCAGCACCATAGGTAGCCAAATCTGGGGCATAAACTGAGTTAGGAGACTGGCGACCGACTACTTTAGCAGTACCTTTAAACAATTTCATCCTCACGCTACCTGTGACGTAGGTTTGAGTTTGTTGAATAAAAGCATCTAAAGCTTGTTTGAGAGGACTATACCATAGACCTTGATAAATAAGTTGAGCGTAGGTTTGTTCGATGCCTCGTTTATACTGAGTTACATCAGCAGTGAGAGTCAAGCTTTCTAGATCGCGGTGTGCGTCGATAAGGACTAATAAAGCTGGTGTTTCGTAAATTTCCCTCGACTTAATCCCTACTACACGGTTTTCAATCATGTCTATACGTCCAACGCCATGATTCCCAACGATTTCGTTCATCTGAGCAATCAGAGTCACTGGATCGAGATGTTGACCGTTAAGACTTATAGGAATACCTTTTTCAAAACCAATATCGACGTATTCTGGTTCGTTGGGAGTATCGGCGATCGCCTTAGTCATTAAAAACACTTCTTCTGGTGCTTCGGTCATCGGATCTTCGAGGGGCCCTGCTTCGATACTGCGACCGAGTAAATTGCGATCGATACTGTAAGGAGAAGATTTTTTCACTGGTGACTCAACACCAAATTTTTCTCCATAGGCGATCGTTTCTTCTCGACTCATACCCCATTCTCTAGCTGGTGCTAGTACTTTAAGGTTGGGGTTGAGTGCCATAATTCCGACATCGAAACGAACTTGATCGTTTCCCTTCCCAGTACAACCGTGAGCAACTGCATCAGCACCATACTTAGCAGCAGCTTCTACCAACAGTTTAGCAATCAACGGACGAGCTAAAGCCGTCGAGAGAGGATAGCGATTTTCGTATAAGGTATTAGCCGCGATCGCAGGGAAAGCATATTCTTTGACAAACTCTTGCTTGGCATCTTCAACCAAAGACACAGAAGCGCCGCAACGTAGTGCTTTTGCTTTAATTGGTTCGAGTTCGTCTCCTTGTCCCAAATCTGCGGCTAAAGTAATCACTTCTTTTACGCCCCATTCTTCCTTGAGATAAGGAATACAAACAGAAGTATCAACTCCACCAGAATAAGCTAAGACAACTTTTTCAGCACGTCTCATAGTTTAGTTATTAGTTATTAGTTATTAGTAATAAGTAGGGAGCAGGCAGCAGGCAGCAGGCAGCAGGCAGCAGAAGGAATTAGGCAATAGGTTATTTTACTTCCTTGTCTTCCTTGTCCCCCTTGTCTCTCTAAACCCTAACCCCTATCCCCTACCTTTTCGTTGCCCCAGAGTAAACTAAATGCCGTTGAGCATCGAGGGTAATAAATGCGCCTTCACGAATGACTTTAGTAGCATTTTTGAAGCCGACAATGACGGGAATTCCCAATCGCAATCCAATGACTGCTGCATGGCTTCGATCGCCTTCTTCTTCAGTAATAATGCCAGACGCTTGGCGAATGACATCGACAAATTCAGCATTAGTATTAGGTACGACTAAAATTTCCCCAGGATTAAAATTACTTAAATCTCTAGCGGAACTGACTACTCTAGCCCTTCCGGTAACAACACCTTGTCCGATGCCTGTTCCTTTACCCAGAATAGATTGTACCAGTTCTACTTTAATTAAATCCGTCGAACCTGCTACACCTTGTAGAGTACCAGCAGTCATTACTACTAGATCGCCTGCGCTGAGCAACTGATTTTCCTCAGCCATATTAATTGCTGCTTGGAAAGTTTGACTGGTTGAAGCTAAATCTAGTACTAAAAGAGGCTTGACTCCCCAAACCAACTGCAATCGCCTAGCCACGTGAACGTGAGGAGTAATAGCCAAAATCGGGGTCTGGGGGCGGAATTTAGAAACATTACGAGCTGTTGACCCTGTTTTTGTCAAAGTCATAATCGCTGCTGCTTCTAGCTGTTCGGCAATTTGTCCGACTGCTGCGGAGATGGCATTAGTGATTGACCATTTACCGTTGCTATTTTTATCGGGAGATTTCCTGCGCTGTTCGATTTCAATTCTTTGGGCGATCGCCGCCATCGTTTCTACCGCCTCAATTGGGTAGTTTCCCGTTGCTGTTTCATTGGACAGCATTACCGCATCAGTACCATCGAGAATAGCGTTAGCAACGTCAGAAACCTCAGCGCGAGTAGGACGAGGATTATTGACCATACTATCGAGCATTTGTGTGGCAGTAATGACGGGAATGCCCAATTTATTCGCTTTAGCGATGAGACGTTTCTGTAAGATGGGTACATCTTCGGCTGGCAATTCTACCCCTAAATCGCCTCTAGCTACCATCACCCCATCACAGAGGGCAAGTACAGCATCCATTTGCTCGATCGCTTCGTGTTTTTCAATCTTGGCAATCACGGGTACAGATTTCCCTGCACTAGCAATCAAATCCTTGATCTCTAAAACATCTTGAGGATTGCGAACGAAGCTTAAAGCGACCCAATCTACACCTTGATCTAAACCAAACATCAAATCGGTGCGATCTTTATCGGTTAAGGCTTTGATTGAGAGATAAACCCCTGGAAAATTGACCCCTTTGTTGCTGGAGAGAACACCGCCGACTACAACTCGACAATGCAAATCGCCCTGTTGGCGATCGATCTTTTCTACCAACATTTCCACTTTGCCATCATCTAGCAAAATTTTGGAACCTTCTGGAACTTCATCGGCTAAATGTTCGTAACTGACGTAGCCAAGATCTTGAGAGCAATCTTTGGCATATTCGGGGCGACTAGTCAAAATATAAGGATCGCCTGTTTGCAGCAAAATCTTTTCACAAGGAAACTTACCAAGGCGAATTTTTGGACCTTGTAAGTCTTGCAAGATTCCGACTGGCTGATTTAGCTCAAACGCCGTTTGACGAATTAGACGAATGGTTCTCTGATGGTCTTCATGAGTACCATGAGAAAAGTTGAGTCTCAGGGTTGTAGCACCTGCTTGAATTAAGTTGCGAAGCACGTCAGGCTTCGCAGTGGCAGGTCCTACAGTAGCAACTATTTTGGTTCGATGAGGCAGTTTTTGCGATTGCATATTCTAGCAGACAACAGCAAGGCACAATTATACTGGTTTTTGCACTAAGAATTGCTAACCTTCAAGATTGACTTAGGTTTTCAATTTCTCGAAAGCTGGTCAATCCTAGAGCAAGCGAGCAAGCGAGCCTATTAATAAAGGGAAAGCACAATCTACTTCAATCTTAAAGGCGATCGTCTGTAAGCATTCCTTAATTCTTTTTGAAAAGATAAATAACAATCTCATCAAATCGCCAGAAATCAATTGACAGCGTTTTATAATTTTTTTAGAGAATCTATTAAGTCTTTCAACAAATTGTAACGATTGTTACAATAATGTCAATAAATCTTTAATCTTTGGGAGTAGAAATTATGAGAAACCCAAGACTAGAAAACAGAAACAATAATTTGGCATTGGTAAATCCTCACAGCAATGAATTCAACTTTGATGTTTGGGCAAAACAAGTGCGCGATCGCATGTTATCTGTTTTGCAAAAAAGGCTTGAATCTAACTCCAATAAAAAGTGAATCTACCTTCAAAGAATCTTAACCCAAATCATAAGCAGCGACTTGGCGAAATCGCCCAAATTTTTCTCAAGCTAGGAATTATTGGTTTTGGTGGGCCTCAAGCTCACATAGCCATGATTAACGAGGAAACAGTAATTAGGCGAAACTGGTTAACCCAAGAGCAATTTACTGAAGGATTAGCCATTTGCGAAATGTTGCCCGGTCCTGCTTCCACGCAAATGGGTATTTACACTGGCTATCTCTATGCTGGACAGGTAGGAGCATTATTAGCAGGATTATGCTTTATTAGTCCTGCTTTTTCGATCGTAGTAGCACTTTCTTGGCTCTATTTTCGTTGGCAAGAACTACCACAAATTACCGATTTATTTTTAGGAATTTCTCCAGTTATAACGGCAATTATTAGCAATTTTTGCTGGAAGTTAGGGAACAAATGTCTAAAAAAATCAATTAATATTGCGATCGCTCTCGTCGTTTTCTGCTTGACTTTATTTTTTCAAATAAATGTCTTACTGCAATTTGTTTTGGCAGGAATACTGGGTTTAATTATTGATCGATCGCCACCGCCAACAAAGATTAAACAATTAAATAGTTTGGTCTTACCTTTTCTGCCTATTTACTTAGGAAAGATCGCGACAGAAGCTCTAGCAATGGCAAGTTTTTGGGGAGGAGAAAGAATTGGAGCATTTTTTCTCCCCTTAACCATTTTTTTCTTGAAAGTAGGTAGTTTTATCTTTGGTGGAGGATTGGTAATTATTCCGCTTCTAGAGTTTGAAGTGGTGAATAAATTAAGCTGGTTAACTCACAACGAATTTATTAATGGAGTAGCGATCGGACAAATTAGTCCTGGCCCAGTAGTATTAACCGCAGCTTTTATTGGTTATAAAGTGGCAGGATTTTTGGGTGCTTTAACTGCTACTGTAGCTATTTTTACGCCATCTTTTTTATTTATTATGGCTGCCGCACCTTGGCTAGTAAAATTAAGACAAAATCTCTATGTTCAAAATTTTTTAAAAGGAGTCACACCTGCTGTTTTAGGTGCGATCGTTGCTGCTACAATTCCGATCGCTCAAGCAGCTTTATTGCAAGAAAAAATCCTGCTATCTTTAGGTGCAACAGTAATCTTAGTTCTCTCTTTAATTGCATTATCTCGCTATCGCATAGCTACTTGGAAATTAATTATTTTAGGTGGAATTTTAGGCTTGCTACTAGGAATAATTTAACTCCCTTCGGGAGAAGGCAGAAGCCTTTTTCAAGTCTTAAGTCTTAAGTTGTAGAGACACGAAATTTCGCGTCTCTACTTAAAGTTTTTTTATGAGTGCCGATCGACTTTACACTGTTCTCCCTTGCTCCCTAGCCCCTGTTCTCCTTAAATATGCTCTTGTTCTAGCATTTGAATAATTTTGAGCAGACTAACTTTAGTTTCTGCCGTTGTTTCTCCCAACAAGCTGGCAATTTCCTGCACCACTTTCATTTGATTATCAACAACTTCATTGACTTTTTTAACTGTTTCCAGCTTTAATTTTTTTAATTCTTTTTGTCGTTCCATTTCGTGACTAGAATCGACCATAATACAAGCAATCAATCCTTCTTCTTCAATAGAAAAGATCGATCGACTAACGTAAAGATTATATTGTGAATAAATCTTGTCTTGTCCTTGAATTACTTTGCCAGTTTGCCAAACTCTTTGAAAATCTTCGATATCTTCTAATATTAATGAAACTGATTGACCGATTATTTCCTCTGGCTTAGTTTTAAACATTCGACAAAAAGCGGGATTGACTAACTTAATCTGCAAATCTGCTTCAACAACGATTAAGCCGTTAGGATTGTATTCCCACAATAATTTCCATAATCTGTTTGGCTCAATTTCTGTCATGATTGGTGAGAGTTTTTTGCTTGTATAGTCGGTAAAATTTCGTCGATAAACTTGTGTTCGATGTTATGAGGGCTAACGCTAATAAAATGACAGTCTCCGTATTTCATAGCAATACCAAAACTACAATTTTCCAAACAGAAAGCACCTTTTAATTCGACTATCTCTTCGAGATTATGTTTAGCGATTAATGCTTGCAACTTAGGAAGAACTTCGTAGACACCTAATTGATGGCAAGCAGAACCCATACAGAGATATAAGTTTTCTTTGTTCATTTGCTCGACATACAAACATAATAACTGGAAGGAAACTGATGATTTTCATCTATGTTTTTCCTTCCAGAGTTGCAGATAAATAAGCCTATCTACCTTCGGGCAGTCATCTATTTGTATTTTACATTGACGCTACTTCTTCGCCTTCACCAGGACGAACCAGGCGTGAACCCCTTTCTTCAAAGAAATAATGGTACAGCAAAGCAGCAGCAGCAGCGCCTACTAGGGGTCCAATCCAATAAAGCCAAAATTGTTGGAGTTGCAGTGACAATAGAGCAGGACCCAAATACCTGGCTGGATTCATTACCGCAGCACTCAAAGGACCACCTGCTAAGATATCCAATGCCACGATCGCGCCGATAAATAATCCCCCAACTTTAGGCGATCGAGCATCGAGTAGAGTGCCAAAGTAGACAAAAACTAAGAAGAAGGTCATGATTAATTCCATAACCAAAGCCATCGGTATAGTTTCGCCCTCGCCAAGAGTTGGAGTTCCCATTTTGATGGCTCTAAGAGTTTCTAAGGGAAAAGCCAGCTTGAGTAGACTAGCGGCAAAAATGCCTCCCAAACATTGAAAGATGATGTATCCTACAGCATTTTTGAGGTCAATTTTTCTAGCCAGCCAAACTCCAAAAGTAATAGCTGGATTGAGATGTCCTCCACTGATAGCTACTGTAGCACTAACCATAGCGGCGAAAATTAAACCGTGAGCGAGAGCGATCGCTACTAAATCGGTTGTTTTTCCACCTGTGAGCATGTAGTTAGTCGCGATCGCACCGACTCCAAAAAAAACGATCGCGAAAGTGCCAATAAACTCAGCAATTAAAGCTTTTGCATTCATGATTTCTCATACCTCCACTTCTTTGAGGTTTGCTGTTTAATGTATCTGTGTTAAAAGTTGTCTTTCAGAGTTAAGTAGAGACAAAAGTGTGAAGATTT
The DNA here is from genome assembly GCA_964548905.1 of uncultured bacterium. Taxonomy (GTDB): domain Bacteria; phylum Cyanobacteriota; class Cyanobacteriia; order Cyanobacteriales; family Xenococcaceae; genus CAZJTL01. The sequence continues at coordinate 1,378 of CAZJTL010000171.1, read as the reverse complement.
TAACCGATTAGTAACTGTTTAAACTTTCGTTCCATACTCAGCAATAATAGAAAGAAATGTTGAGGATTTTGTGAGTAAGTTATGTGATTGCTGAATTTGTGCGATCGAGTCATATCTTATTCTGTTGGATAGTTATTGCGCTTATAGTTTTGGGCTGATGAATTGGAAGTGAATAGATAAATCGCCTTCTTACCATCAAACACTTCTTCTGCTTCGATTCCATAGTTTTAGCCCTTCAAACCAGAGAATGCTGAGAATGCCAGAAAAGAGACTAACCAGCAGATCGTCTCTGTGCAAGAAAGAAAAGCTAAAAAGATGACGCAACAGAGGTACATAAAGAATCAGTCCTAGAAAGATGATGCCACCTCCAATCACCCACCATAAGGCTAGATTTGGAGAGCGTAGCATTTCTGGGATGGTTCTCGACCAGGAACGATTGGTTAAAATTAGAAAATTAGACTGAGATTAGAAATAATTAGAGTAGTAAAAGCAAGAGCGCGAGCATCTAACTCACCATTACCTCGATAATAGGCGATCGCGAAAACCAAGACCAGTACTACCAAGGAACTCACCCCTTGCAGCAGTGCCAATCTCAGCGTCCGACGACTGAATAATGGTTCTTTGGGATTGCGAGGCGGGCGCTTCATGACATTGCTCTCTTCTGGTTCTGCCTCAAACACCACCGTACAAGCTGGATCGATAATTAGATGGAGAAAGGCAATATGTACTGGCAGTAGTACCAAAGGCCACTGAAACATCACTGGAATCAAAGACATTCCCGCGATCGGAACGTGAACTGCCAGAGTATAAGCCATCCCTTTTTTAAGATTGTCGAAGATGCGTCGCCCCAATTTTACAGATTGGACGATCGAGGAAAAGTCATCATCTAGTAAAACCAAATCGGCGGATTCGCGGGCAACATCAGTACCGCGTTCCCCCATGGCAATGCCAATATTAGCAGCCTTGAGAGCAGGAGCATCATTAACACCATCTCCTGTCATGGCAACGATTTCGCCATTTCTTTTTAGCGCGTTGACAATTAGCAGCTTTTGCTCTGGTACGACCCGTGCAAAGATATTAACGGTTTGGATTCGAGAGCGCAATTGCGCTTCATCCATCTGTTCTAATTCGGCTCCAGTAATGACTTCCGTAAAGGGTGCCAGTCCTATTTGACTAGCGATGTTTTGAGCGGTAGCTGGATAATCTCCAGTAATCATTACCACTCGAATTCCAGCGTTATAACACTCGGCGATCGCACCTTTTACTGTCGGACGAACGGGATCGCTCAATCCCACTAGTCCGAGAAACTCAAATTCAAAGTCATGTTGTCCGTCTGGTAGGAGGCTCTGTTGCTGGGATGATGAGTGCTTCCTTATAG
>CAZJTL010000170.1:0-11705 GCA_964548905.1 uncultured bacterium | reverse complement strand
TGGCACAAGGCAGGAAACTACTTTGTGGTAAGTGGACTGGACGATCCAAGAATCTTTGCACTTTTAGGGCGGAGAGCATCAAAGATGTAGAGAATGAACTACCCCACCCTTATTTTTAATCTCGATTAATTAAATCACCGATCGCTGCAATTATTTCTTGCATCTGGTTTTCAGAGAGCGAACCTATATAATCTCCAACCCGCTCAATTGATATAGTCCGAATTTGTGTAATTTTTACCCAAGAACGTTTAGATAAAGAAGCACATTCTAGTTCTCGAACTAGAGGATATTTTACTTTAGGCTCGATACTTGTAATTGCGAGTATGACAACTGTTCCAGAACGTTGATTAAAAATGTTATTACTAATAATTAATACTGGTCTAGTTCCACCTTGTTCTCTGCCTCGTATAGGATTTAAATCTGCCCAATAGATTTCCTTCCTTAATATTTTTCCATCCAATCGTTAAATCCCCCTAATTCAGCAAATTCCTGTTCTTCTGTCGGATCGAGATTGGCGCATTCCATCTCAAAACGCTTGCGTCGATAATCTTCTATTTTTTCAGCAATTGCTGCTTCTATTGCTCTAGAACGATTTGGATAGACTGATTTGTTTACTAAATAGTCTATTTGAGCCAATAGATTTTCGTCGATCGTGATGGCAATCTTTTTTTGCATAGTCATTTGCATAGGTATGATAAATATCATACCTATAGAATATAAATTTAATCGCCATAATTCAGCAAATAAAAGGAATCTGTAGATGGTTGCTCAAATCAAACACCTTGACGCTCAATATTGGGTAAAGACACGTTCATCGCTAGATCCAAATCGATCGACCTTTCTGATCTGGACAGGTTCAATTTACGCTTTTGTCCCAGGTGAAAAGAGAAATCGTCTTTTTAAGATGTTAGGTATGAGTGTTTGCAGGTGTATTCCTACAGAAGAAGGTTGTTGGGATTTTACTTCGAGGGAATTGACTTACTATCTTCATCCAGAAACAGGTGAAATTTTGCGGAAGTGGGAAAATCCTTGGACGGGGGAACTACTCACAGTCATGCATGTTGCCAATAATCCAGTACAAGGTCATTTTAAAGGGAAATTTCCCGTGCAAGTCGATCGAGATGATACTACCTTCATATTTGACTTATTTTCTACTTACCCCAATCCTCTCGCTGATGACCCCAAATTTGCCGATTACAGCCCAAATCCAACTTATCAAGCAGCCGAGTTATTTAAAATCACCGTTCCTACTGAAGATTTGTTGAATCCTGAAACTCTCTCTGTGTCTAAACTACAGCTTTGCTGGGATCGGATGGGTCCCTGGGTTCCTTGGATGAAAATGGGCGATCGCCCAGGTCAATTAATCTATAGCGCTTATGGAAGTAAAGTTGACAGTTTTACTGAATTGCCTCAATTGCTTCAGGATGAAATTAATACTCGCGTGCCACTCTATAAAAATGCACCAAAATCTTTCTTAGATGGGGAAGATATTACCTCTTGGCTATATTTCCAAAAACATTTTGATGCCTACTTGGGTGGAGAAACTTTTCCTTTGTTGCAGGAAGATAATTAAAAGGTAACAGTTCATAGGGTGTAGGGTGTAGGGTGTAGGGAACAGAGAAGGTAAAGCATCTATTGCTTATTGCCTATTGCCTATTGCCTATTCCCTATTCCCTATTCCCTGTTACTTATGCTGTCGATCGATGCGTAGTTGTTCTAATTGTTTAATTTGACGCTCGATGTTTTGATATTCTTGATAGTAAAATTGCATCTTTTTTAACTCTTCTTCGTTAGTCGGTTTGAGCTGTTGCAATTGTTTTAGACAATAGAGTCGATGTTTTTCTAAAACCACATGCTCTAGAGAGGCGATCGCTTCTAGAATGCGACCAGATTCATCAAAAATATCTTCTTGAGATGTCTCACTAAGATGGAACAGGTGGCTAACTTTAGCTATTTGTTCGGGAAAGTCAGTAATTTGCTTATCCAATAACGACAGTAATAAATTGCGATCGTCATTATCTTTGATTACTGTCTGTTCGATTTCCCTAATTTGTTGCCAGAGAAAACGATAGTGAGGCAAACTAAACAACAAATCTTTCGCTTCGAGGAGTTCAACAATTTTGGGGCGATGTTGGGGACAATGAAGATAAATTCTTAATAACAGCGCTTCGGTTGTCTCTAATAGTTCTGTTTCGGGAGCAAGAACGAGATTAATTTTGACATCGGCAGATTTTTGCTTATCGATCGCCGATCGCTGATTTTTGAGTTGAAAATTGTTTTTTTTAAGCTGTGCTTTTAAATTGGCAACATTAATCGCAATTAAGCGCGAATTTCCCTGAGAAAGCAAATCCGCACAATAGGCAAGATAGTAATTGCGTTGATTGGGATCTTGTAGGTTATTGAGCAGTTTAATCATACCCTGCGCCACCTGTTGAGCGCGATCGGCTTGTTTGAGATCTTCTCCTCGTACCAGGCGATCGATCTGCCAATTCAACCACAAAGGGGCATTTTTAATTAGATCTAGGTATTCTTGTGCTTTGTTGTTTTCCTGCTGTCTACCAATAAATTCATCTGCATCTTTGCCATCAGGAAGGTTAAGGATTTTTAGTTGTACTTGTCCCGAATATACCAGGGTAGCAATTTCGCCGATCGCTCTTTGTGTTGCTTTCACTCCAGCATTATCGGCATCAAAATTAAAAATAATTTGCTTGGATTGGGAATATCGTAATAATTGAGTAACTTGAGCTTGACTTAAGGCAGTTCCCAAAGACGCAACCACGTTAGTAATTCCTGCTGCATGAAGGGCGATCGCATCAAAATATCCTTCAACAACTACAGCGCAATCCTGTTGAGAAATACTTTGACGTGCTTTATCCAAAGCAAATAAAGTTTTGCCTTTATCAAATAAAGGTGTTTCTGGTGAATTAAGATATTTAGGCTGATCATCGCCAAGGGTTCTCGTACCGAAACCGATAATTCTGCCTTGCACATCACAGATCGGAATTGTCAGACGATCTCGGTAGCGATCGTAGTAACCTTCTCCTGTTTTTCGCTTCTGAATTAAACCTGCTTGTTCGATTAAAGAAACTGGATAGCGTTTTTGTTCGACTAAGTAGCGAGATAAAGTCTCCCATCCTGCTGGTGCATATCCTAAGTTCCATTTTCCAATTGTTTCCTCGCTCAATCCTCGCGTTACCCGCAGGTAATTGAGTGCTGTCTCCCCTTGAGATTCTCGCAGCGCGTAGACATAGAAATTAGCTGCCGTTGCCAAAATTTCATAAAGTTGTCCTCGAACTGAAATTTGACGCTGAATTTCTTGTCTGTGTTGCAGTTCGAGAGTTTTAATCGGAACTTGATAGCGTCTGGCTAGATCGAAAACAACCTCACTAAAAGATTGTTTGTTCAGCTCCATTAAAAATTTAACCGCATCGCCTCCAGCGCCGCAACCAAAACAGTAATATAGCTGCTTAGTGGAACTAACGCTAAAACTACCAGTTTTTTCCTCGTGAAAAGGGCAAAGCCCAACAAAATCTCTTCCTCGTTTGCGTAAGACAACACGTTCGGAAATTACATCAACAATATCAACTTTTTGCTTGACTTCATCTAATGTATCTGGGTGTAAACGAGGGATTTCCACGATGACTCATCTTGATAAGCTGTTTTGCATTTAAATTTTATATTGGGCTGTTTCTCTTGCCTGTTGCCTGTTACCTGTTGCCTTACCTCAACCAATAAATTAAATGCGTGTCAACTTATCGCAGTTTTCTTTTTTTCAACAAGCGATCGTATTCTTGAGAATTTGCCCAGCGATCGATCTCTCTGGCGCGAAGCACTGGTAAAGGATGAGTTAATTGCTGAGTTTGCGTTGCTTTTAGTACTTCACCCCATTCGGTTTCGCTAGCTAGATCGTATGCCTTTGCTTGTTCGATAAAAGCTTCTAAGTTAAGCTGCGCGGCAAGTTTAGGCGAACCTCCAGTTAGTTTCATCAGAGTAGACATGACTACTTTCGGATCTTGAATTGCTAGCAGTGCGGCGCGATCGCAACTAAATTCAGCACAGCGCACCCATTCTAACATTTGCGTTTGCAGCGATTGAGCTAGTATAGTTCCCCAAGCAGGAAGCAAACCAGCCGCCAAAACCATGATATTAACTAGGGTTAGATAAACTCCATGTTCGCATTTAAGATGACCCAATTCATGAGCTATAACTGCCTGAACCTCTTCTGGGGTGAGCATTTCAATCAAAGAGGTATGCAACACCATAAAGGGCTGCTTTCCTCTCATCGCGAAGGTATAGGCGTTAGGAACGGGATTTTGTTGGATGTATAGTTGAGGAGGCTCTATATCTAAAATTTGACAAGCTTCTAGCAGGAGTTTGTATAGATCTGGTAGTTGTTTTTTGCTGACTAAAATACTACTAGAAATGTTGTTGAGGTAGAAAAACTGCTCTGCTAAAGAACCCAGAAGACTCCTAATGGCAATATCAAATCCTGGTAATTGTTTAAGAGCTGTAGTTGCTTGTAGATCGAGAGGATGACGGAAATCATCCGCTCTCAATCCAATCAGTGCTTTTTTCGCCAATTCCATAGTTTGCAAGGAAGTTAAGCTTTTTAATATTTGAGTGAGCCAACACAGCTCAAGAATCGATCGAGTCAGATTGAGTTAACCTTGGCGATCTAAAAATTAAGTATGTTGACTCTAGTGTAAATAATTTTGGCTTAACTCAACCATTTTTTAATACGCTGTAGACTTTCCCAGTCTGGCTTTCTGGTGAGTCCGTCTTCAATGTTTTCGACAAGATCGTCGCGAATTTGACTATCTAGTCTCATCACTTGTTGGACGAATTCAATATGCTCGCGCACACCAGCTTTTCCTGAATCTAGCATTGCTAGAGCCAAATTAATTCTTGCCTGTGGCATCTTCGCATCGATTTTAACGCTTTTGCTAGCTGCTTTTAGGGCGCGATCGGGCTTATCAAGAAGCAGATACAGCCATGCCAAACAACTCCAAGCAGTAGCATTTTTAGGTGCGCGATCGCATAGATCTTGGAAAACAGGAATTAGTTTTTCTGGTGCTTCACCAGCTTTATATTTTTCTAGGCTTTCTTGAAACAGTGAAGTAACGGATTCATTCATATGTTAAGTACTATAGGTAATTTCCGACTCATTATATAACAGGGAGTAGGGGTTAGCTTTTAAGGGTAGGTTTTTTAAGTAGGTAAGCAAAATTGTTTGTATATTTACCACTTAGTTGTATTTTCTTTTGCCTATTGCAAGAAAGCCTTTTGCCTACCCTCACCAAATATTAAATTAATTTTGCCTAGGTACTTACCTACATTCCGCAGGTCTATTAGGTAAGTAAATAATATTTACCTCAAATTACGCGCCCTCTTGCAAATTAAGGCAAGACTTGAGGATTAGAACATAAATTATTCCAGTCTGCTACCAACTTATCCCAAAAAAGTCGCACCTCATTAGGATAGGAACTAGGGTTATCTTCATACTTACGAATAATGTAAACCATTAAGTTATAGCAAGTAGTTGCCTGACCAGAAATAATCAAATTATTTAATTGATTATCTTTAGTCAACCAAAGAGTAGTTGGCATATTTGCAGCCGCGTCAATTACTTTTAAAAGTTCGGCTGATGGTGGTTGAACTCCTGGTAACTGAGTTAAAGAACTACCTGTTTTAAGTTCGTAAATTAGGTTGGAAATTAATTTTTCTCGATTTTTGTCTTTATATTGTTGATAAATAAAATTAAAACCCATGTTGCGAATGCGTTTCATGAATACCGAACCTGCCATCGCTTGCAAAGAACTCAACCGTAAATAAATACCATTGACTACTTGATTAATTGTTAAAGTTTTTAAATCGTCCCAAGCAAGTCTACCAACTTGAGGTATTTTAGGCAAGATTTTATTATTAATAATATTTCGACCCCAGATAATAATAAAACTTATTCCAGCAGCTAGCAAAAGAGGAACGATATACAAGAAAAAATCTAACCAAATAAATTGACTATTTATATAATCTTTAAATACTTCGTATCCTACTGTCACTAAAGTAAGAAAACAGAAAATGATTAGTGTTTTTGATAGCCAATCGAGTGTTTGTAAAGTAAGGTTACTAATTTTTAAAAATCGAGGTAAAGAATATAAATTAGCGGGTCTTTGATCGACATCAGAAATGATAAACAAGTCTAGTAAAAAATTATTGCGTTTATCAGCCAACCATAAACTTTCAATTCCTTGATTATCATAAATACCTCCATCCATTAAAGCTATTCTATCTTTAGAAGATGTCGAGCTTTGGTTATTATCATTTTGTACATAATTATCATAATTTTCTGCATCGATCGAAGCTTCTATATCTTGAGGCAATGTCTCGCGTATCTTTTTTTTGACATTCTCGAAAATATTTAGATCTGACCAATTAAAATCTTGAGGAAAAGCCAAAGGTTCAAAACCGCCAGGAAAACAAGAAGATGCTGCTACAATATCAGCAATTCTAATATCTGCTGCATCAGAGCGATCGATCGATATATTACCGTTACCAATTTTACCTTTCTGATTGGCACAATATTGAAAACGAAAAGCAATTCCAGTACGAAATTCTGTGGCGTTAAAGATTACTTCTTGCAAGGGAATATTAGCGTTAAGAATATTTCCAAAGCGATAGGGTTGACCTTTAGAGTTTTTTAAAAAAGTTTCTGCATAAACTTGTGCGGTAGCAGTAATTAAATCCGTTCTTTTCGATGGAATATTGCAGTCGTTTCTACTCATCCGATCTAAAGCTAATTTTACCAGTTGAGTATTTTCCAAAAAAGCATAATATTCCTGATAAAATTCTTGAAAAGATTTTCCTTCTACTAAAGATAAAGTATATTTTGCTCCTGTAAATGTTCCTCCCGATACGGTAGAAATCATTTTGACTTGTTTCAATAGATCGACACGATTTAGATAAGATAATAATCCTAAATGAAATCCCGCAGCGCGATAGCCGCCTCCTGATAATGCCAATCCGATATTTTGAGGTAGATTAGATGTATCGTTAGTTTGAGTCATTGTATTCTTCCTTTTTTGATATCGTTATCGGGACGCTGCATAAAAAAGAGCTATATCCCATAAATATGGATAATTTCACTCACATTAACCTTGAAAAACTTAGTGCCAGTGTTTTTTAACTAATTCTCAAAAAAACAAATAAACACGTATTGTTTGTTAAATTATCCCTAAATCCGATCGACGATCGATGACGCTTTATTGTGTTTGCGATCGAATTCTTTATCTTGCATGGTATTAGCTGGATAGAAATGCGATCGAATAATACTTATGGATGGTATCAAGTACGTATGCGTGCTAGTCACCGACAATTCAATCACCCTAATAAAACAGGTACGGTTACTGTGTCGGGAAAACTAAATATCGATATTCCTCCAGGTACTTTAAACAGCATTTTCAAACAAGCAGGGTTGAAATAAAGATGAGCCAAGTTCAATATATGGTAGTAGTAGAGCAAGGTGCAACAAGCTATGGTGTATACGTTCCAGATTTACCTGGTTGTGTCGCAGTTGGTGAAACTAAAGAAGAAGCTTTATCTCTAATTAGGGAAGCAATTGAATTTCATCTTGAAGGGTTGCGCGATCGAGGACAACCAATCCCACAACCTCGTTCTTCAGGTGAATTAGTAAAAATACCAATAGCTTCTTAATCTAATTGAAAGCGTGAGCGAATAATACTTAATTTTCACAACGAACCATTAGCAATATCTTTAACTACTTCAATAAATCTAGTTACGATCGCGGATGGTTGTTGATGTTTGTGGATGGCTACGATCGCGCTTGGTGGAGTTGTTTCTGTAATTGCTTTGTAAATCACTCCCGTTCGTTGTAAATTTTCTATAGAAGCTGGTACGATTGTTACTCCCATGTCTGCTGCAACTAAACTGACTATGGTTTGCATCTGAATTGCTTGTTGTACTACTCTTGGACTAAAATTCGCTTGCTGACAAAGCGAGATGATGCGATCGTATAGATCGGGCGCTACAGGACGAGGAAAAATGATAAAAGGTTCGTTCGCTAAAGCAGATAAAGAAATACTGGCGCGATCGGCTAAGCAATGGGTTTCTGGTAAAGCGACGATTAAAGGTTCCAGGAAAATGGCAGCTAGCTTAAATTCTGCTTCGTTAATGGGAGGACGGACAAACCCTACATCTAACTTTCCTTCCTGCAACCATTCTATCTGTCGATCGCTGGTGAGTTCGTGTAATTCTAAACTAACTCCAGCTACTGAGGTGCGAAACTTCCTCAAAATTGGTGGCAGAATTTTGTAAACCGCAGAACTAACAAAACCAACTGCAATTTGTCCTCTCTCGCCGCGACTGGTTTGTTTTCCTTTTTCGATCGCTGTTTCTAATTGCCTAAAAATTGTTTGTACTTCTTTTAAAAAAACTTGTCCTGCTTCGGTTAACTGGACGCTTCTTTTGGTGCGATGAAAGAGTTGAAAACCCAATTCAGTTTCTAGTTGACGAATTTGCTGGCTTAGAGGGGGTTGAGCAATATGCAATCTTTGAGCCGCTTTACCAAAATGTAATTCTTCTGCAACAGCCATGAAGTAGCGTAGGTGTCTTAATTCCATGCTTAGGTATTAATATTTTTTAGATATTAAACATGAATAATAAATATATTGGACATTAATAATAGCTTAGTTTTATGCTAGCTATCAGCTATCAGCTATCAGCTTTCAGCTATCAGCTATCAGCTTTCAGCTTTCAGCGATCGGTTATCGGCTAGCTGCTGAGTACTGAGTACTGACGGCTAAGAAGTTAAGTAATATCGGTGAAATCAATGGAAACTAAATGGGATGCCAAGCTTTATCAAGGTAAGCACGAATTTGTTTGGCAATATGGAAAGACATTACTGGAGTTATTAGCGCCTCAATCAAAAGAATACATTCTCGATCTTGGTTGTGGTACGGGACAATTAACACAGCAAATTGCTAATACTGGTGCTCAAGTAAAAGGAATCGATCGATCTTCAGAGATGATCGAACAGGCGATCAAGAATTATCCTCATCTAGAATTTGAAGTGGCAGATGCTAGGGATTTTCAAAGTGATCGACTTTTTGATGCTGTATTTTCCAACGCCACTCTCCATTGGGTTAAACAACCAGAAGCAGCGATCGATTCTCTTAAAAGATGCTTGAAACCTGGAGGACGTTTTGTAGCTGAATTTGGAGGGAAAGGGAATGTTAAGGCGATCGCGCAAGCATTAGAGTTATTTGTCCCAGAGTTTAATAATCCTTGGTATTTTCCGAGTATCGGCGAGTATACTTCGCTTTTAGAAAGTAAAGGATTTGAAGTAACTTATGCTGTTTTGTTCGATCGACCAACTCCTTTAGCAGAAGGAGAATTAGGTTTGCGAAATTGGTTAAATATGTTTGCTGGTGGTTGTCTATCTCATCTGTCTAACCAAGAAAGCGATCGCGTCATTAGTGGGATCGAAAAATATTTAAAACCAACTCTTGGCGATCGGGGAATTTGGACAGCAGATTATCGTCGCCTTCGGATTGTTGCGACTAGTCCATTTTTTCTGAAAAATCTATCAATATTTTCGCAACAAAGCGTTAAATTTACTGATGAAATTGTTGTGTATGAAATTTAGCGTAGCGTCCATTTTGCTGCAACAATTGTTCGTGGTTGCCCGCTTCGATAATTTGTCCTTTTTCTAAAACAATAATCCTGTCAGCGCGGCGCACGGTAGCAAGACGGTGAGCGATCACGAACACCGTTCGATCACGCATAATTCTTTCTAGGGCTTCTTGCACTAAGGCTTCTGATTCTGAATCTAAGGCTGAGGTAGCCTCGTCTAAAATTAAAATACGAGGATTAAGAAGTACAGCACGAGCGATCGCAATTCTCTGTCTTTGTCCACCAGATAAATTTACGCCTCTTTCCCCTACATAAGTGTAATATCCCTGGGAAAATTCGCTAATAAATTGATGGGCATTGGCAATTTTAGCGGCTGCTTCTACTTCTTTAATCTCAAAATCGGTTCTACCAAAGGCAATATTTTGGGCGATCGAACCAGAAAAAAGTACAGTTTCTTGAGGAACAATACCAATTTGTCTGCGTAAACTCTTGAGAGTTACATTGTCAATATCCACTCCATCGATGGCGATCGCGCCAGCATCAGGATTATAAAAACGCGGAAGTAAATTAACTAAAGTAGATTTTCCCGCACCAGATTCCCCCACCAAAGCGATCGTCTCACCTGGATTGACAGTCAGATTAATGTTGTCTAAAACCAGTTTTTCTGAAGAGTAGCTAAAACTAATATTTTGATATTCTACTTTACCCTTAACTCGATCGAGGGCGATCGCTCCTTTCTTGTCAACTACACTCGGTTTTAATGCCAACAATTCAAAAATGCGATCGACAGAAGCTTCACCTTGTTTAAATTCATTGTAATTACTGGTAGTAATCGCGATCGGATCGATTAATAAAGCGACGGCGGCGACATAACTAACAAATTCGCTTCCTGTTAAATTAGCTTGGGAAATTTGCCAACCACCCAAGAAAAACAGAAAAATAACACTCATCGCTTCCAGAAAACCAACTACAACAAATTGCAGTGCTTTGACTTTCTCGGCTAAATATTTTGCTTGTCGATTTTGTTCGGCTGTTTCAGTAAATCTGTTAATTTCATAATCTTCCGCCGCAAAAGCTTGTACTAAGCGAATACCGCTAAATACTTCTGTGAGTAGAGAAGATAAGTCAGAAATACGATCTTGACTGCGACGAGAAAACTTGAGCAATCTTTCCCCAAAAGCACCGATTAATAATGCCATTAACGGCGCAATGATAAAAGTAGCTAGGGTTAATTGCCAATTGAGATAGAACATGTAACCCAGTACTGCTAGCAGTTGCAGAATACAGGGTACAAACTGATGAAAGAACTTATTAATTACTTCACCGACGCGATCGATATCTTCTGTGAGTCTGTAAGAAAGATCGCCAGTTTTAGCTGTTTCAAAATAATTGAGGCTTAGTTTTTGTAAGTGTGCGTAAACAACTCGACGCAACTGGAGAGCAATTCTTAAGGCAGCTTTTGCCATCAGCGCGTCTTGCCCAAATTGTACAGCGCCTCTAAGTAGAAAGACAACTGCGGCTACGCCTGCTAATTGAGCTATCCTACCCACATCACCATTGCCAATATACTGAGCCATCCTTCCTGCTAGCCAAGCTAGAATCGGCCAGAAAATGGTAAAGGCGATCGTACAACTTAGGGCAGTTGCAATGATCGATCGTTGCGGACGAAGATAAGGAAGAAGTAGCCAGTAACTAGAGCGAGTTTTCAAAGGAGATAACAAGAAGTAAAAGGTTTGAGACTCTACCCATGTTAAACTCTTTCCCTTCAACTTCGATCGCTAATCCCTAATCCCTAATCCCTAATCCCTAAGCATATGCCAATTTCGATTCTGCCAGATCGCGAATAAGGCACATTTTAGAACTGATATAAATGCTCACGGAATCATTTACTTCAATATTGAGGGTCGTTTTTTCCTCTAGTTGTTTGATAACTTGCTCAATTAACTCATTTTCATTGATATCAACGAGAACATGGGGTTGAATATTTTCAATTAAAGACCAAAGCTCTCTTAAGATTGAGGAGTTCATAAACTTTTCCTCCACACAGTTAATGTTAA
>CAZJTL010000169.1:0-11763 GCA_964548905.1 uncultured bacterium | reverse complement strand
TTACTTCAATTATGACTACGGAGAGGATCGAAGAATATGGACCGATCGCCCGTTTTGGTGTAGAAGAATTCGTCTCTGATAATGTCGTGATCCTACGCAATGTCCTAGAAGGGGAACGTCGTCGTCGTACTTCTGAAATTCTCAAACTACGGGGTACTACCCACATGAAAGGAGAATATCCTTTTACTATTACTAAAGATGGGATCAATATTTTCCCACTGGGAGCAATGCGACTCACCCAACGTTCTTCTAATGTTCGCATTTCTTCAGGTGTCTCCACTCTCGACGAAATGTGTGGCGGAGGTTTCTTTAAGGATTCAATTATTTTAGCTACTGGTGCTACTGGTACTGGTAAGACACTATTAGTAAGTAAATTCTTAGAAGAAGGTTGCCGTCAGGGAGAAAGGGCAATTTTGTTTGCCTATGAGGAATCAAGAGCGCAGTTATCCAGAAATGCCTCTTCATGGGGCATTAATTTTGAAGAAATGGAAACCAAAGGTTTGCTCAAATTAATTTGTGCTTATCCAGAATCAGCAGGTTTAGAAGATCATTTGCAGATGATCAAATCTGAGATCGGTGAATTTAAACCAAGAAGAATCGCGATCGACTCACTCTCAGCACTCGCCAGAGGTGTGACTAATAACGCCTTCAGGCAATTTGTGATCGGCGTGACTGGTTACGCCAAACAAGAAGAAATTACTGGTTTCTTCACCAACACCACCGATCAATTTATGGGCGCTCATTCGATTACTGAGTCTCACATTTCCACGATTACCGACACAATTATCATGCTTCAGTACGTGGAAATTCGCGGTGAAATGTCGAGAGCAGTCAACGTCTTTAAAATGCGCGGTTCTTGGCACGATAAAGGTATTCGCGAATACTCAATCTCTCAAGGTGGTGCTGAGATCAAAGACTCCTTCCGCAACTACGAAAGAATTATTAGCGGTTCACCCAGTCGCATTACAGTTGACGAGAAAAGCGAACTATCCCGCATCGTTCGCGGCGTGAGAGGGAAGACGAAGGATGAGTAAAAAGGGGTGTAGGGGTGTAGGGGAAAGTAATGAGTAATGAGTTTTTTACTTCCTACTTACCTTCTGCCTAATCCCTAATCCCTAATCCCTAGTCCCTAATCCCTGCTCCCTGCTGCCTGCTGCCTGCTCCCTGCTGCCTGCTGCCTGCTCCCCGCTCCCTTTTAAAGAAAAATAAACTAAAGACATTCCATCCTGGCTAGTTTTGGAATAGATTTGGCGCGATCGCATTAAAGGTTTTAGACACCTTTGAATCATCGATACGGGACGATTGAGAGTTTGACATATCTGTCTGAGTGTAATGCCATTGGGATGGGCGAGGATCAGAGTTCTGATTTGTTCGGTTGTGCTAGGACCTGGTTGTGGTTTAATAATTTGAATCGGCAAGTCGTCTAAACCATAATTCTTCTGTCCTAGAATTCCCATTTTTTCTGCAATAGTTTCATCTTGCTATTTATTACTCATTACTCATTACTCATTACTCATTACTCATTACTTTTCCCCCTGCTCCCCCTCTCCCAGTCTACCTCTGCTCCCTAACCCCTAACCCCTAGCCCCTACTTGCCCATTCCTTCCAACTGAGCAGTAGTAACATTTAAATCGATCGCCCGATCGCCTCGTTGAATTTTCATCTTGAGGGTTGTATTAACACCGCTATCTTCAACTATTTGCTGCAATCGATCTGCTTCGGTAACTTTTTGTTGGTTTACTTCTAAAATCACATCTCCCCGACGAATACCAGCTTTTTCTGCTGGAGTATTGGGCATCACTTTAACTACCAAAACTCCTTCAATTTCAGGAACCTCGATCGGAGAATTGGGATCTTGATTATTTTGTTTTGCCAATTCTGGAGTAACTGTCAACATCTGAATGCCTACAAAGGGATGAGGCACTTTTTTCCCTGCGGCGAGAGTATCTTTAATTCGTCTAACTTTATCGATGGGAATGGCGAAACCAATACCTGTTGCATCAGCACGAATGGCAGTATTAATCCCGATCACTTCTCCCTTTTCATTTAACAATGGTCCTCCAGAGTTCCCAGGATTGATAGCGGCATCAGTTTGGAGAAAATTAATGCGTTTATCGCTAATACCTACTTGAGCAGAGGAACGTTCGAGAGTACTAATAATACCTAAAGTGACTGTATTACTCAAACCAATCGGATTACCAATGGCGATCGCCCAATCTCCTACAGCTAGATCGGCAGAATTACCCAACGGTGCGACGGGTAAATTTGAGCCTTTATTATCGACTTTAACTACTGCTAAATCGGTGACTTCATCAGTTCCCATTACTTTGCCAGTAAACTCTCTTCCATCTTTGAGAGTTATCGTCACGCGATCGGCATCTTGAACTACATGGGCATTAGTCAACACAATTCCGCTTTTATCGATAATAAACCCAGAGCCTTGTCCGCGAATTTGTTGTTGTTGCCTGGGAATTTGCCCTTGAAAGCCAAAAAAATCTCTAAAGAAAGGGTCTTCAAACAAAGGATCGATTTGTCGGGTAATAGTCCTCTCTGTATCAATTTTAACCACAGCAGGCCCAGTACGCGCGATCGCCGCTCCGACAAAATTATGAGCAACTTTATCGGGATCGGGATTAACTGGTTTGACAGCAGTAGAAGCGATCGGACTCGTCGCTGGAGTTTGTATCAAAGGTTCTGCCTGAGAAGATAATATCTTTAAGCTGCCAAAAGTTAGCACCACTCCCAAAATTAGAGCCACTATATGACTACCTAACTGGCGCATAAATTTTGAGCTGTCCATACGTTTCCACTACAATTAACAGTTGAAAAAAAGTTGTTTATCAAACATATTCAAGATAGTAACAATTATCACTGATTATTAATAATTTTGGGAATGACAAGGTCAGACTAGTAAACCGAAGGCAGAAGGCAGAAGGCAGAAGTTTTTTACTTGCTACTTGCTACTTGCTACTTGCTACTTATTACTTATTACTCATTACTCATTACTTCTCCCCGTCCCCCAGTCCCCTAACCCCTAACCCCTAATCCCTATTAACACAATGATAGTCTACGCTATTGACTTTGGCACTAGTAATACGGCGATCGCCCGTTGGAATTCAGCTAGCGAACAACCAGAAACAATTAACTTACCAGGTTTGTCTCAGCAGTTATTAGACAATCCGCCTCTAATTCCATCTTTAGTATATGTAGAAGACGCTCAACAAGAAAAAATTCTCCTCGGACAAACAGTGCGAGATCGAGGCTTCGATCTGGCTAACGATCCTCGCTTCTTCCGCAGCTTTAAGCGTGGGATCGGCATGGATATTCAAGGTTTTATCCCTGAATTGGACCAAACGACTGTCACCTTTGAAAAAGTGGGTGCTTGGTTTTTTCAACAAGCGATCGAGCGATTGCAAACAGAAACCAATGAAGTAGTAGAGTCCTTGGTGTTAACTGTCCCCGTTGATAGTTTTGAAATTTATCGTCATTGGCTATCTCAGGTTACACAATCCCTGGCGATCGAACAAATTAGACTCTTAGACGAACCTACTGCTGCTGCTTTAGGTTACGGTAAAGCAGATAGCGAACTGCTGTTAGTCATCGATTTTGGTGGCGGTACGATTGATTTATCTCTAGTGCAATTGTCTGGACAAGCTAAACAAGATCGAGGTTTTATTCTCAAATGGGGAGAAAAACTTTTAGGGGAAAACTCGAAACAAAAGGCTAAAACTGCCCGTGTACTGGCAAAATCAGGGCAAAACTTAGGTGGTTCTGACCTAGATAACTGGTTAGTAGATTATTTCGCTCAAACTCAAGGATTACCAAAATCTGCTTTGACTACTCGTCTGGTAGAGAAATTAAAGATCCAACTTTCTAGCCAAGAACGAGCTAAAGAAGTCTATTTTAACGATGAAACGCTCTTAAGTTACGAATTAGAAATAGACCGCCTTTCTTTTGTAGAAATACTCAAGCAGAAACAATTTTTCACACAATTAGATGATTTAATGTCTCAAGTTTTGCAACAAGCAAGACGCAACGGTGTAGAATCCCAGGACATTGATGCTGTATTATTAGTAGGAGGTACAGTACAAATTCCTGCCGTCAGGGATTGGATCGAACAATATTTTGATGAGGCTAAGATTTTTTGCGATCGCCCTTTTGAAGCGATCGCTCACGGCGCTCTTCAAATTGCCAGAGGAACGGAGGTTAAAGATTTTCTCTACCACAGTTATGGTGTTCGTTTTTGGAATCGCCGTAAAAGCTGTCACGACTGGCATCAAATTATTAAAACAGGACAGCCTTACCCGATGAGCGAACCCTTTGAGTTAGTACTGGGTGCTTCTGTGGAAAATCAGCCTAGCATCGAATTAATTATTGGTGAATTGGGCAGTGACAATGGGGCGACTGAAGTATATTTTGATGGCGATCGCCTAGTGACTAAAAGCTTGAATCGTCAACAATCCATCATTCGACCTCTGAACGATCGCCCTGGTGCTAGAACCATTGCTAACCTATCTCCTCCAGGGTATCCAGGTAGCGATCGTCTTAAGATTCAGTTGTGGATTGACGAAAAGTGCTGCTTACGAGTTACTGTTGAAGACTTATTAACTAAACAAATTCTTCACAATAATTCAGTAGTAATACAGTTGAGTTAATAGATTGTTTTATGCTATACACATATTTAGGTGAGATTATGTACGTATATTTACTCAATTGACGCTAACCTCTTAAAAGTTGATGAAAAACCTATTGCCAAAGCCTATAAACTCGACCGTCGATTAGATTTGCAATATATTTCGTTGCCTAGTATGATTAACTATTAAGTCAGATACTTAAGTAGTATTACCTAATTGTTTAATAAATATTCACTAAAGAACTGAAGAATAAATAAATGCAGGCAATTAAGGAGAAATCAAGTTATGAGAAGGGCGTTGCTTGATGAGGTACTGTTGTGAATAAAATTAATATACTGAGTGTTTTAATTGATAACTTAACTATGACTGAGTTGTTAGAAAAACTCAGGTTTGGTGGAGTAGTTTTTACACCAAATGTAGATCATATTATTAAGTTACAAAAAGACCGAGAGTTTTATAGGGTTTATAATGCTGCTGACTATCGAGTATGCGATAGTCAATTAGTAATGTACGCTTCCCAATTTCTCGGTCAGCCAATTAAAGAGAAAATATCTGGATCTGACTTGTTTCCTGCTTATTGTCAATACTATAGAGATGATAAAGATGTAAAAATCTTCCTCTTAGGAGGACCAGTTGGAGTAGCAGAAATTGCTTGCCAAAATATTAATAGGAAAGTAGGACGCGAGATAGTAGTGGATTATTATTCACCACCGTTTGGGTTTGAAAAAAGTGAAGCAGAATGCCAAAAAATCATCGAAAAAATCAAGCGATCTGGTGCAACAGTTTTAGCTGTTGGTTTGGGCGCTCCCAAACAAGAAAAGTGGATTTATCATTACAAAAATCAGCTAAATAACATTAAATTGTTTTTTGCTATTGGTGCAACTATTGAATTTGAAGCTGGTTATCGTCCAAGAGCGCCAAAATGGATGAGTGAAGCTGGATTAGAATGGCTGTATCGGTTAATTAGCGAACCAAAACGTTTGTGGAAAAGATATTTAATCGACGATCTTCCCTTCTTTGTGCTAATTCTGAGACAAAAATTTAATTTGTATGCCAACAAAACTTACAAGTTAAAAATGACAAGATGAATTAAAGTTCAATCTCTAGTATTGGCTTTAATTTATTCTGTTTACATTTACTCTGACTACTGAGTCGCTACAAAAATTATCGATCACCAGAAAAAGTATTAATTATTTTGAGTTACTTTTTTCAAAAGTTGGGTCGATCGTTTAGAGGTAAGCTTTGTTGTCAATACCTTTACCTCGATCGAAGACTGGATCGGAAGCTCTACCTAATAAAAAGTCAACCCAACTGCTCCCTGCTTCCTCGACCGCAGGGGGTTGAGTTTTGTTTAAACCAATGGCGCTACAGCTAAAGTACGTGAGCTTTCTGCACCGTTTTTTGGTAAAGATTGCTGGCGATCGCTAGTCTTGATATCTTGATTATCTTTACGACAATAAATTTCACAAGAATTATTGGGACTTTCAATCAACTTAACTTTATCCAACTCAATTCCAAGTTCCCTAATTGGTTGTTGCAGCAATTGAGCAATATACACAGCAATATTTTCCGCCGTAGGTACAACCTCAGCAAAATAGGGAATATCTTTATTGAGGAAAGTATGGTCAAATGGTTCAACTACATAATCATCAATTACCTTTTGCAACGCACCTAAATCGACGATCATGCCAGTACGAGGAGCAATTTCGCCTACTACAGATACCTCTAAATGATAATTATGCCCATGGCCATTAGTCCGAGCGCACTTACCGTAAATTTCGGTATTTTCTGCCAAACTTAGTTGAGGCAAAGCTAATCGATGAGCTGCACTAAAATGAGTCTTAACAGTTAAAGATGTTTCCATATCCTTTCCTTGATATTCTGCCCAGAGTTCGGGATGTTCAAATAGTTGAATATTAACCAGAGGTAAATGGGGTGCTAACCTATGCCAAATAACTCTAGCGATATTTTCTGTAGTAGGTAAAGTTTCTTGAAATTCCGACCAGACATCATTGAGATAAGCATAATCTAGTTGACTAGTCACTTCCTCTTTGATGACACGCTTGACATTAGATAAGTTTTGCACCATGCCATACTCATCTAGTTCGCCAGCGAGAGAAACATATAAAACGTAGTTGTGTCCATGTCCTGGGAAACGACTACAAGCGCCAAAAAGCCTTTGATTTTCCGCCTCATCTAATTCGGACAACCAGTAGCGATGACTTGCTGAAAACTGCGCCCGACGATTAATGATGCAATCCATATAATGTAAAGTTAAGTAAACTTCTTTCTTTAGGATAAACCAACTTGAGGACAAATCTGTAGTAAAGATTAAAAAAAGATTTAAAAAATATTCATAATCGCTTCAGTAATTTCGCCAATTTACGACATCTAAAATCTGCAATATAAAAGTATTGTTTGTAATTGAATAATAATAAAAGCGTTTCTCAAATACGCGACGTACATCTAATTAGACAGGTAATTAGTTGATATTTTGCCATGAACAATAAACTATGAGCAATAAACAAAAACCCAAGATATCTCTAGTAATCGACCAAATTGAGAAACGCTATATGAACATTCAAACTCTATTAAAACTCGTAAAACGATCGAGAACCAGTAGTAAATCTACTGGTTTTACCTTAGTAGAATTATTAGCTGCATTGGCAATCACCTCAGTTATTGTTAGTGTTGCTGGTTGGGGTTTAGTAGCCTTAATGAGCGGCAAAAAAGTCTCAGACGATTTAGTCGATAAACAAAGCGAAGTTAACCGTGCGTCTGACTTTATTAACGATGAAATTAGAAGAGCTAGGTTTATTAATAAATCCGATACAATGACCGCCATCCAAAATGGTACGTTTACAGTTGATGGTAATCTATTCGATCCCAATAATAAAACCATTGTTTTAGCACTACAAATACCAGATACTACTGACGATCCTGCTACTGGTGTTGTCGATGGAGATACCAACACTAACGATGAAATGGTTATCTACTATATCCAAAGTAATGAAGCTAATTGGCGAGGACCGCAAGTAATTCACCGTTGGGGACCAACTTTTAATAGCAATGGTTTGTATAGCGTTGATGCAGCAGGCAATCTTAACTACGATAATGTCAATACCGTACTTATTGACGGCATTCAAGCTACCGATTTGTCTAACATAGCTTGCCCCGCTAATTTAACCGATAAAACTCCTAATAATGCTCCAAGTGGCTTCTATGCTTGCTTGGGTGGACAAAGGTTTTTCCAAAATGACAATGCACAAGCTTATTACACTAGAGCGCAGTTAAACATTAACGGCGCATTTAAAAGACAAACAGATACTGATTCCACCTATAGCGATGCCTTTAGCGGCAGAACGGAAACAGCCTCTAGAATTAATGCTGCTCCTCAAGATGTACCTGCGGGATTGGCAAACATATCAAACCAACCATCAATAACATTAGGAAGTCGTTTTTGGTGCAGAAACAATGTTCCATGGCGCATCAGAACGACCATTGAAATAGATGGCAGAAACTTTGTTTTTAATGAAGGAGATTCCATCCCTTCTTTATCTAGCTTTATTAGTGGCGCTATTACACCACATCCAGACTCTACCAACACCGATCCGCTTACAAATTATAAAATTTCTAAAGATGGTTCCAATTTAAAAGTAGAAAAATACGATACGACTTCAAAAACTTGGAGTACAGTACCTCAAGGGTTTAAAATTACGGCAGAACCATACATAGCAAAAGATTCAAGTGGTAACTATGTAGTACTAGATCCAAATACAGGCACAAAAAGAACAGTAGATTCAACAACTGGTGAAACTGTAGACGATCCAGTCCCAATTAACATAGCTGAGACTGAAATTAAAGGAGGGTCAGGTAATGCCACTGGCTGTGATAATAATGATGCGGCAGTAGCGGTGACATTTGATGGTACTTCCCAGACAAAAACTAAAAGTATTGCCCAAGGACAACCCTTTCCTCCTCCAGGAGTAAATATTGAAAATCTTCAACAAGGATTTAGCTATAACAATTCAACTTCAAGTTCACTTGCAACTACGGGTGAACCAGAGCAATCTTCAACTGCGGGGGTTTTGATCAGTCATGGTTATATCGAGCAAACCGTAAAAAATCCAAGTAATCCTAACCTAAATGAATATGAAACCAAGCTTGAAGATAATCAAATGGTTTTTATGTTTGAATTGGGTGATGCCAGTCAGAAACTTGCTAATGGGGATATTAATAAAGGTTTCGATATGCAAGACCAAATGGTCACGCTAACTTGGTGACACTCCGCATGGCCTAAAGGCGCGGCGGCTTCTCAACAGCCAAAACTGATTGAGCTACTTGCATGGTGTCCGCATGAACTACCTGGATGACTCCAAGATACTTAGTGGGATGAACCCAATGAATCAAGTTCGGTACTTGACAACCTATTTGCAAAGCACCCGTCACCCCAATATTGAGAATATTGAGGCTTCCAATCACGTCTCTGGGTGCTTTGACACCACATTGACAACGATAAACTCTCCGGTGTTTGCTTCTAACCCCGCATACTGGACAAGTCTGCGAGGAATAGTGATCGGGAACAGTGATTGCTCCCGAAAGCTTGTAGTCCAACAGGTTAATCAGTTGGCGAGTGCAACACTGCGATACTTGCTGGGAGACAGTTCTACTGTTTTTTTGCGCTGCCTCATTGAATGGCTCTCCTACATAGGCTTTAGCATTGGGAAACGCTTGTGCCACCTTACGACTCGCTTTGTGCAACACGTCATTGACCCGTCGCTTGGCTTTAGCAATCATTCGCTTCTTACGACGCTGCAAACGTTTCCAACGACTCGAACCCTTGCACTTCTTAGACTGAGCAGCAGAAATTTCAGCCAGCCGTTTGTTCCGCCATTGGATAGTCGATTTGATGGCTCTACCACTGACCAAGACTGTTTTTTGACCATCTGTTGCAGCCAAGAGGGTATTTACTCCCAAGTCAATCCCAATTGTCGCACCTTGCTCAGTTGGCTGAGCTGGCGCTTCACACACCAATTCAACCTCTCCAAAATGCAAGCGCACTTCCATCAGCCGACCTGGAAGTTCAACTTGTTTAGGCAGTCGAATCAGCAGTTGAAACAGGGGAGCTTTCACGGGCTAAAGCCCAGGAATCTGTAAGTACTTATGCAGAATTAGTATCATGTTCTGTTGAATAGTTATGTTATCGGTGGTCGAACTTGTTTGTAGTGAACCCGATCGAGTTCACTACGAACCCATTAAATCAAGCTGGACAGACTACTACTCCACTCTTAAACTTTAAATTTCTCCGTAATCCGCTTCATTGCTTCCTCGACGTTGGCGCGACTGTTGAAGGCGGAGATGCGAAAATAGCCTTCACCTGCTGCACCAAAACCAGAACCAGGTGTACCAACAACGTTACAGGTTTGTAGTAATTTATCGAAGAAACCCCAACTGGATAAACCGTGGGGAGTTTTTACCCAAACATAGGGAGCATTTACGCCTCCATAAACTTGTAATCCAGCGTTGGTTAATTGTTGGCGAATGATTTTAGCGTTTTCTAGATAGAAATTAATTAACTGTTTGATTTGTGCTGCTCCTGCTTCAGAATAGACTGCTTCAGCACCTCTTTGCACGATATAGGATACGCCGTTAAATTTAGTAGATTGACGACGATTCCATAATTTCCACAGTTCTACATCTGAACCATCAGCAGCTTTGGCTGTAAGGGTTTTAGGTACTACTGTTAAAGCACAGCGAGTTCCTGTAAAACCTGCATTTTTGGAGAAAGAACGAAACTCGATCGCGCATTCTTTTGCTCCTTCGATTTCATAAATAGAATGGGGAATCGCTGGATCGGTGATAAATGCTTCGTAAGCAGCATCAAAAAAGATAATCGAACCATTAGCTCTAGCGTAATCTACCCAAGCTTGAAGGTGTTCTTTACTAGCTGTTGCACCTGTAGGATTATTAGGAAAGCAGAGATAAATTAAATCGACTTTTTGCGAGGGAATCTGAGCAGTAAAATTATTTTCGGCAGAAACGGGTAAATAAACTAACCCACCATACTCACCTTTTTCGTTAGCGTCGCCTGTATGTCCTGCCATCACGTTAGTATCTACATAAACAGGATAAACAGGGTCGGTTACGGCAATAGTATTATCATCACCAAAGATATCGAGAATATTACCCGTATCGCATTTAGAGCCATCGGAGATGAAAATTTCTGAAGCGTCAATATTGCATCCTCTAGCTTGAAAATCATGGGTAGCTATTTTCTCTCGCAACCAAGCATAACCTTGTTCGGGACCGTAACCTTTAAAACTGTCGCGATCGCCCATTTCTTCTACTGCTTTAATCATGGCTTGGCGACAAGCTTCTGGTAAAGGTTCGGTAACATCTCCAATTCCCAAGCGAATGATTTTTGCTTCTGGATTAGCTTCAGCAAAAGCATTGACTCGGCGTGCAATTTCAGGAAATAGATAACCTGCTTTCAGTTTTAGATAGTTATTGTTAATAGTTGCCATAGTTCCGATCGCTATAAACAATTGAAATTAACTAAAGGGACTTCAATATTGTCCAATAGATTACTCCCTTTTCACAGGAACTTCCTGCCGCTCGACAGGTTTGGGAATCTCTTTAAGTTTGAGTTTATTCATTACGGCGACAACCCCAATAGATACCAGAGTCCCGATCGCTAAACCAATACCAAGCAAAATCAAGAAAATATGTTGTAATTTTTTCTTTGTTTCTAGAATATTTTGTCTTGAATTAGAATCCCAGTCGCGATCGATTTCCATTTCTAGCTCAGATGGTTTAAATCCATTCCCAGGAACATCTGAGAAGTTATTACCATTAAAATCTTCGGGAAATTGACTCATGTAAGTATCTTAAAAATAAGATTGTATGCTATTATTAAATTGACCTGGACCCATGCGGTCTCAACGCCTAAACCTTGTCAGGCCCGGAAGGGAGCAGCAATACGGGATGCTTGTGATAGGCGTGGTCTCCGGGTCTTTCACTAGAAACACCACTCGCTACAAATCAACCAAGTTTTTGCTTAACCATATAAAATAACTGACAGAATTGGGCTTTAGCCTCCCGCAAGCCACAAGGCTTTTAGCCTTTGTGG
>CAZJTL010000168.1:0-11795 GCA_964548905.1 uncultured bacterium | reverse complement strand
ATAAACTTCCTGCCTTTTACTTGCTACTTACTACTTACTACTTGCTACTTTTCTTCTGCCCTCTGCCCTCTGCCTTCTGCCCTCTGCCCCCCGCTTTGTCCCGAAAGGAGTTGAGCTAATTAGCTACCTTAGCATCAGATTCAACTGATGTAGTTGAGTTAATTCTCTCAAGCTTAGCTCCCAACTGGCGAAGTTTTCCTTCAATATTGTCATAACCGCGATCGAGATGATGCAATCCAGAAATAGTAGTTTTTCCTCTAGCTGCTAACCCTGCCAGAACTAATGCCGCAGAAGCGCGTAAATCAGTAGCCATGACGGTAGTGCCTGACAAGAAGGGTACACCACGAACAACAGCAATATTGCCTTCAACACGAATATCTGCTCCCATACGCTGCAATTCTGCCGCATGTTGGAGGCGATTTTCAAAGATTGTTTCACTGATCACGCTACTTCCTTCACTAATACTTAGTAAAGCCATAAATTGAGCTTGCATATCAGTGGGAAAGCCTGGATAGGGTAGAGTTCTAATATCTACTGCACGGAGTTGTTCGCCTGGAATAATTCGCAGGCGATCGCGATCTTCAATTAATATTTGTGTACCAATTTTTTCCAATTTGGCAATAACAGGGGCTAAATGTTCTGGATTGACGCTGTTTAGACTAATTTCCGAGTTGGTAATCGCACCTGCAACCATAAAAGTTCCCGCTTCGATGCGATCGGGAATGATATTGTAATCCAAAGAATGCAGGCGATCGACTCCAGAGATCGTAATTGTTTTAGTTCCATCTCCACTAATGTTTGCACCCATCTGACGGCAAAAGTTAGCTAGATCGATGATTTCTGGTTCTTGGGCTGCATTTTCAATAACTGTTTCTCCGACTGCAAGAGTGGCGGCGGTCAAAATTGTTTTGGTAGCGCCTACGCTGGGAAAACTCAGATAAATGTTAGCTCCTTTTAATCTTCCATTTTTATTGGTGACGCTAGCATGAACGATACCAGACTCAATCTGTATATTTGCGCCCATTGCTTGCAAACCCTGGAGATAAAGGTCTACTGGTCTAGTTCCGATCGCGCAACCTCCAGGTAGAGGTACTCTTGCTTCTCCCAATCTGGTTAGTAATGGTCCGATGACATCAAAACTCGCTCTCATTTGCGAAACGATATCGTAGGGAGCTTCGATGCGATCGAGTTGTCTGGCATCGAGATCGAGAATATCTCCATTTCTTTGTAATTTAACGCCTAGTGAAGCTAATAACTGACTCATGCGCGTGATATCTACAAGCGATGGAAGATTGCGAATTCTACAATCATCCTGGCAAAGTAAAGCACCTGCCATGATTGCTAAAGCAGAGTTTTTAGCACCACTAATTTGCACCTCTCCGCTTAACGATGTTTGTCCCCAAATTTCTAAAACAGGTGTAATTACGTCAGATGCTGGCTGCATTTGTGTTAGGTCAGAAGAAAGGTTAATGGCTTTATCCTCCAGAATGATTGGACGAAAATTCTATCCAAAAATGGCAAATTTTTGGTTTCGATTCTAGCCGATAGTTGGAAAATGTCCACAGTTTTTAAAAAATAACGATCGTTTTTTGAATTGACAACTATTTTTTGAAAAGATAACATGCAGATTGTGTTTAAAATATATAAATAAGCGGAACTGGCGGAATTGGTAGACGCGCTAGATTCAGGTTCTAGTGTCTGCAAAGACTTTCGGGTTCAAGTCCCGAGTTCCGCATTTTGTGCTGAGCTAGCAAAATTTAAACTTTCTCTAGCAGTGGCGCTGATGATTATTCTTCGCTATCAGTACCTCTCAAACTTATTGCTGACAATCTTGTTGAATATGTAAATAAGTATTATCTAACTTAGCGCCGAGTAAGTTGACATTATCCAGATCTGCATCACTTAAATCAGCGTTAGTTAAATCTGCATCGATCAAATTGGCATTAGTTAGATCTGCGCCAATAAGTTTGGCACCTCGCAGACTAGCGTTTTCTAAATTAGCATCCCGCAGATTGGCAACTATTAATTTAACTCCATCTAATTGAGCGTTTTGTAAGTTAGCATTCCGTAAGTTAGCACCAATTAAGTTAGCATCTTGCAAACTAATACCAGCTAATTGAGCGTTTTGTAAATTTACATTCTGAAAATTTCTGCCTCCTGAAGCGAATCTGCTTAATAATTCAACAGTATCGGTGACACCAATTTCCCGTTGCGGAAGACGATAAACAAAGGTAAAGCGATCGCCACTTTGAATGACGCGGTGCATTTCTTCGTAGAAGGGATAGAAACCAATACCGCTTAAATTAACCCAACCCCTCGCCCTAGTTAAAGCAACAAATAATTGATTGCGAATGGAAATATTACTTTCATCTTGGGCAATTTGGTCTAATCCTACCAAATAAACTAGGTCGGCTTCGTGTCCTTTAGCACGATGAATGCGCGTCACTGTTACTGCACCTTCGTACCAAAAGCGATCGGGATGATAATTGCGGCGATCGCTTTTAAGTAAATTGCAATCGTGACAACTGGGAATATAAATATCTATGCCGTGATCGAGCAAAAATTGAGCTACATGGGTTTCTAATTGCATCGCCTCAAAAGATGAACCCAAAACGATTACCAGCATCTCGCGACTGGGACGCAAACCATCATAGCGAAAATTCTCCATCAGGCGATCGGCAAGGTTAGATAATTCTTCTTGACGAGATGAATAGGTTTGCATTTCAATTAAATTTCCCTGCCAAAGTTCGGGCATGGGATTATTAGAATATTGGCGAGGACGATGAATCGTAATTTTTTGTCCCGATCGAAAATTTCCTTCTACTTGATAACCGAGCGCACTCCATTCTTCAGCGCGAGTAATTCCTGTCAGCATTCCTTGGTAACGTAATAATCCCATGGAAATAGCGTGAGCTGCTGTTAAAATTTGATGGGGAGTACGATAACAGCGATATAGAATTTCACTTTTTTTGATACCACCTGGATGCTTACCTGTAACTAAATGCCCTAAGTTTTCGCCAAATAATTCGCTCGCGGTGGGGATTTTGGCACTTTCTAGGCTTTGCGCCTCATCGTAAGCCCAAATTAACCTTTTTTGCTCTGGATGTAGCAGATCGGCAGAACGCAATGCTTGATAAGCTAGCCAATAAAATGGCTGTTTATCTTGATATCTAAAGCGATCGCTCACCAAGTCTTGTCCTTCGTCAATTAAAATGGCATCAAAGACTTGAGGAATGCTAGTGGTTTCTAGTAGTTTGAGACAAACTTCTGCTAACGCTTCACTTGGTTGCTTACTGGTAACTTCACTAGCTGTCAGTTTTTTTGTCCCAGTTAAATTACACAAATAACTGTACAAACCCGCTTGTTTTTTCCCACCCCAAGCATGAAGTACGAGTAAGTTAGAATTTCTTGGTTTGTAACCAAGGCGATCGCCGCTAAAATGGCGCAACCATCTCTCTAATTGTTCCCTCATTGGTTCGTAAAGACTGCGAGAGAAGAAAACAAGAGCAATTTTCCATTCAGGATGCTTGAGGTGCATCTGTGCTGCTTTTTGACAGAGTATCGATGTTTTTCCCGAACCAGCAATCCCACGAATGCGCTGACACCCTGGAGGAATTTCTTTGCCAATTTTTTCTTGTTGTAAATCTAATTCAGATATGTGCGATCTCAGTTGTTGTAGAATTGCAGCACGACTTTGAGTGTGACTGTAAATTTGTCGAGTTGACTGACGAAATAAAGATTCTCCTGACAACACTGACAATAACAATTGCCATTGGGATTGAGATAGATTTTCTCCGTTGACTACTAAATTAGTTTGCTCGATCGCGCTATAAATAGATTGTTCTAAATTATCTTGAAACAGAATCGGTGGATTGCTTGGTAGGCGATCGAAACCTCTTTCTTGCCATTGTATTTCTGTAATTAACGGTAAAGCTAACATTGCTCTACCTGCAATTTTTCCTTTTAAACTTGGTTCGCGATCGACATATTCTAAAACTGTAAATAATTGATTTTCTGCCTGTTGGTAGGGATTACCAGAAGTAGTATAAAAGCTTTGATATTGCCAACGATGTCCGTTAATAGAAACGATTTGAGAAATGGCGATCGATTTGACTTCAATAATAATTAAACCCAACTGGCGATCGACAATTAAGATATCTGGTTCTTTGCGGAATTTACCTACTTGGGAAAAAACTGGGTAGCGCCAATAAGCAAGACACTCGCGATCGGCAAAGGCTTCTTTTACTGCTTCCCAAACTAATTGTTCTCCCGCTTCACCATGTTTATCTAGTGGTTGGGTAGTAATAAATTTATTTTCATCTGTCATTCGCTTGGGGAAAAGAACTCAAATTAGAGAAGTATCAAACTGCATTTAGAAGAGCATAGTATCATGTAAACTACCTTTGTATTTTACACAACCTATTTACCGATAATTTTGGGTCTAAAGCCCTGTCCTTCTAGACGGCTTTGTATGTAGTATTCATGGTACAATTATTAAATGAAAACGTATAAATTCAAGTTGTATCAATCCAAGCAAAATAGACGCATCTATTGGCAGATAAACGCCAGTGGCAGTATCTATAATCACTGTATTGCTCTCCATAAGCGATACTACAAAATGTTTGGCAAACACTTGAATGTATACAAACTCATGAAGCATATTGCCAAGCTGCGTAAGCGGATCAAATACTGGCAACAGGTTGGCTCTCAAGCAGTACAAGAGATCTGCCAAAGAATCGAAAAAGCCTATCAGTTGTTTTTTAAACAGCATCATCAAGGTACTAGACCTCCTGGTTTTAAAAAGACTAGAAAGTACAAATCTTTCACTTTCAAGACGGCAGGATATAAGTTTTTATCTAGCAACAAAATACGCATTGGCAATAGAGTTTATAAGTTTTCTAAGAGCCGAGAAATACAAGGGAAAATCAAGACGTTAACTGTTAAAAGAAACAACTTAGGTGAGCTATTCATCTTGGTTGTGACTGATTGTGTTGAAGAATCATCCGAAGTCGTGACGGGTAAAATCGCAGGTTTCGATTATGGTTTGAAGACATTTTTAACAGTGAGTGATGGAACATCAATTGAGTCTCCTTTATTTTTCAATCAAGCTCGGAAGAAGCTAAAAACAGCATCTAAAAATCTATCTAGTAAACAAAAAGGTTCTAGGAATTGGTACAAAGCTAAAGATAATCTCAATCGAGTTTATGAGGATATGTCTAATAAACGAAAAGATTGGTTTTGGAAATTAGCGCACGATCTAACTAATAAATACGATGTACTGATATTTGAGGACTTAAATTTAGATGGCATGAAACGGTTATGGGGTCGAAAAGTTAGCGATTTGAGTTTTGCTACTTTTCTGGAAATCCTGCAAACTGTTGCAGCTATCAAAGGTAAAGTAGTTCACTTTGTAGACCGCTACTATCCAAGTTCTAAAACCTGTTCGCACTGTGGGCATGTCCATAAAGAATTAAGTTTAAAAGATAGATTTTGGGACTGTCCTAGCTGTAAAACTAAAGATATTCCAAGGGATTGGAACGCTTCAGTTAATTTGTTAAGACTTGGGGCATCAAGTCTTGGGTTAGGCGATGTAAGAGAAGTTCAACTTCCAATTGCCGTTTGACCCCAGAATCACCGTCCCTTTTAGGGCGGTGAGTATGTCAAGCAACTAGAGCTAGCTGCTGTAGAAGTATGATTGCTAATTCTTGACTTAGGTTAAAGAGACAAAAGCGAATTGAGAATTTATATGAATGCTGAACTTTATCAAAAAGATTTTTATGACTGGATACAGACAACAATAAATCAATTGAAAAACAAGGATTTTGCTTCTGTAGACTGGGAAAATTTAATTGAGGAATTAGATGCTTTGGGAAGGAAGGAAAAGGCTGAACTACGAAATCGTTTGACTGTTTTATTAGAACACCTTTTGAAGCTAAAATACTGGCAAGTCGAAAGAGAAAGAAACGAGCGTGGCTGGCGTTTAACTATCAAAGAACAGCAGATTCAGATTCGACGCAATTTAAAGGATAGCCCCAGTTTAAAGTCTCGTTTAACTCAATTGTGTTCGGAAGCTTATGAAGATGCGTTAGCAATAACGACGGAAAAAACAGGACTTCAGAATTTGCCTAATGATAATCCTTTTTCTGAGAAAGAAATTTTGGATTGAGTTAAACAATTGGATTTGTAGGAATTAATTGAAAGTATTTTTTCAATTAAATTAGGCTCTTCTAGAGTCTAAATCAGACTAGACTAAAACTAACAAATAGTGTCTGAATTGTACCAACCCAAAGATCGGCAAAGAAAGGTTTAAATTCTTGAAACTTCTTTGGGTAACTACTTCCATCATTATTTGTATAGACAAAACCGATCTGATAAGTTCCTGGTTGAAGATTACCAAAAGACCAACACCAAGCAAATTTATCTTGTCCACCAATTTTAAGCTCGTTGTCTATCCAATATAAACTTGCGTTGAAACCTTCGTAAATACATTCATTATTATTGACCAGTAAAAAATCTTCCTTTGTAGGCATAACTATTCTATTTTGACCTCCGCTTCTTTTTAGAGAATTACCATGCTCATCTAATAACAAAGGTCTAAGATTATAAAAGATAAAGCGATATGCTTTAGATGAATGGTTGCTAATACGAATTCCCAATTCAACAGGTATGTGCTTAGTTGTATTTTTGGGAAAAGGAATATGTAGCGTTTGAGAAATTACAGTTTCAAATTGAACACCCTGGAAGTCAATAATATTTTGCTCAGAGCGATCGACATTTATTAAGTGTAAATTAATAAATTGAGTGACATGTTCTTCACTTATAGATATTTCTCTTTTTTGCTCGCGTAAATATGGATATTTACAGATAGCTTCTTCAAGAGGACGGTTTTCTTTAAATCTAATTTGATATGTTTCTGAGTGTAATTGCTCGAAAATCCAAGCATTGTTGCTTGTAGTCTTTAAACCCTCGTCACTAAATATTGATATTGACATCTGCAATTTTCCTAGTTCCCAGTAAAGCCTACCGTAACGAGATATTGATAAACTTTTTTGAGGCAGAATCAAATCACAATTATTATTTTGCTTGTCATAATTTTGTAGATAGCGAGGAGTTTGATAATTGACAGTTTGCCCTTCAGAATCTATTAACTCTGGAACTAAAGTACTTAAATTGCAGAAGCAAATTGGCATCGATGTATTATTAGTGACTTTAATTGAAAATTGAAAGGGTATACTGATATTTTTTTTAGAAATTGGTAAAATAATTGGACTTGCGTTAGAAATTTTGATAGATAGATTGTTCATTTTAAGTATTTTTATTTAATCGATCGCCCCTAGATTTCTTCATAAAAGCTTCATAGAGATCTGAGGATTCAAAAGTAATGAAATCTAATTGCCTTAAAGGATTTACCGAGTTTTTCTAGTTCAACAGCAACATCAAGATTGTGAAAAGTATCGAGAAAACTATGGTGGTTATTTTTGCCAGAAGTTAGAACTATAGATATAAAAATTACGACAAGAGGAAATCCAAACAAGAGTAAAGCGCCAACCAAAGCAGTTAGTTAAGTAAATTTACCTGGCTGAGTGTTCTCCAAAAGTTAATTTGAGTAGTTTATTGAGTTGTATTCGTCTTTAAATAGTGATCGCCGAGTTATTTCAACTAGCGATCGCTAATTTATTTTGAGAGTTAGAAATGTTCAGAAGCAGCAAGACTCAAAGTTTAAATTAATTCCTCAGTGTTTTTCAGCTAGATTTCTTCATAAAAGCTTCATAGAGATCTTAGGATTCAGAAGTCATAAAATCTAATTACTGACAGGATTTACCGAGTTTTTCTAGTTCAACACCAACATCAAGATTGTGAAAAGTATCGAGAAAACTATGGTGGTTATTTTTGCCAGAAGTTAGAACTATAGATATAAAAATTACGACAAGAGGAAATCCAAACAAGAGTAAAGCGCCAACCAAAGCAGTTAGTTAAGTAAATTTACCTAGCTGAGTGTTATCCAAAAGTTAATTTGAGTAGTTTATTTGAGTTGTATTCGTCTTTAAATAGCGATCGCCGAGTTATTTCAACTAGCGATCGCTAATTTATTTGATAGCTACAATCGAAGATCTACCGATCGACACTTAGACATCTATCTCAAACATCTTAAATTAATCTCTAATTTGTAGAGTTTACTACCAAATATAGTTTACAAATAAAGAAATAAAGCAATAGTTTTTAATCCTTTGCCCCAACGGGTAGTAAAAATAAGGAGGCAAAAGCCATGGTTGTATCTGCTCCAAAAAAATTAGATAATCGTCCTATTTTTCAATCTCGCTACGATAACTTTATTGGGGGTAAATGGGTTGCTCCACACAATCGTCAATACTCTGACAATCTTTCCCCTATAACTGGTAAGTCTCTGTGTCAAGTTCCTCGCTCTAGTGCAGAAGATATTGAATTAGCTTTAGATGCTGCTCATGCAGCGAAAGAAAAGTGGGGAAACACTTCAGTAAGCGATCGCGCTCGGATTTTAAATAAGATTGCCGATCGCATGGAAGAAAACTTAGAAATGCTAGCCACAGCAGAAACTTGGGACAATGGTAAACCAATTCGGGAAACTACTGCTGCCGATCTGCCACTAGCGATCGATCACTTCCGTTACTTTGCAGGTTGTATCCGCGCTCAAGAAGGCTCGATCGGGGAAATTGATAACGATACCATTGCTTATCATTTTCACGAACCTCTAGGTGTTGTCGGTCAGATTATCCCCTGGAATTTTCCTTTGTTGATGGCAACTTGGAAACTAGCACCAGCCTTAGCTGCTGGCAATTGCGTAGTCCTCAAACCAGCAGGGCCTACTCCTGCATCGATTCTGGTGCTGATGGAATTAATTGCCGATTTACTACCTGATGGCGTTGTCAACATCGTTAATGGTTCGGGAGCGCAAATTGGTAAAGCTCTTGCTACTAACCCTCGTATTGCTAAAGTTGCGTTTACTGGGGAAACTACAACAGGACGTTTAATTATGCAATATGCGTCCCAGAATATTATTCCCGTAACTCTAGAACTTGGCGGTAAATCACCCAATGTTTTCTTAGAAGATGTCTGTGCTAAAGATGATGATTTCTTCGATAAAGCGATCGAAGGATTTGTTATGTTTGCCCTCAATCAAGGAGAAGTTTGCACCTGTCCTTCTCGTGCTTTGATTCAAGAATCGATTTACGAGCAATTTATGGAAAAAGCTCTAGCCAGAGTAGCTCAGATTAAGCAAGGCAATCCTCTCGATTCGTCAACTATGTTAGGAGCGCAGGTATCAGCTAATCAAATGGAGAAGATTCAATCTTATGTCGATCTGGGTCGCTCTGAAGGTGCAGAATGCTTAATTGGTGGAGAAAGAAATCGCCTGGATGGAGATTTACAAGATGGTTACTACTACAAACCCACCGTCTTTAAAGGTCACAATCAAATGCGGATCTTTCAAGAAGAAATATTTGGCCCTGTTTTAGCAGTGACTACCTTTAAAGATGAAGCGGAAGCTTTGAAAATAGCTAATGATACTCTTTACGGACTAGGTGCAGGTGTATGGACGAGAGATATCAATAGCGCCTATCGTTTAGGACGCGGAATCAAAGCCGGTCGAGTCTGGACAAACTGCTATCATGTATATCCCGCTCATGCTGCTTTTGGTGGCTATAAAGTATCTGGCATCGGTCGGGAAAATCATAAGATGATGCTAGAGCATTATCAGCAGACAAAGAACTTGCTAGTAAGTTACAGTCCTAAAGCAATGGGTTTCTTTTAGTGGCATATGACTACTAATGAAAGCGTCAAAAAAGTAATTGCTACTGATGCAGCACTAGCATTAATCGAACAGCTAAAAGCCGAACACGGAGCGTTAATGTTTCATCAGTCTGGTGGCTGTTGTGATGGTAGCACCCCCATGTGTTTTCCAGAGGGAGAATTGATTATTGGTTCAGCCGATGTCTTACTCGGAGAAATTGGGGGATGCCCTTTTTATATTAGTGCTGCCCAATACGAATACTGGAAACATACTCAGCTTATCATTGATGTAGCTTCTGGCCCTGGCAATGATTTTTCTCTTGAAAGTGCTGATGGAGTTCGTTTCCTGAGTCGTTCTCGTTTATTGCTGGAAAAGGGAGCAGGGAGTAGGGAGTAGGGAGCAGAGGAGGCGGTGGAAGCGGAGGGAGCAGGGAAGCGGAGGAAGCAGGGGAGAGGGGGAGAGAGGGAGACAATTCGCAATTAAAAAAAACTTCTGCCTTCTGCCTTCCTAGAGCCGATGAAAAAAAGGTTCTGTGTCCAACAGAACCAGGAAATTGAGAATTTCCAAAAGTTATTTATTTTACTGTCCCTTCCAGGCGATCGACGCGGATAGGTTTAATTAGATATAGCTTCAGTAACTCTACCCCGTTAGAAACGTAGTATGGCAGTTTACGCAATACTTTGACGAATCCAGGTGAGTTAGTTTCGTCAATTTCTCTCAACTTCTCGTTATTGGTAACGCATACTTCTAATCTTTCGTAGAAAGCTGGATGCTCTACATCTAGCATGACAGGGAAAACTCTAGCAGCAGTCTCGTTAGTTTTCTCAATTACGTATTTATCATATTCTCTTGCATCTAGACCGAGCGAGGCATAGAAACCAGAACGCTGAACGTCATTAAGATACATGGTAGCAAAGACAGACAGTAAGAAGAAGCGACTCCAAAGTCTAGCTTTCCAATCATTGAGAAACTCAGGCTGAGACTTCATGATGGCATCGAAAAAGTCACCATGACGGTTTTCATCCTGACACCAGTTTTCAAAGAAACGGAAAATTGGATAGATACAATCTTGAGGATTTTTTTCTAAATGGCGATAGATAGTGATATAGCGCCAGTAGCCAATTTTTTCCGAAAGATAGGTGGCGTAGAAGATAAATTTAGGTTTGAAAAAAGTATATTTACGACTCTTGGTCAAAAAACCTAAATCGAGAGAAAGATTAAAATCTGACAGTGATTTATTGAGAAAACCAGCGTGACGCGCTTCGTCTCTAGACATGAGAGTGAAAATTTCCGCCAAGATGGGATTTCTTCCTTTTAAGCGTCTACCTAGTTCTTTGTAGAGTAAGAATCCAGAAAATTCCGCCGTGCAAGAACGTTCTAGAAACTCGACAAACAAACGGCGGGTTTCTCCATCAATACGTTCCCAAGATTGATTGAATTCCTCATTCCGCACAAAATGATGACGATTGTAATCGACACGGAATTCTTCAAGGATAGCCTTCAGTTCGTCTTCGTTTAGCGAAATATCCATATTCGCCATTTCTTCAAAGTCGGTAGTGTAGAACCGAGGTGTGAGAATGGTTTCTGCGGCTGGAGATTTTATCCCTGGACGGATTTCTTCAAAATCTGGTTTATTAAGGGTACCTACCATGATGATTAATAATCACTTTTATTTATTCTGACAGTACCATGGAGTTAACCTTGTTTTAATTCCTCAGCAATATTTTGCAATAGTTTACAATACAATTGAATTTTCTTGCGGTTGATTCTACAGCTTGCCGAACAAGCAGGAAAGTCGATCGCCATAACTGAAGCGCGTTGCTTACCGCCGACCGAAGCTGAACTGTTGCGATTGGCGTACTCAGCGATCGTGGAGGATTAATCTAGTGGAAGAGTTCTAGCATGATTATCGATCCGCAAAAGGTATCTGGTAAAAGAAGTTCTATTTATCCTCAACAATTTCAAACCTATGTTGCAGGAAGAATTAAGAAAAAACTGGGAAATGTTGCAGGGTTAAAAAATTTTGGCG
>CAZJTL010000167.1:0-11796 GCA_964548905.1 uncultured bacterium | reverse complement strand
CGATTTGGGCTAAATTATGGCGATCGTTAGCTACTTTTGCAAGAGGTCTAATAAACCTGCCAGTCTAGTTTGAAAGTAGCAAGTAGCAAGTAGGGAAAACAATTCGCAATTCGCAATAGCCTACGGCACGACTACGTCTACGCAATTCGCAATTAAAAAAACTTCTGACTTCTGACTTCTGACTTCTGCCTCCTGCCTCCTGCCTTCTGCCTTCTTTCAAAGCGCGATCGCCAAGTTTTTACTTTTTACTGGCAATTTATATATTCAGATCGATTATTTGTAAACTCTACGATTGGTAAGTTTTTACAATTATCATTGAGATTAACTGGTTATCGAAGGATTTAGCCATGAAAAAATTACCCCTTCAATTGTTATTAGTATCAGCGAGCTTATTTTTAGGAATTAGCTCTAGCTATGCAGAAACTATCAAAATTCCTAAAGTTGAAACTGGAGACGTGCGGGTTCGCGATATTGAAGTACCTAACGTTGACTCAGACGACATTGACGATGTTGATGTTGATGATGTTGTCGTCCCAGACGTTAGAAATAGAGAAGTTCGCGATCTTGATCTGGATGATGAAGAGCTAGAAATTAAAACCAGAGATAGCTCGTCATCAGAAGTCAAAGTTGAAGACGGGGAGATAAAGATTAAAAATTAGGCTCTAGGAAAAAGGGTATAGGGTGTAGGGTGTAGGGTGTGGGGTGTAGGGGAAAAAGTCGTCTTCGCGCTACCGCGATTCAAACGAACGGCTGAAGTCTGAAGTTTTTCCTTCCTACCTTATTCTTCCTCCGCCTCCCCCGCTTCCCCTGCTCCCTAATCCCCCAGTTACTGTTCCAACTTCAACACTGCCATGAAAGCTTCTTGAGGTACATCAACAGTACCGATCGCTTTCATGCGCTTTTTCCCTTTGGCTTGTTTTTGCAGTAGTTTCTTCTTCCGCGAAATATCGCCACCGTAGCACTTTGCTAAGACATCTTTACGCAGTGCGGGGATGTGTTCGCTGGCAATTACTTTACTACCGATCGCCGCCTGAATGGGTATTTTAAACTGATGGCGAGGAATCAATTCTTTGAGTTTTTCGGTTAAAGCACGACCTACATGATAAGCTTTATCTCGATGCACGATGGTTGCTAGAGAATCAACTGGATCGCCATTGACTAAGATATCCAACTTGACCAAATTATTCTCTCGATAGCCAATTAATTGATACTCCATACTGGCATAACCGCGAGTACGGGATTTAAGCTGATCGAAAAAGTCGGTAATTACTTCTGCTAGGGGGATTTCGTAAATTAAGTTGGTACGATTTGGGGTAAAATACTTCATATCTTTGAAAATACCCCGCCTAGTTTGGCAAAGATCCATCAATGCGCCGACGTAAGTTTCAGGCGTAATTACATCTACCTGAATGTAGGGCTCTTCAATTTTTTCGCGTTGTTGTGGCGGTGGTAAGGCGCTAGGATTATCAATTTCAATTATTTCTCCTTCATTGGTGGTGATGCGATAAATTACAGAAGGAGCCGTGGTAATTAAATCGAGATCGTATTCTCTTTCTAATCTTTCCTGAACGATTTCCATGTGCAGCAATCCCAAGAAACCGCAACGGAAGCCAAAGCCCATCGCCGATGAAGTTTCAGGTTCATAAGAGAGTGCTGCATCGTTGAGCTTTAATTTTTCCAATGCATCTTTGAGATCTGGGTATTGATCCGAATCAGTCGGAAACAAACCACAGAAAACCATTGGGTTAGCTTCTGTATAACCAGGTAAAGGTTCGGGTGCGGGAGATTTAACTAAGGTAATAGTATCGCCAACGCGAGCATCTTCTACAGTTTTAATCGCTGCGGCGAAATAACCTACCTCACCAGCATGAAGTTCGTCTACTTGAATTTGATTGGGTGAGAGGACTCCTAATTCATCGATTTCGTATTCCTTCCCAGAAGCCATCAACAATACGCGATCACCTTTTTTAACCGTTCCATCCATAACGCGGAAATAGACGATTACACCTCGATAAGCATCATAATAGCTATCAAAAATCAATGCTCTTAAAGGTTGAGCGATCGTATCTGGTGGCGGGGGAATGAGTTTGACGATCGATTCTAAGATGTCATCAACACCTATTCCCGCTTTGGCTGATGCTTTGATAATTCCGCTACAATCAAGACCAACTACTTCTTCAATTTCGTGAGCAACTCTTTCTGGTTCTGCTCCAGGTAAATCGATTTTGTTTAGAATAGGTATAATCTCTAAATTGTTTTCCAGAGCTAGATAAACGTTAGCTAGGGTTTGTGCTTCTACACCTTGGGAGGAATCCACTACTAACAACGCTCCCTCACAAGCTGCTAAAGAGCGAGAGACTTCGTAAGAAAAGTCTACGTGACCTGGAGTATCAATCAAATTTAAGATATATTCTTGACCATCTTTGGCTTTATATCTCATGCGAGCAGCTTGCAACTTGATCGTGATTCCTCGTTCCCTCTCCAACTCCATATTGTCGAGAAACTGAGCTTTCATTTCTCTTTGAGCAACCGTACCAGTGTTTTGTAACATACGGTCAGCCAAAGTAGATTTACCGTGGTCAATGTGAGCGATAATGGAAAAGTTACGGATACGAGAGACGGGAACGTCGGTCATACAAATACAAATTAATTGCTACGAAAACTAAGGGGCAGCCAAAATATAGGAATACTTAACTTATTTTAATGTTTATTTTTGACCCTCGTGATGAGAATTGTCAAAACTTTTCTTTTTTTACCCAACACTACTGCTGGAAACAGTAAAATTCAG
This sequence comes from uncultured bacterium, assembly GCA_964548905.1. Lineage (GTDB taxonomy): Bacteria > Cyanobacteriota > Cyanobacteriia > Cyanobacteriales > Xenococcaceae > CAZJTL01. Next base: position 9,008 of record CAZJTL010000167.1, on the reverse strand, counting down.
ATATAACAAGGCTTAAGGAAAGTAAAACGCCATGAAAGACAATGCTTGGCAGAGAGAACGCTCTGTTGACAAGGTAGAAATCTCCATACATTTGGATTCAGAGGTTTTAGAGCAAATTCAACACTTAACCAACGATCCTAGCAAAGTCATCGAAACTGCGATTAAAGAATGGCTCAGAGGAGAAAAAGATGTTGATGATGAGTTAACTCGGACTTTTAGGCGGAATCCCCCTCTACCACCAAAAGGGGAATGGAACGATTAGTGGAAGAAGGCAGAAGTCAAAGGAAGAAACTCGTTAGTTTTGATAACTATGGGTTATAGTTTCAGGGAGAGAAAAATTTTGGCATTCTCGAAATTATGTAGCCCAAATTTACCCATTCAATGTCTACGGTATTCAATTCCAGTTCGATTTTTAATATGAAAGCCGTCCCCGAACTCACCGAATTTTGTAGTTGGGAAAATTTGGGTGCTGAATTAGTTTTTATTCAAGAAAAATCGGGGAAGTATCTTTCATTTTGCTGGCAATCTGCTGCTAATTACGGTTTGAGTCAAGAGACTTTAAACGCTCCAATTGAAGAGGTTTTTGTCCCAGTCGATCGCACAGCTTATTACGAAAAAATATGCCGAGTACTCAAACGCAGGGTTCCAGAACAATGTTATTGCTTATTTGAGTGCTTGGGTCAGTTTTTACAGTTTGAACTAGTAATTAGTCCGATTCTACCGATTAAAGGCGATGCTAGTTTAGCCATAGTAATCGGACACCTACTAACAGAAACAGAAATTTCCTTTGCTACTAATGCGGAACTACCGCCTCCTCTTTACAGTTATCAAAAATTATTAACCCAAATTAGTCGTAAAATTCGCCGCAATCTCGATCGCCTGACAATTTGGCAACAAACAGTTAATAGTTTGGCAAGCGCTCTAGCTCTAAGTCGTTGTACCATTGTCACTTACTCTCAACAAACCGAGCAACTAAGAGTAGAAGCAGAATATCGGCAAGAACATTGGCTATCAATGCTTGGTAATCGATCGCATTTATCAGCAGATTTAGCTTACCAACAAGCTATTGTCTCTGGAGAAACGATCGCGATCGATCTACTCGCAGATGAATTGTTTGCCCAAAAATCACTTTTAATTGTACCGATCGCTTCTCAAAGTGAGGATCTGGCTTTAATTTGCTTGCAACAATGCGATCGCTATCGTCATTGGAGTCCACTGGAAATTGAATTAGTCGAAGAATTAGCCGAACATGTAGGAACGGCGATCGCTCATGCTACTCTCTATCAAGAGCTAGAACAAGCTAGTATCAAAGCAGAAGAAGCTAGCCGCCTCAAAAGCGATTTTCTCGCCAATACTTCCCACGAACTCCGCACTCCTCTCAATGGCATTATTGGCTTTCTCAAGCTATTGCTGGAAGGAATGGCAGACAATCCAGAAGAACAAAGAGAGTTTATTGAAGAAGCTTACAAATCATCTCTTCACTTACTCAGTTTGATCAATGACATTCTCGACATTGCCAAAATAGAAGCTGGCAAGATGGAATTGGAACTTACCGATGTGGAACTTGCTGAATTGTTTCAAAACGTCGATAATTTAATCCGCACCCAAGCCGAACAAAAAAAGTTAAGCTTCAATTTAAAACTACCTTCTACTCTTACCCCAACGCTGATTTACGGCAATTATCAACGTCTCTTACAGGTAATGTTAAATCTGGTTGGTAACGCGATTAAGTTTACCAACGAGGGAGGAGTAAGCGTCAGTGCTGAGATTGCTAAAAAGAAAATTATCTGTCAGGGTCAGGAATTTCCAGGTATGGTTAAAATTAGTGTTGCCGATACTGGGATAGGTGTTTCTTTAGAAAAGCAAGATAAGTTGTTTGAAAACTTCTTTCAAGTAGATGGTTCTCGCACTAAATCTTATGGCGGAACTGGTTTGGGTTTAGCTATTTCGCAAAAATTAATTGAAGCTATGGCAGGAAACATTTCTTTCTATAGCATGGGAGAGGGATTGGGATCGACTGTGACTTTTACCGTTCCTCTGAGTCATCTGCCAGTGATGAAGACAGAGTAGTTCACAGGCAAGAGGCTAACTAAACCTTCTGCCACGGCGCTTTATATTCGGACGCAGGTTCCGAATCCGCGCCTCCTCTGCCCTCTGCCTTCTGCCTTGCCCGAAGGGCTGGTCAATACTTGGGGAAACAAGGTTAGAATACCTTACTTAAGAAAGCTAATCTCTGAAGCACGTAGGAGAGATTCGATCGATGACTAAAACTCTCTATAAATGGACGGTCGAAGATTATCATAAATTAGTCGATTACGGATTACTGGAGAAGCAGCCAGTAGAATTATTGGATGGGGAAATTGTATATATGAGTCCAGAGGGTGTGCCACATCGGTATATCACATCGTCGGTGGCAGATTATCTTCGAGATGTCTTAGCAGATAGAGCTTATATTAGTGAAGCTCATCCTATCACCCTAGACAATTCCGAACCACAACCAGATGTTGCTATTGTCCGCTTACCAAAAACAATCTATAAGGAACATCATCCTTACCCAGAAGATATTTACTGGTTGATTGAGGTCTCTGATAGTACACTTTCTTGTGACTTAGGAGATAAAGCTCAGATTTATGCTCGTAATGGTATTCAAGAGTACTGGGTGTTAGATGTTAAAGGTAAACAGTTGTCGGTATTTCGTCATCCTACGGGCGATCGTTACGGCGATCGAGCTATTTGGAAAGCTAAACATATTTCCCCATTATCCTTTCCCGATCTTGAGTTAGAAGTTGCAACCCTGTTCAATTGAAATTTTAGGAATAATAATCTCGAAAAGAAACCTGAAACCTAGTTATAAAGCAAACAATTAAAGGTCTCAGGTTATGGAAGCGAAACAAGGTTTGTATATTTCGTCTTAGTTAAAAAGGGATTTCATCCTTCTTTCTAGCAGGTGCAGCCATAGCTAATTCTGGCTTAACGGCTTTATCTTCTTCAGTATCTTCGTCTAAATCGATTAACTCATCGCCGCTAAATTTGAGGCGACTATTAATCGAGTCAATCAATTCCTCAAGATTTGGTTCGTTTAATTTACCTTGGTTGTCACGCCATTTCCAATTAGGAAACAGTTTTTTTCCTTGCCAATTATATACATTAGCAAAAACAACTTTTTTGCTGTTGCTATTGCTAGTCGGTTCGATAATTATCGTTCTGGCTAAAGCTGTCTCATCTAATTCGTTTAAGGACAATAGCAAAGACTTACTAAACCAAGTATTCAAACCACAAATAATTTCGTAATGGCGATCGGCTTCGATCCCGACAATCAGTTTTTCTGACACGCCATAGTCGGAAACAGATTCACGACGAGCGATCGAGCGAAGGTAGCCAGTTAGTGACAATTCGTTAATAACGACTGGTTCACCTTTGTCGCTATTCCAAAAATACCAAAGCGCTCCTAATTCTTTGCCAATAAAGATTCGGCTTGGACGAGGACTAATTCCAAAACCAAGAGTTGTCTGCACGATCGTTGAAAGCCTCAAATAGTTCATGTGTACTATGATAGCATGAATAAATTCCATCGAGAGCGATCGATTTACTAATACCAAGTTGAATTTATTGCATTCGATCGATTGTTCGATATTGAATCGCTTCGGCGACATGATTACTTTGAATGCTATCCTCTCCAGCTAAATCAGCGATAGTACGAGATACTTTTAAAATACGATCCATTGCCCTTGCAGAGAGTCCTAGTTTGCGAATAGCCGCTTCTAAAAGATTACGACTAGCTTCGTCGAGTTGGCAAAATTGACGCAGGTGAGACGAACTCATTTCAGCATTACAACTGATTTTAGATTCATTTTGGAAACGATGATTGGCGCGATCGCGTGCTGCAATAACCCTCTCTCTAATAGTATGGGAATCTTCACCTGTCACCTGTCTTGTCATCTCTTCTGGTTTGAGACGATTGACAGCTACTTGCAGATCGATTCTATCCATCAATGGGCCCGATAGCTTTGCCCAATATTGTTCTCTTTGTCTGGGACTACAAGTACAAGCTTGAATCGGATCGCCAAAGTAACCGCAAGGACAGGGATTAGTACTAGCAACCAAAGTAAATTGAGCGGGAAATACTACCGATTGACGAGTACGGGAAATAGAAACGAAACCATCTTCAAGAGGTTGTCTGAGGAACTCCAAAACGTCGCGCTTGAATTCCGTTAATTCGTCTAGAAATAAAATTCCCTTGTGTGCCAAAGATATCTCACCAGGACGCGGAAAGCTACCACCACCAACCAAAGAAGGGCCAGAAGCAGAGTGGTGAGGACTGCGAAAAGGTCTTTGTTTGAGGAGAGAACCCCGATTTTTCAGCAATCCTGCCACAGAATGAATTCTTGATACCTCTAGGGCTTCGGAGAATGCTAATGGTGGTAAGATACCAGGTAAGCGTCTGGCGAGCATAGTTTTACCACTGCCAGGAGGACCGACGAAAATAAGATTGTGTCCTCCCGCCGCCGCAATCTCCAGCGCACGTCTGGCGTGTGCTTGTCCTTTGACATCTTTTAAATTAGGAATAGCAAACAGCGATCGCTCTAGTGCTTCAGAAACTTCTATTTCTACTGGTTTATATTTTTCGGGTTGGTTGAGAAAATCGGCAACTTCTTCTAAGTTGTTCAAGCCATAAACGGAAAGATCTTTTACTACAGCCGCTTCTTGAGCATTGGCAACAGGAACGATTAAAGCAGTTATTCCTAGTTTTTTAGCAGCAGCAGCGATCGATAGAACTCCTGTGACGGGGCGAAGGGTACCATCGAGAGAAACTTCACCGAGAAATAAATGATCGCCTAAAAGGGTGGGATCTATTTGTTCGGAAGCGGCAAGAACGCCTACACTAATAGGTAGATCGAAGCTGGGCCCTTCTTTGCGAAGATCGGCAGGAGTTAAATTAATCACGATTTTTTTGACGGGAACAGCAAAACCAGCATTTTTCAAAGCAGCTTTGACTCGTTCTCGTGATTCTTGGACGGCGGTATCGGGTAAACCGACAACAACAAGCGTTGGCAAACCACCAGATACATCTACTTCCACCCCAACTTTGACGGCATCAATACCAACGATCGCCGCACTCCAAACTCTTGCTAGCATAATTTTTTAGCTATCAGCTATCAGCTATCAGCTATTTAGTGATAGGTATTGTTTTATCGCTAGTATAATCTTTGCTTTTGCCTCGATCTAACCGCAAATTTACCGAAGACATACTACTTCCTACTTCCTACGTCTTTCAGTACTAGGGATTGCCTAAAAAACCAAATAATTTAGCCGCACCACCGCAAATTGCTACGATTAACCCAATCAATACCCCACGATTGATGAAAGCTTGATCGTCTACGCGCTTGGCTAAACCATTTACTTTTTCGTCGAGAGTTCTAATTTCACCACTAAGCTTTTCTTCAGATTTGACAACAGCAATTTTTAAATCGACAACATCATTCGATAATTTATCAATTTTAGTATCAATTTTTTCCAGTATTTTGACTAAATCTGTCTCGATGTTTAATGACATTTGTTCAACAATGTTTTAAAAGAGATAATTTGAGAGATTGCCTTATCGCCGTCGCACGGCGATAAGCCTTTGGCAACCATAGCTAATAGCTAATTAAAGAGTGGCTACTTAGAAGCTCCCTCTGCTTCCTCTGACCCCTAACGCAGTGCCATTGTAATCAAGCCTTGTTGTCCTAAGAGTATCTCTCTGAGTAGGGTGAAAATGCCTACCCAAATTACTGGGGTAATATCAACGCCGCCAAGTGGGGGAATGATTTTCCGAGAGTGACTTAAAAATGGTTCTGTTGGGATGACGATTAAGCTGAAGGGAAAACTATTTAATTGAGCTTGAGGATACCAAGTCAAGACAATCCTAAAAATAAAGAGGATAGTCATTAGTCCCAAAAGTAAACTCAATGTCAGTGAAATGATGCTAACAGTGTCCATAGATTTGAAAACGATCGATTAAGGGTTATTGTTGAGGAGTTGATGGTGTAGATGTAGGCGTGGAGGTTGAACTTCGATTATTTAATCTCTCTAGTTGCTGCTTTCTAAAATCAGCAGCAGAAGTACTCATGTTTTGTTGTGACTCTTGCTCGAATTCTTCGCCACTTCTACCATTATTTAGATTGGCGCGGTGAATTAGTTCCATTGGATTCAAGCTAAAACCGTCACCGCCGTACAAAGCATCTTTTTCGTTGGATTGATAGCCATCCGAATCTGAATTGGAAACTTGAGCTAGACTAGCTGGAGAAAAGTTAAACATACCAGCTAGAATAATTCCCAGGGTAAGACTGGTGGTATTTTTGAGAATAAGAAATAAGGTTTTCATGGTTGTGATACCTCAAAGAGATAATAGTTCTTACGCAAAACGACGACGTAGCAAAGGTTGAATTGCAAACAGAACTACAGTATCAAAAGCCAGCAAGATTAAAATAACCAGACTAAAGCTTATTGATGTCCAGGGAGTATTCATCACCATGCTACTAAATGTCCAATCGTTATTCAGATACAAGTAACGAATGGGTTCGATCGCATAAGTAAGAGGATTGAGACTGGCAACTATTTGCAACCAACCTGCCATGAAATTCATTGGTGCTAGTGCCGTACTAGCGAATAATAAAGGGAGGTTAGTAACAAATATTACTGCGATTAATTCAATATGACCAGGTAGTGCGAAAGCTAACCCTAAGCTTAAGGCGGTTACACCTAGGACAATTAGAAACACGATCGAGGCGATCGCGCCTAAAGCTGCCAAGCTAGGTAAACCAGCACCTAAAAAGGCGCTAGCTGCAATAATTACGGCTGTTTGAATTAAACTCAACGAGATAATATAAATCGTTGAAGCTGCAACAATTGAATATCTAGTGGATAGTGGCGCTACCAGTAAGCGATTGAGAAAACCAAATTCTCTGTCAAACATGACGGGTAAACCAGCATTCAAAGCACCAGAAAAGGCAGTAAAGACAATTATTCCAGGTGCGAGAAATTTAGCATAATTTAGATCGTTGCCAAATAATCCACTGGGAGCATTTAAAAACAATGCGCCGAATAACACCAACCACATAAACGGCTGAATTATACCAGCAGCAAGGGTAGAAGGACGACGTTGTAATTGAATAAAAAGACGTTTGGTTAAAGCTAAAGTTTCCTGAATAAATTCACTCCAAGCATTCTCAGGCGGATTAATCTCAGTACCAAGATTGGAATTGGGAGCAAGTATCGATTCAAATTTAGATGGTGTAAAAGTTTGACTCATGATAATAAGGGAATAGGGGTTAGGGATTAGGGATTAGGGGGCAGAGGTGCAGAGGGGCAATCCTTCAATGAACTATGAACAATGAACCATGAGCTATGAACAAACAACAAATAACAAATAACTAACCACCAATGAACCATGAACTATGAACCATTAGCCATCATCTGCTTTTGTTCTTTTTTGAGATCGCGAGTTCCTGCGGCTGCCATTTCTGCATCCATTAAGGTACGTCCTGTTGCAGCTAAATAGACATCATCGAGACTGGGACGAGATTGCGCCATACTAAAGATGGGTAAACCTGCGTCTAATAGCGATCGCTCGATTTGGCTGAGAGGATTGCTTTGAGCAGTGACTACTAAGTTAAGAGAGTTTCCTTGTGCGGTATTGACGATAATTTCTTCCACAAAAGGAAGTGCTTGCAAGAGATTTTTCGCTTTTTGGGCTTCTTCTGCTGGTGCAAATTCGCGGATGCGAAGAGTAACGCGATCGCCTCCTATTTTATCCTTCAAATCTGAAGGCGTACCTATAGCAATAATCGTCCCGCGATCGATAATTGCCAGGCGATCGGCTAACATATCAATTTCTTCGAGATAGTGACTGGTAATTAATACAGTAGTTCCTGCTTGTTTGAGTTGGCGCAAGAATTCCCAAACAATAAAACGACTTTCAATATCCAAACCTACTGTTGGTTCGTCTAATACTAATAAGTCTGGTTGATGCAGTAACCCCGCCGCTAAATCTAAACGTTTTCGCAAACCCCCAGAATAAGTACCAGTTTTTTTGTCTGCATATTCCTCCAAACCTAGTAATTGAATTAAGCTATCAATTCTTGGTTTGGCAGTAGCTTTAGGTAAATGATAGAGTGCAGCTTGTAGTTCTAATAATTCTCTTCCTGTGAGAATTTTATCGATCGCCACTTCTTGAGCTACATATCCCAGTCTTCTTCTAGCATCTTTGGGACGATCTACAGCCGAGATTCCACATACTTCAATTTTGCCCACATCGGGTTTGGCAAGGGTACACAAACAACGAATTGTAGTGGTTTTCCCCGCGCCATTAGGCCCTAGTAAGCCAAAAATCTCACCTCTTTGGATGCTAAAAGAGATATCACGAACGGCTTGAACTTCGCCGTAGCTTTTTTTAAGCTTATCTATGTAGACGGCATCAGCCATAGATTTTTTATCCCTGTGAAAGCGTTAATCTTAAATATTTTGTCTATCTAGTAATTATTGTAATAGTTTGGCACTCTCTAGGTACTATAACGGAGAACAATTAGAAATCATGAGTCTAAATCTCTATTTAATCAGACATGGAGAAACAACTTACAGTCGTAGTGGTGGCTACTGCGGCGAACTCGATCCCGAACTAACATCTGAAGGCATACAAATGGCAAAAGCTTTCGCCGATGCCTACTATAAGCTACCCTGGCAAGCAGTATACGTCAGTCCCATGAAAAGAACGATCGCCACTGCTAAACTTTTGTGCGATCGCGTGGGGATCGAGATGCAACTAAGGGATGGATTGAAAGAAATTCGCTATGGTGAATGGGAAGGGCAAACCGCCGAATACGTACAACAACATTATCCAGAAGATTATGTTAATTGGCTTACCGAACCCGCTTGGAATGCACCTAAAGGTGGAGAAACGGCGGTTCAGATTGCTAGTCGCGCCTCTTTAGTTATTGCCGAAATTGAAGAGAAATATAAAGACGGTAATG
>CAZJTL010000166.1:0-11836 GCA_964548905.1 uncultured bacterium | reverse complement strand
ATATGCCCTTAATTTGATAATCTTTGCTTATCACCATGAGTACGGGAGAGCCGAAGAATTTAAAGCAAAGCAGTACAAAGCTTGTGGGGAAGTAGATGTTCCTTTAGCCAAGAAAAACTTTGCGATGAGATTACCTATTGATGTTCAAGAAATCTTAGATAATTTACCGCCAGAAATTAAAGTTCCTTTCTTGAGAAAGTTAATTTCTGATGCTGTTAGAAAAAAATTTGGAAACTCAAAGTAGCGATCGCGATCGATAATTCTGCTTTTTTTGCAGTGGAAAATAGAGAAAAAGATAGGAATCCCGCGCATTCTATGCGTCGGGAGTCGTCAAACAATTACTTTGAAGATTTGCTCGACTGGCGATCGCTCGATCGGCAGCTTTTTTTATCCTGTAATGAGTATAAGGCTATCTTGGAATTGAAGCATTAATCAAAGACCAATTAGCAATTATCAACGTGTTCTCTCTAGCCAAAACCAGTACTCGTCAGCGAGAAATTCTCGAAATCATCCTCAGCAACGGCTGGGATTACATGCGCCGTTTGTTGACTGGTTCTAAAACCGATGAACCAAAGTTACCACCTCCTGCTGTCTTCAGAAAAATTTTAGTTGAATTAGGCCCCTTCTACGTTAAATTTGGACAATTACTTAGTACTCGTCCCGATTTATTACCTCCAGAATACATCCAAGCTTTAACCGCACTACAAGCGCAAGTCCCAGTGATTGATTGGGAGCAAATAGAACCGTTCGTTCGTCAACAACTTCCCCAACCTCTAGAAACAATATTTAGCCACATAGAAACTGAACCGATCGCGGCTGGTTCGATCGCGCAAATTTATCGTGCGACTCTAACCACAGGTGAGGAGTTAGCCATTAAAGTCCAACGTCCTGCTATTGCCGCCATTGTTGCTAGCGATATTATTTTAATTAAAGGTATCGCCGAATTGGTAGCCTTGACTGAATTTGGGCAAACCTACGATGTAATTAGCCTTGCTGAAGAATTTACTAATGCTGTTCGTGCTGAATTAGATTTTACTCAAGAAGCTCACTATACAGAACAATTACGGCGCAACTTATCTACAAGTACCTGGTTTGACACCCACAAGCTAGTCATTCCTAAAGTTTATTGGGAGATTACTACTGAAAAATTACTGGCGATCGAATGGTTAGACGGACAACCGATTCTCAAAGCAGAAATTGAACCATCACTTGAGGACAATGGGGTAATAAAAATTCGTCACCAACTCTCTACCCTTTTATTTCGTGCTTTCTTTCAACAGTTTTATCTAGATGGTTTCTTTCATGCCGATCCCCATCCAGGTAATATTTTTTATCTTCAAGATCGTCGTGTCGCCATTATTGACTGCGGTATGGTGGGACGCTTAGATCCCCGCACTCAACAACTACTAACAGAAATGCTACTGGCGATCGTTGATATGGATGCAGCTAGATGCGCTCAATTAACCCTCAAACTATCCGACAGTACCAGAGCGATCGATTTAGCTCGTCTCGAAGCAGATTACGATCGTATGTTACGCAAATACTACAACCTTAACCTCTCTGAATTGAATTTTAGCGAAGTTTTCTACCAAATCCTACAAATTGCCCGTACTAACAAAATCAAATTACCGCGCAATCTTGGTTTGTTTGCTAAGAGTCTGGCAAATTTAGAAGGAGTTGCTCGCGAGTTCGATCCAGATTTTAATTTGGTAGCTGAAGTTAAACCTCTGATGGCTGACTTATTCCGTCGTCAACTTATTGGTAGCACGCCACTACAAACTTTTTTGCGGACTGTTTTAGATCTAAAATCTATATCGCTCCAAACTCCCAGACAAATTGAATCTCTGCTCGATCGCCTTAGTTCCGAAACGCTTCAGCTCAATTTTAATGTCAAAGAGTTAGAATCCTTGCGTCGTAGCGTTGATGATTCTGCCAATCGCCTTTCTTTTAGTATTTTAGTTGGTTCCTTAATTATGGGGGCAGCAATAATTTCTTGTAGCGCTTCTACCAATCAACTATCTTTAGTTAGTAGTATCCTGTTCGCTGTCGCTAGTTTTTTGGGCTTATGGTTAATTATTAGTATTTTAAGATCTGGACGTTTGAGGTGACACTCCGCTCGCCCTTCCAAGAGGACTACCAAGAACCTAAGAAATTCCAATCCACGTCATCTACAGGGTCATCTACTGGTTCATCAGTCTCTTGTTGCGTTTCAGGTTGCCTCGGTGGATTCGTCTCGCTCGCTTGCATCCACCGCTCGTACATCTTTGCATCAACCCATGAAAGCAGTTCAGAAGCTCTCATCACAGCCCAAGGATCTCGGAATTCCATAAAACTGAAAATTTTGGTGACTTTGTCTAAGCTATCAAAATCTCGAACATTAAACTCTCTGGCTTGTTCTAAAAAAGCTTGGACGACCTCTGGACTTAGATGCTCACTCGGTAGTCCACCCAGTTTCATCAAAGTCGTCATAGCCACATTTACATCTTGACAGGATAGTAAACCCGCACGATCTGCGGTAAATTTTGCCATCATAATCCAGTTGTACAACGCCACTTCGATCCCGTTGGCAGCTAAACCACCAAAACCAAGTGTTGTACTACTAATTAAATTTTTCAATAATGGCATGATTACTGCTAACTGCTGATAGGATAAATATCGTCCCTTAATCCGAGAAATTTCATGCCCTAAAACAAACAACAATTCTTCTGATGATAACCATTCCATTGCTTCTAAGTTGACACCAATTAACGGCTTTTCCACACCGATCGCTTTGGTTGATATATGTCCTGTCCCTCGATGAAGATACAGACCTGGTAATGGCGAAACATCAAGAATCTGACAGGCTTCGACTAGGGCATAGTGCAAAGAAGAAAAGTTACGCTCACTCACTTCAAAGTCTCCGCCGATTACTTGTAGTCGCAGAAGTCGATCGATGCCATACTCATTAATCTTTTTTAGTAGCAAAGGTAATCCTGGCGTTTTTTCTAGCGCTTTTAATGCCTTGCGATCGCTCGGATGCTGGTAGTCTTCTACTTGGAGGCTATGAAAAATTTTGCGAGTCATTAATTCGATTCAGGCGTTGGTTATGCATGGTAAGAGAAAATAGCTACCATTAAGTAATTCTACATGGGATTTTAATTGCTGCATTTTCAAATAAAGATTGAGAAGAATGGCTTCGATGATGAACCGCGATCGCGCCCCGACTCCATCCCCAAAATCTGTGCGGTCTCGCCTTTTCCAAATTTATAAGCAATTTGTATTCAGTAAAAATACGAGCCTGATTCTAATGTAAATAAAATTCCGTATTATTACGGTTTAAAAATATTGAGATACATACGTTAATAATGCTAAATCATACGTTCCGAAGCTTATTCTTCCAGGAGGTTTAACATGTCAATTGTAGTTTTAGTTTCAATGTTAATTATCACTGGCTTTATTAAAGCTTAGGTCAACTGTAATAACTCTCTGACCGCCTCATCTCTTGCGATCGCAATCTTATCCTTCTGAACATCTCCGCCACCAAAAATATTCTGAAGTAACTTCACAGGGTCAATGGTTACATAATTAGTCCAGCTTCGATTATGAGCATGGTCAATTCTCTTGTCCATCACCTTCAAGCGCTCGTCAATGAGAGCTATCTTTTCATCTAAATGTTTGAGTTTGTTAGATTTGGCGATCGCCTTCTCGGTCAACTGCTGCACACAATCATTACTGCTGTCGAGACAGGGAATTAGAGTAGTGCTAGATATTTTCCTGATTAAGTACTTTGCCTAAGGTATTTAATAATTCTTTCGCTGTGAAGGGCTTGGGCAAAAATGCTTTAATCCCAATTCCTGTAGCTTCAGCAAGCTGATTGTTTGAAGCCAGACCGCTAGTAGCGATCGCCTGAAGTTTGGGATTTAGTCTATGTAAGGTTCGTAGTGCGGTTAATCCATCCATCGAGGGCATCATCATATCCATCAACACCACACTAATCTCATCCTTGTGTTCGGCATAGAGGGCGATCGCCTCAATCCCATCACTGGCAACAAGAGTTCTGTAATTCCGATCTTCTAAGGAGGTTTGAGTCACCTGTTGAATTAAGGGTTCATCGTCCACAATTAAAATCAATTCTCCATTTCCCCAAAGGAGCGACTTTTCTCGTGCTTGCTGGACTACTGTATCTTCTACGGCTGGCAAATAGACTCGAAAATGAGTTCCATTGCCTACCTCGCTAGACACTTTGATAAAACCGCCGTGATTTTTCACAATCCCCAAAACAGTGGATAATCCCAGTCCTGTTCCCTTACCCACTTCTTTGGTAGTAAAAAAGGGGTCAAAAATTCGTTCTAATAATTCTGGAGAAATGCCAACTCCCGTATCCGAAACCGTAACAACAACATAGGAACCAATACGAGCATCCAGATTAGTTCGGGTAAAGGCTTCATCAACGAGTTGATTTTCAGCAGCAAGACCTAGTCTACCGCCGTTGGGCATGGCATCACGAGCATTAACACAGAGATTCATGAACACCTGATGCAGTTGGGTGGCATCGGCGGAAACTGTCCATAAATCTGTTGCTGGAATATCGGTACGAATTTCAATGGTTTTGGGAAAAGTCTGTCTAGCAACTTGTAACACCTCTGCCAACAAGTGTCTGACTTGGAGAGGCAATTTCTTTCCTTCTACCCCACGGGCAAATGCTAAAATTTGTTTAACTAAGTCCGCTCCCCGTTTGGCACTGTCTTCAATCAACGAGAATAAATATCGATCGCGTTCGTCTAGCTTAGGAAGTTTCAAAGGCAGTAGTTGAGAGGCGGCTAAAATTGGTGTAAGCAAGTTGTTGAAGTCATGGGCAACACCGCTTGCCAGAGTCCCCAAGCTTTCCATCCTCTGAGCGCGTAAAAATTGCGCTTCTAGTTGTTTTTTCTCAGTAATATCAGTGCTAACCGTCAAAATAGATTGAGGATTGCCACTTTCGTCGCGCATCAGCGTCCAGCGACTTTCAACCACAAGAATCTTACCGTTTTTAGCGATGTTCTGAAACTCTCCCAGCCATTGTCCCTCTTGAATCAGCGTTGCCTGAATTTTTTCAAATTGGGGCAGCGTTTCCCCAGGTTGATACAATAACTCAATGGCATTTTTACCCAAAGCTTCTGCTGCTTCCCATCCATACATGCGTTCGGCACCTTTGTTCCAAAAGAGAATGCGGTGTTCGAGATCGCGAACCAAAATAGCATCGGTTGCCACATCAATCAGGGCAGCTTGTTCGTTGATTTTCTGTTCCGCTTGGAGGCGATCGGTAATATCGTTAATTAGAACTAAGCTTGCCTGTTTGTTCGCAAATGAGAAGGTGTGAGCCAAGATTTCTACATCGATCACGCTGCCATCCTTCTTCAAATGTTTCCAAACCCCCAGGTAATTCTGTTCTGGTGTTAAGTTTGAGATAACTTGGTGTAGTGAGGCAATATCTTTATGAGGGCGAATATCGGCGATCGTCATGCTTAAAAATTCTGATTTTGAATAGCCATAATGGTCGATCGCCGCCTGATTCACCGCCAGAAAAGCGAGAGTTTCTAAGTCAAAAACCCACATAGGATTAGGGTTGCTTTCAAATAGCAGTCGATATCGTGCTTCTGAACTTCTTAGTTCTTCTTCAGCCTGTTTGCGATTGCTAATATCTTCTGCCATGCCAACCACTCGGTAGGCTTCACCAGTGTTATCTGTAATCGGGAAACCGCGATCTCTGATCCAGTGCAACGAGCCATCGGGACGGATAATACGATATTCCTCATCATATTTACCCTCTAGCGCTTGCTCGAAGAAAACCGACTCAATCCGTTGCCGATCCTCTGGATGAATTGCTTCTAGCCATTCTCTGAAGTTGGCATACAAGTTCTCACAGGAGCGTCCCCAAATATGTTCGTAAGCAGGGCTAACGTAGAGCAACTGACGCGCTTTTGGATCTGACATCCAGAACACGCTTTCGGTAATGTTCTCTGCCAATTGACGAAACCGCTCTTCGCTTTCCCGTAGAGCTTGTTCTGCTTTGTGCCTTTGGCGGCGTTCCTGTGCTTCTCGCAACTCCCGCTCCACCGTAGGTATTAAACGAGAGAGATTGCCTTTAATGATGTAATCATGCGCTCCCGCTTTCATCGCAGCGACAGCAGTATCCTCACCGATGGTTCCAGAGACGATGATAAAAGGTAAATCTAACTTATTGCTCTGGATTAGATTCAGGGCTTCTGGAGCGCTGAAAGCTGGCAGCGTGTAATCAGCTATAACCAGATCCCACGGCTGGCGATCGAGAGCAGCTTGCATGTTAGCAGGCGTATCCACCCGCATATATTCAGGGATATATCCCCCCCGACGTAGCTCTCGCAGCATCAGCAGCATATCATCTTCCGAATCCTCGACAATCAAAATGCGTAAGTTAGGGTTCATCTCATGTTGTTTCCTAAATGTGGGGTGGTTCGTTTAACAGCAGCCAGTACATCCCCAATTGCCGAATTGCCTCTGAAAACTGAATAAAATCTACAGGCTTGCGAATAAAGCTGTTACATCCCAGTTGGTAACTATCGATCCGATCTTGTTCTTCACTAGAGGTAGTCATCACTACCACAGGCAATATTTTCGTGCGTTCATCTTGCCGCAAGCGTTGCAATACCTCAAGTCCATCGATGCGGGGCAATTTCAAATCTAACAAAACTACCGTCGGCTTGATGCTGACATCTCGTCCCGCATACATACCCGTTCCAAAGAGGTAATCGAGAGCTTCGACCCCATCATGAGCGACTACGATTTCATTGCCGATGTTATGGCGCTTGAGGGCTCGAATTGCCAACGCTTCGTCATCGGGATTATCCTCCACCAGAAGAATAGTTTTATTGCTGCCATTGCCACTCATGTTCCGACCTCCTCTTCTGCTATGGTGAAGAAAAAGGTAGCACCTTGTCCTACCATTCCCTCTGCCCATACCCGACCGCCATGGCGACGTACAACACGCTGAGCCGTAGCAAGTCCAATCCCATTACCAGGAAATTCCTGCATACCGTGTAATCGCTGGAAGGGTTTAAATAATTTGTTATTATAAGCCATATCAAAACCCACCCCATTGTCCCGAACGAAGTAGACAGGAATGCCGCTTGACTGGGCGATCGCGCCAAATTCTATTTTTGCCTGGGGATTTCTAGAAGTAAATTTCCAAGCATTTTGCATTAGGTTTTCCAACAAAATTTGCAACATATGAGGATCGCCTCGATCGCACAATCCAGATTGAATTACAAACTCTACCTGTCGTTGTGGTTGACTACGTTGTAGATCGGTGCAAATGCGACTAGTCAACTGAGAGAGATCTACCTCTTCCATTTGCATGTCGCTGCGCGTAACTCGCGAGAGGTTGAGAAGGTCATCAATCAATTGCCCCATCCGTTGAGTGGCTGAGCGAATTCGTTTCAGATAGTCCTGACCGATTGAGTCTAATTGGTCGATGCAGTCTTCTAATAAGGCTTGAGAAAAACCATCAATGCTGCGTAAGGGAGCGCGTAAATCGTGGGAAACAGAATAGCTAAAAGCTTCCAATTCTTTATTCACTGCCGTTAGTTCAACGATCGCTTGTCTCAATCCCTGATTGAGAGACTGGGCGCGTTGTTCGGCTTGTTGTCGTTCGGCAATTTCCGCCCGCAATTCTAACATCAATTCTGCATGTTTGAGGGCTACTCCCAAATGGTTGGCAATCTGGTTGACAAACTCGATCTCGGTTTCCTGCCATTGCCTGGGAGCGCGACATTGATGAATACAGAGTAATCCCCAGAGGTTTTGCCCTTGCAGCAAAGGCACAACCAAGTTAGCTCGTACTTGAAATTGCGATAGAACTTGGATGTGACAATCGCTCAGCCCCGCGTTGTAGATATCTGCCACTGCCTGAACTCGACCTCTTTGGTAATGAACGGCAAACTGTTCTCCAAAGCAATGGTCGTGAACTTTTTGCGCGATCGCCGATGGGAAAGTGGGGTCTACATCCTCTGAGACAAATTCACCATCATCCCAACCTGAATCTGGATAGAAACGAAACATTCCTACTCGATCTGCGGCTAGAAGCTGGCGAACTTCTCTTGCTGTTGCTTGAAAAATCGCTTCTAGGTCTAATGGTTCTCTGAGTCTGGTAATAACGCCGAACAGCGCTTTCTGTCGCTCTACCTCGAAATTTGCTCGATCGATTTCTTGTTCTAGAGGTTGAACTTCATTGTTGAGGATCTGTTTGAGCTGCTCAAAAGCTGCTTCATCTTTACACAAATCCTGTAATCTCGCCAATATCTCTGGGTTCATGCGTCTTTGTCCATGATTTATCAAGCAACTAAACTTGACTCGATCGAAGCTTATCATGCGCTCAGAACGAGACGATCTCTTTTTCCGATCATACTAATCGGGCAGGAAGTAGGGAGTAGGAAGTAGCAAGTAAAAAAAACCTGCTTACTTTAGACTTATGTAGGGACGTTCCATGGAACGTCCCTACAACTTCTGTACGGACGAATGGCCATTCCCCCCTACCTGCCTTCTGCCTTCGTTGAAAAAATAAATTGTTAATAATAAACAGACTAAGTTCGCAGTTTTTTTTAGAATTTGTTACAAAATAATAAAAAATAATAAACAGTACGATCGGCGATCGACCCCATCTAAAATTTTTTAGTTTAAATTGGGTTGACATCTTAATTAACTACCGATTTTACCCAAATCATCCTCTAGGAATCAGCTTCAATTATGCTTAATTTTGACATTACAGTTGACAAAGATACTCGTCAAAATCAATATCAAAGTCTATCGACAGAGGTAGTAGTTAAAGGCGACTCTTTTGTTCAACGCCATCTTGGTTCGGGTGCTGAGGAAGTAGCAAAGATGCTCAAGGTTTTGGGCTTTGATAGCATCGATGCTTTAATCGAGAAAACAGTTCCCGCCACTATTCGTTTGCAACAACCTCTCAAACTGCCACAAGCACAAAGCGAATATGCAGCTTTAGCTCAATTAAGGGCGATCGCTTCCAAAAACAAAGTATATCGTTCTTTGATTGGCATGGGCTACTACGATTGCATTACCCCACCAGTGATTTTACGTAATATTCTCGAAAATCCAGGCTGGTATACTGCTTATACACCTTACCAAGCTGAAATTGCCCAAGGTAGGTTAGAAGCCCTGTTAAACTTCCAAACTACTATTATCGATCTAACAGGATTAGAAATTGCTAATGCTTCCTTATTAGATGAAGGAACCGCAGCCGCAGAAGCAATGAGTATGAGTTATGGCTTGTCTAAAACCAAAGCTAATGCTTTCTTTATTTCCAGTGAATGCCATCCTCAAACAATTGAAGTAATTAAAACTCGGGCTTATCCTGTTGGTATTGAAATAATTATCGGTGATTTCCGTACTTTCGATTTTAATACGCCGATTTTTGGAGCTTTACTTCAATATCCTGCTACTGATGGGACTATCTATGACTATCGAGAGTTTATCGATCGCGCCCATGAGGCTAAAGCAATCGTAACCGTCGCCGCCGATCTCTTGAGTCTAGCTTTATTAACTCCTCCAGGTGAATTTGGTGCTGATATTGCCGTGGGAAGCACACAACGCTTCGGTGTTCCTATGGGATACGGTGGCCCTCATGCTGCTTACTTTGCCACTAAAGACGCTTATAAGCGTCAAATTCCAGGGCGTATTGTGGGTGTTTCCCGTGACGCACAAGGTAAACCTGCATTGCGTCTAGCACTACAAACTAGAGAGCAACATATCCGTCGCGACAAGGCGACTAGTAATATTTGTACGGCTCAAGTGCTGCTAGCTGTAATTGCTTCGATGTATGCTGTCTATCATGGCGCAGAAGGCATCAAAAACATTGCTACGAGGATTCACCAGTTAACTGTCATCCTTGCTCAAGGATTGAAAAAACTGGGCTATCAACTTAAATCGGAATCTTTCTTCGATACCATTCATATCACCAGTATTGAGGCTCAAGCCATACTCAAAGCAGCAGCAGCACGCAGTATTAATTTGCGTCTGTTAAGTGACAG
This sequence comes from uncultured bacterium, assembly GCA_964548905.1. Classification (GTDB taxonomy): domain Bacteria; phylum Cyanobacteriota; class Cyanobacteriia; order Cyanobacteriales; family Xenococcaceae; genus CAZJTL01. The sequence continues at coordinate 1,796 of CAZJTL010000166.1, read as the reverse complement.
TGCAGTGGGTATTAGCTTAGATGAAACTACCACTGAAAAAGATTTAATCGATCTGTTGGAAATTTTTGCCCAAGTCAAGGGAATTGAATCCTTAGATTTTACTCTAACCCAATTAGCAACCACAGCCAATTTCGAGATCCCCCAACAGTTTCAGCGTACCAGCAGCTATTTAACCGAACCAGTATTTAATCGCTATCGATCGGAAACCGAACTATTGCGCTACATTCATCAGCTAGAAACCAAGGACTTATCCCTTAATACTTCGATGATTCCTTTGGGTTCTTGTACGATGAAATTGAATGCTACAGCCGAAATGCTTCCCGTTACTTGGCAGGAATTTGGCAAACTTCATCCCTTTGCACCTATCGAGCAAGCAGAAGGCTATCAAATTCTCTTTAGTCAGTTAGAAGCCTGGTTAGCTGAAATTACAGGTTTTGCTGGTATTTCTTTGCAACCCAATGCAGGATCTCAAGGTGAATATGCAGGATTACAGGTAATTTGTAAATATCACGAAACTAGAGGCGAACTCGATCGCAATATTTGTTTAATTCCTGAATCTGCACATGGTACTAATCCTGCTAGCGCTGTCATGTGTGGGATGAAAGTTGTCGCCGTAGCTTGCGATCGCGATGGTAACGTCGATCTCGATGATTTGAGAGCAAAAGCCGAAAAACACAGTAGTAACTTAGCTGCACTAATGGTGACTTATCCCTCCACTCACGGTGTATTTGAGGAAGAAATTACAGAAATTTGCCAGATCGTTCACGATCGCGGCGGACAAGTATATATGGATGGCGCAAATATGAACGCGCAAGTGGGATTATGTCGTCCTGCTGATTTTGGTGCGGATGTTTGTCACCTCAACTTACACAAAACCTTCTGTATTCCCCATGGTGGTGGCGGCCCAGGTATGGGACCGATCGGGGTTAAAGCTCATTTAGTGCCATTTTTACCTGATGTAGCAATTGCAGAGACTTTTCAGCAAACCTGCTTACAAAATGGACGCAATGGCAAAAGTAAAACATCGATCGGGGCAATTTCTGCTGCACCTTGGGGTAGTGCTAGCATCCTCACTATTTCCTGGATGTATATTGCGATGATGGGTGGCGATGGTTTAACAGAAGCAACTAAACTAGCCATTCTCAACGCTAACTATATTGCTCATCGTCTCCAAGATTACTATCCAGTTTTATTTAAAGGTAAAGCAGGTTTGGTTGCTCACGAATGTATCGTCGATCTGCGTCCGTTGAAGAAATTGGCTGGAATTGAAGTTGAAGATGTCGCCAAACGCTTAATGGATTATGGTTTCCATGCACCTACCGTATCTTGGCCCGTGGCGGGAACAGTCATGATCGAACCGACTGAAAGCGAATCCATAGAAGAATTAGACCGTTTTTGTGATGCCATGATTGGCATTTATCAAGAAGTTCAAGCGATCGCCACTGGTAAATTCGACCCAGAAAATAATCCGCTCAAAAATGCTCCCCATACCGCAGAAGTATTGATTTGCGGAGAATGGAATCGCTCTTACTCTCGCGAAGAAGCTGCTTATCCCGCACCTTGGACAAAAGAACACAAATTCTGGCCAGTTGTCGGCAGAATTGATAATGCTTATGGCGATCGCAACTTAGTTTGTTCTTGCGAAGGAATGGATGCTTATAGGGATTAGGGTGTAGGGTGTAGGGTGTGGGGTGTAGGGAAAAGTCAGAAGTCAGAAGGCAGAAGGCAGAAGGCAGAAGGTAAGTAGGAAGTAGGAAGTTTTTTACTCATTACTCATTACTCATTACTCATTACTT
>CAZJTL010000165.1:0-11914 GCA_964548905.1 uncultured bacterium | reverse complement strand
ACGTCCGTACATAAGTTCGGAGGCGGAGAAACTCCGACTCCGCTGAAGTTTTTTTGCTTCTGCCTCCTGCCTCCTGCTCCCTGCTGCCTACTCCCTGCTCCCTTTTTTTTAAAAACAAGCGAAAATAGGTAATGGGTCAAAAGTGATTTGCCCAAAATTGCAAGCTTATTATGGGGGCAAAAATTATGGCTGATAGTCGTCGTGTTTCTCGTGTTTCGTCGCTAATCAAGCGTGAAATTAGTCAAATGCTCTTAAACGAAATCAAAGATGATCGCGTTGGTGCTGGTATGGTAAGCATCACTGATGTCGATGTTTCTGGAGATTTGCAACATGCTAAGGTGTTTGTCAGCATCTATGGCACGGAAGCAGCTAAAGCAGAAACGATGGAAGGTTTACGTTCTTCTACTGCTTTTGTCCGTCGCGAACTAGGCAACAGAATGAGATTGCGAAGAACACCAGAGGTTGTATTTCTTGAAGATCGTTCTTTGGAAAGGGGCGATCGCATGTTAAATTTACTTAACCAAATTAGTCAATCCAGTAAATCTGAGGATACAACTGAAAACCTAGAAGATGAAGAAAATGTAGTTTGAATTCCGTGAGTGAATTATTGCCAGATTGGAGAATTTTGTCCCTCAAACAAGCAATCGGACAACTAATCGTAGTACGTGCTTCAGGTTTTTTGTTTGATCGCCAAATTCGCTACCCAGATTGGGAAGCTCCCGCAGCTAAGTTAAAATACTGGTTGCAGCATCTCAATCTTGGTGGTGTCATCTTATTGGGAGGTAGTGCTGCCGAAATTAGCATCAAAACGCAACAACTACAAAATTGGGCAACAACTCCTCTGTTTATCTGTGCGGACATAGAAGAGGGAGTGGGACAGCGTTTTGCTGGTGCTACCTGTTTTCCTCCACCGATGGCATTGTCAGCAATTTACGCTCAAAATCCCAATCTCGCTCAAGAATATGCCAGACAAATGGGAGCAATTACTGCTGCTGAAGCTAAAGCGATCGGCATTAACTGGTTACTTGCGCCTGTAGTTGATGTTAATAACAATCCTGACAATCCCGTTATTAATATCCGTGCCTTTGGCGATCGCCCAGATATCGTAAGCGATCTAATTGCATCTTTTATTGTTGGCGCTCAATCCCATCCCATTCTCACTACTGCCAAACATTTTCCTGGGCATGGAGATACGAGCATCGATTCTCATTTAGATTTGCCTTTAATTAATCATTCTGCATCCCGATTGACAGAAATTGAATTAATTCCCTTTCAACGAGCGATCGCTGCTGGGGTCGATAGTATCATGAGCGCTCATCTATCTATTCCTGCTTGGGATCGAGACTATCCCGCTACTCTTTCTTACCAGATTATTACCGAGCAATTACGCCAAAATTTAGGATTTTCAGGTTTGGTTGTCACTGATGCTCTAATTATGGGAGGAATTGTCAAATATGGCTCTCCAGAAGAAATTGCTGTCATGGCGATCGCCGCAGGAACAGATATTTTATTAATGCCTCAAGATCCAGAAGTAGCGATCGCAGCCATAGAACAAGCAATACAGGAAGGACGTTTGAGTGAAGACAGAATTTGGCAATCTCTCGATCGCATCCACCAAGCAAAACAAAATATCTCTCAATCTACCCCTTCATCCTCCTTTATCGAGCAACTCGATCGCCCCGAAGCAAAAGCAACAGTTGCAGGTATGTTAAGGGAATCGATGCAAACAGGAGGCGTTTTACCTTTATCGGTCGAAAATTCCAGTCAAGATTTAACTACTTTAATCGTGGTTGATGATTTACTTAACTGTCCTTATTTAGATATTAGTGCGCCAGCAGTAGCAATTCCCAAAAAACTAGGCTATCAAGTTCAGTTAATTGATCGCCAGTATCTATGCTTGAATACATCTTCTCCTCGATCGGTATTATTGCAAGTATTCCTTCGCAGCGCTCCTTTTCGTGGCATTGCAGGTTTGAGCGATCGCGATCGAGAATTTTATCAGCAATTAATTGCCAGCGATCTACTTCAAGGGTTAATTCTCTACGGCAGTCCCTACATTTTAGAATGGTTTCGTCGTGTTATTCCTGCCGATTTACCTTGGGTATATCTTTTTGGACAAATGCCTGACGCTCAAGCGATCGCCTGGGAAACTCTCTTTTCTAGCGCAAATAAGGCTAAAACGAAATCTAAAGATTTTGGCTTCTAGGTGAATGACTGAAAAGGCAGAGTAAGCTAAAAACCATTTTTAAAAACATCATTACCCGAATTGTCTGTTCCATTCTCATCCAATCCATCTGCCATTGCATCTTGATTAGTATTTTGGTTTAACTCTTCAAGTCCATATTCATCCATTTCTGACTCTAACTCAGCTTTTTGGCGGTAATCTTCGGCTTTGTTTTCAAAATAACTGGCTCTGTCTTGATACCAAGTGGAAAGATTGCTATTGGTTTCACCGTCAAGATCTTCTCGATATTCTCTAGCTACGCTAGGAAAGGCAACGGCTGTCAGACTAACTAATGTAACTAAACTAATGACAAGCAGACTGAGACAATTAGTCGTGAACTTCATAAAGGCTATCTTGAGAGCAATTTTTAGTTTTATTGTTATTATTCAAAAAAAAGGAGCATTATTTACATGCTTCATCAAGACTTCATCAAGAGTTATCAGCAAATCCCCTAATTGTAGAAAAAATAACTTACACCATTGACGTTAGAGCTTTTACCAATTCCATCAGCGATCCTGGTTTGACAATAGCACTGGAAAATCAGAACAAGAGTACTATCATTCCACCAGTTCTACTGCTATAGCTATTATTTTTTTGCGTGGCGTTGCATCATGGCAAACCATTAAATAATCTGGGATTATTACCAGTTGCAGCGCCAAAAAGATTGGGGTCGATCGTGACGAGGAAAGTAATTATAGTCCCGATCCAAACTACAAACATTACGGGATTTTTAATCGCAATACGTGGATCGAGTTTGACAAAAGCTTGTTTGATTGCTCTTGTATAAAGTCCTTTGGTTTTAGCTTTTGGTGTATGTTTTCGTTGCGATCGCGGTTTGCGTGAGGGAATACGAATTTTTGTAGTCATATTTTTAGGCGAGTTATCCTAGTTTTTTACTAATTTTTTTACACAAACTCCAATTTTTTGTGTAATATGAAGTCTTTCTTATTTTCAAAATATAGTTAAGTAAGAATTTTTTCCATAAAAATTTGACAGAGACTATCGTTGTATTGATCGATCGAGTAAAAGCCTAGTTTTTGATAAAAAGCGATCGCCGATTTTTGTTTATCTTGAGAAAATACATCTAAACGAATTCGTTGATAATCTGCTTGTTTGGCAAAATCTAATAGCATTTGAGCTAGTTTCCAACCCAATCCACGTCCTCGATATTCTTTTAGCAGCCACATACGTTTTAATTCGCAAGTTTGATTATCTAAGCGTTTAATGCCTCCACATCCGACTACGGTGTTAGCGTCCATCACAATTAAAAATATTCCTTGTCGATCGAAGTAATTATCTTGTACGCGATCGATATCCAACATTGGATCGTGCTTTTGAATTATTTGTGCTGTCGTTTCAAATATTTCCTCACAAATTTGAAGGATTAGATTTTTGACTTCTTCTATTTGATAATGCCAATACCTGTGAAGCATAACTAAATGTAGTTTCGCCTGAGTAATGTAGCAAGTAGCAAGTAGGGGCAATCCCTTGTGGTTGGCTTCAAGTAGGAAATTAATAACTGACCTTTGAAATGGACTGAAATCCTTATAAGCGTCGTCTTTAAACGATATAGAAGGTCTAAATTTTTTCAAGCAAATACGTGACTGTCAGTCTGTGGACGGTGAGTCACATTAAAAGTTTTAATTTGAGCATGGAAGGCAACAACCTTACTCAGTTTGGTCAATGTCTAAAAAATGCTCGAACAACAAGAGGATTGTCTCAAGAGAAGCTTGCCGAGGCTGCTAATTTAGATAGAACTTATATAAGTCTTCTCGAACGTGGCAAAAGAAATCCTTCGCTTTTATGCATAATCTCCATATGCAGGGCATTAGGTATTAGTCTGTCTGAGCTTTTTGAATTTATGTAATTTAGCAAAGCCATAGTTCGTTAATGACATCAGAAGATTGGATTAAAAGTCTCGAAGAATTTTTTACTATTTATGACTTAGACATAAATTGGCTTGAAGATCTTGAAAATTTTTGTCAACGCTACAATTTAAATATTAAGCATTTAAAAGACATTCTTAACGATCCTAAAGTCATTCCTATGATTCGCGGTAAATCTTTTGAATTTACCGTAAAAGATTACTTATCAAACATTCTTTCTGACAAATATACAGTAACTAATCCTCGATTAAATGCTCAAACAGGTTTAAATGATATAGATGTGTACATTATTAATAAAGAAACTCGTAGAGCATATTCTATTGAATGTAAATTGTCTTCTAAAGGTAGTTTTAGGCCAAATTTAAATAGCAATCCATACCTAAAAGTAAAATGTATGAGGTCGAGAACTTTAGGAAGAGAAGCAGCTTTACAAAGGGCTAAAACAACAGGAATCTCTTTTGATTCGCTTATGATTCATAACGATCAATATACCGCTAAAGAATTTGATTTAGTAATAACGTCCATTGCCAATGCTTTTTTTGAGACTGATACTGATGGGTTGTTTTTCTGGTCTCCCACCAAAGAAGCGAAAGAGTTTTTAACTAACCTTGGAGTTAGTAATCAAAATGATACATTCTCAAAAATATATGTAGCCAAGAGCGATCATTTAGCAGCAAATCAAATAAATAAAGTCAAATGTACTCGTCAAAAATGTCAAGATTGTAATTGTAATTTTATCCCAAACTACCCAGTAATTAACTTCGATCGCTCTAGTGGGCAACCTTTACTTCCTTGGATTGCAATAGATAACATAGAATCTTTACTTGATTAAAAATCATACAGTTACAACATCAAATAAATTCAATTGAATTACTTTATTGTTCTCAGAGTTTGGTTCACCAAGTACAAGTGGTTTTACTCCAATTACTGATTCGATTTCATAATTAGTAATAAAGATTTCTTTACCCTTGTATCTTTCACTTTGGTATCCATCTGCAAGTTTACGCTTTTGTTTCTGATCGTCAGTGCGATTAATCGTATAATTCCATTCATTATCCTGAATAGAAACGCACCAATCATACATTTTTCTCACTTCAGGACTGTTATCATAAGTAATAAGAAATTGAAATCTATATTGATTATTTTTTAAGACTTTACAAAGTCTTTCATGATCTTCTTTAGTAAAAGAGCAAGTATAAAATTTATTTTGATCTGCATTAAAGTATGGAGGATCTATAAATAAGAAATATCCATTTGGAAGTTGATTAATTAAATCTTCAAAATCTAAACAGTATATATCAGTATTTTTTAATCTTTCTGATGTGGTTCTCAAATGAGAAGGCCAATTTTCAGGTCTCATAGAGTATTTATCACCATAACCCCAGTAGCAATTCTGAAGTTTCATAATCCCAGAATAAGAAGTTCTATTTAAATAAAACCATCGCATAGCTCGTTCTAAATCGTTAGAAGGGTTAAATTCATTCTTATAATAAGAGTGCAATTCTTTAGTAGCAGGAATACCATCTAGCAGGGAGATAAGCTTTTCTACATTATCTCTAATTTGAAGATAACAGTTGATTAGCTCGTCGTCTTTATCGTTTAAAATTGTGTGTTTTACATTTTTCTTAGCAAAAAAGATTGATGCTCCACCTGCGAAAGGTTCACAATATCCAGCGTGTTCGGGAATAGCTTTTAAAATAAGCTTTCGCGCATAAAATTTGCCTCCTGGATAGCGAAAAGGGGAATTCGTTAGTTTTCTAGGATTTTTTTGCATTCCTTAATCTTTTTCTTTTTAGAAAAACAAACACAAGTGAACCACAATAATGCTGTAGATTTACTCAAATTTCATAATAAATTTTTTGTTGTCGTTTTTAGTACATTAGTACGTTAAAAATTTACCGTATTTGTGACTATCAGTCAACCCATTAAATGATAAAGTCGAGCTAAGTGTAATTTTTGGGAGTATTAAACTAACGTGAAAGTCTTAGTAGTTGGTAACGGAGGAAGAGAACACGCTTTAGCTTGGACGCTGCTGCAGTCTCCAAACATAGAAAGAGTTTGGTGCGTTCCTGGGAATGGCGGTACGGCAACTATGGCAAATTGTCAGAATGTGTCTCTAGCAGTAGATGATTTTGAGGGAATTGCAGGAACTGTCAGAGAAAATGAGATAAATTTAGTAGTAGTTGGCCCAGAACTACCCTTGTCGTTAGGAATTGTCGATTATTTACAGCAACAAAATATAGCTGTTTTTGGACCAACCAAAATTGGCGCACAGATCGAAGCAAGTAAATCTTGGGCAAAAGCTTTGATGGAAGAAGCTGGTGTTCCTACTGCCAAATCTCAGACTTTTACTGATGCTGAATCTGCTCAAGACTATGTTAGTCAACAAGGTGCGCCGATCGTCGTCAAAGCGGATGGTTTGGCGGCTGGTAAAGGTGTAATTGTAGCTAGTACCATCGAAGAAGCACAAGCTGCGATCGCCGATTTATTTAATAGTGGTTTTAAAACTCTAGTTGTTGAAGAATTTTTAGCAGGGGAAGAAGTTTCCGTTCTCGCTTTAACCGATGGGATTACGATCTGTCCCTTACTACCAGCCCAAGATCACAAAAGGATTGGGGAAGGAGATACAGGTAATAATACAGGAGGTATGGGCGTTTATGCACCCGCACCGATCGCCACGCCTCAATTAATGCAGCGCATCGAAACCGAGATACTTCAACCTACCCTAGCAGCTTTACAGAAAAGAGGGATTGATTATCGAGGTATTTTGTATGCAGGTTTGATGATTACTCCAGCAGGAGAACCCAAAATACTAGAATACAATTGTCGTTTTGGCGATCCTGAAACCCAAGCGATTTTACCTCTGCTAGCAACTCCTTTAGACGAAATTTTATTAGCCTGCACCCAACAAAAATTAGCCCAACAAACAATTAATTGGAAAAATGGCAGTTCTATTTGTGTAGTAGCGGCGGCGGGAGGTTATCCAGGTGCTTACGAAAAAGGTAAGGCGATCGCAGGGATCGATCGCGCCGAAGCAGAAGGAGCAATTGTCTTTCATGCTGGCACTAAACTGCAACAGCAGCAAATTGTCACCGATGGCGGACGAGTGTTGGGAGTGACAGCAGTAGGCGATCGTTTTATCACAGCTAGCGATCGCGTTTATCGTGCCATTAAAGAGATTCAATTTGATGGTATCTATTATCGCCGCGATATCGGTTACAGGGTTCGCGATCGCCATTAAATAAAAAATCAAGATTAAAATATAAACATCTACAACCTCGCCTTGGTAGGCAGCAGTGTTTAATTACGATGGAAAACCTGGAGGAGTAATTTTCAACTATAATTTATAACGATTACAGGCAAAAAAACGAATTTAGTATCAGTGTGAGTTTCCCTTGTTAGCTCTTATCTATAAAATCCGAGATATACTTGCTCATTGGTGGTCAGAATTTACTCTCCAAACCAAATTAATGGCTGCTGCTACCCTGGTAGTTTCTCTGTTAATGAGCGGTCTGACTTTTTGGGCGGTTAATACGATTCAACAAGATGCTCGGGTTAATGATACTCGTTTTGGTAGCGATTTAGCCTTACTTTTGGCAACTAATGCTGCACCTACTATTGCTGAGAATAATTTAACAGAATTAGCTCGATTTTCAGGTCGCTTTTTCCAGAGTACTTCTAGTGTTCGTTATTTGCTTTATGCCGACGAAGATGGCGAGATTTTTTTTGGTATTCCCTATTCTGCGGCTGAAGTACAAAACTCGCTCACCATTAAGCGCAAAATTGAACTACCAGATGATTATGCTCAAACTTCCGAACTACCATTGGTAAGACAACACCTCACCCCTGAAGGACAAGTTACAGACGTGTTTGTTTCCCTCCGTCATGAAGGAGCATATCTGGGAGTTTTGGCGATCGGCATCAATCCCAACCCTAGGGGGGTAACTTCCTCTAATTTAACCAGAGATGTCACTATTGCTGTATTTGTGGCAATTTGGGCTATGGTAATTTTGGGGGCGGTATTTAATGCCTTGATGATTACCAAACCGATTAAAGCTCTTTTAGTAGGAGTAAAAAATATTGCTGCCAAAAACTTTAAACAACGTATCGATCTGCCTTTGAAAGGAGAATTAGGCGAGTTGATTCTGAGTTTTAATGAAATGGCAGAAAGGTTAGAAAGATATGAAGAGCAAAATATTGAAGAAATAACTTCCGAAAAAGCCAAATTAGAAACTCTAGTTTCAACTATCGCTGATGGTGCGGTTTTAATTGATACTAATCTCCAGGTAATTTTAGTCAATCCCACAGCCAGACAAATATTTAATTGGAATGGGAAAGATTTAATCGGTCAAAATGTTCTTCATTGTTTACCTTCAGAATTAACCACTAAACTGACCAAACCTCTCTACCAAATTGCAACAGGAAAGGGTTTTAAATGTCAGGAAACTAGTTCTGAAACAACAGAAACAGCGCCACCAGATTTATCTTTAAGCGATGGTTTACATCATCATGGAGATTCTCCCGATCGAGGCGAATTTAGGATTACGATCGAGCATCCAATTAGGCGTACAGTCCGCATCCTCTTAACTCAAGTATTCGATCGCGATCGAGAAAACGTTAGGGGTATTGCCATGACGGTTCAAGATATCACTCGTGAAGTCGAACTCAATGAAGCAAAAAGTCAGTTTATCAGTAATGTTTCTCACGAACTGAGAACGCCGTTATTTAATATCAAATCCTTTATCGAAACTTTGTTTGAGTACGGCGAAGATCTAAGCGATCATCAACGCCGAGAATTTTTAGAAACAGCTAACCACGAAACCGATCGCCTGACTCGTTTGGTTAATGACGTACTGGATTTATCCAGATTAGAATCTTCTCGCGCCTACAATTTTAGCGCTGTAGATATTATTCAACCGATCGAACAAACGTTGCGAACCTACAAGCTCAACGCTAAGGATAAAAATATTGAATTAATTCAAGAAGTTGAGCCAAATTTACCACCAATTTTAGGCCACTACGACTTGTTATTGCAAGTTTTAACCAATTTAGTTGGCAATGCACTGAAATTTACCAATGCTGGTGGAAGGGTAGCTATTCGCGCTTATCGGGCTAAATCCTTAATTCCTGCCTACGAACAACAACCTATTGTTAGAGTAGAAATAGCTGATACAGGTATTGGCATTGCCTCAGAAGATCGAGATTCTATTTTCGATCGCTTTTTCCGAGTTGAAAATCGAGTTCACACTCTCGAAGGTACTGGATTAGGACTTTCGATCGTCAAAAATATCATTGAAAAACATAATAGTCGAATTTATATTATTAGTGAAGTTGGTGTTGGTACTACCTTCTGGTTCGATCTGATCGTGTTTCAAGAAGAGCCTAGTTTATCTGAGGCTAAAGTATCGGTGGCTTAACCAGGGGTTAGGGGTTAGGGGTTAGGGGGAGAGGGGGAGACAAGGGGACGGGGAGAAGTAATGAGTAATGAGTAATGAGTAATGAGTTAACAACGGCTGTTTCCTCCTGCCTCCTTAAAACAAGTTATACCAATTCTCGAAACTAGCTAGATACATGAGCAAATTATTTCTTAATAGGAAAAAACTTGTAAACCCTTAATTAATCTGTTGCCTGTTGCCTGTTGCCTGTTGCCTTACCTTCTACTAAGTCTCTTGTTACTTTTGAGAAATGGTATTATAAGTCATAAGTTATAAGTAAACAACTTAAGACTTATGACTTAAGACTTATGACTTAATTCTGCCTCCTGCCTTCTTTCAATCAACAATGAACAATGAACAAACAACTAACAACTAACAACTAACACAACTAAAACTCAATTTCTTTAAGTCTCTGTTGTAGCATTTGGGGAAACAGAGGATAATATTTTTTATTTAAAGGTGAAGGATGGGGTAGAGGCATTAAAGTGATTTGTTTTTGATGTTTCGCGCCTGCATCGTCGATCGCGGTTAAAGTAACTTTTAAGCTCTTGATATAGCGATCGTCTCCCTGCTTAAAAAACTGTTTTAATTCTCCCTTATTGCCATAGGGTTCGTACCAATGAAAAGCTTCATTACCTAGAGTAATAATTTGATTTCCTTGCCAATGAAGCACTAATAAACGTTCAACATAGGGACGAAATCTAGCTTTTACTTCTTCTTCATAAGCTTTATTGCCTGGTGGTTTATAGGGAACAGTATTAGTAAGCAACAGGCGATCGCATACTGTTTGTAATTCTTTTTGTCCTCTAGCTTCTCGCTGATTAATTGCCCAAAAAAAACCCTGACGCACTAATTTACCAGCAGCACCAATTAAAGGTTGACGGGCATAAACTTCATCTTTTCCCAAATCGCGACCAAAAAAGCAAAGCTTACTGTTCAGATTACCAGCATATAAAACTGGTTCGGTAGGTTCTAACCCTGCTGATTGGTACACTGGTATATCAATTGGAAAAACTGTCCTTTGTGCTTCTTGTTGAATTTCATGAATCAGTGTTTCTAAATTGGACATTACATTATTGTTAATAGTTCATGGTTCATGGTTCATGGTTCATTAGTATCTCCCTATTTCCCCATTTCCCTATTTTCCCATTAATCTGTCCCCTATTTTAAGGAGTGTCATTCGTAGGAGTTGGTAAGCTTGGAAGTATTGGCACAGAAGGGTTGTATTGATTATGTTCCAATCCCGCTCCAGGAGTAGAAGGTAAAGCAGGTTGGGAGGGATTGTAAGAACCACTTGGTAATCCTACCTCAGAATTAGGATTGAGATTGGGAGAAAAATTAGGATTAGCATCATCTAATTTTTTAGCATCCCCAGGGATAGTTGCTAAAGCCACCCGATTGCCTCCCACTTCTCGTAAGGCATCTAAAACTTGAACTACATCGTTATAACTAGCATTCCTAGAGGCATTAAGTACCATCAAAGCATTGGGGTTATTTTGATGATAGTTTTTAATCGCTTGATTTAGCTGCGTCCTTGTCACTAATTGTTTTTCTACATAAACTTGACCGATTTCGTCTAAACTAACCACCAACATTTCTCGCATTTGAGGAGTACCAGTACTAGCTTTGGGTAAATTAAGACTAATTGCTTGCTGACGAGATAAACCAACTGCTGCCAAAATAAAAAAAGTTAAAACACAGAAGATAACATCAATCAAGGGAATAATTTCAATACGTACTTCTTGCTCACTAGCTCGATCTTGATGCAATTTCATCGGGCGTGCTGCGATCGCATTTTGGATCTTACCTTGGCGAGCATTGTTTTTATAAGATTTCATTTTTTCCATTAAACCTTTTGCCTCTTAACTTTTTTCCCTAGCCTCTCTGCTCCCCCCTCTCCCCTGCTCTCCTATCCCCTAGATTTCGGCGCGGGTGGCGGAGGTGGTGGATTTTTCTTGAATGACTCGAAGCTAAATTTGGTAGGTACTTTACGTTCTTGTTCATCTTCCTCGCCTTCTGTCCAACGCTGACGATAAATAAGTTCGATTTCACTACCTGCTTTACGAAAAATTCTGACCTGATTCGACCATAAACCTTGAAATAATCGATAAAAAACCAAACTAGTAATCGCTACCAATAATCCTGTTGCAGTAGAAATTAAAGCCTGACCGATACCTAAAGTAACACCAGCCGTAGAAGAAGTACCTAAATCGCTAATTTTGATATCACGCAGAGCGATAATTAAACCTAAAACCGTGCCAAATAAGCCTAATAATGGAGAAAGAGCAATAATTGCTTCGAGCAGTTTATCGCCTTTTCGCATAGCAGCTAATTCTTCATCAGCAGAGCTTTCTAGGGCAAAATGGAAA
>CAZJTL010000164.1:0-12020 GCA_964548905.1 uncultured bacterium | reverse complement strand
GATCGGGGTTATTGAGTCTGAGGGGATAATATAAAAATCTGCCGATCGGATAGTCGCTATATTCTCTGGCAATTTTGGCAACTAGTTCCCAGTTAAGACTAGCTGCCTCCATAATTCGATCGAGGATCAATTGTTCTCTAATTAAAATTCTTGACCAAAACCAAATACGCTCGATAATTGTTCCTATAGAAAGAATTGATAAGAACAACAGGGGCCACATGGCAATCCCGCCTTCTTGAAACAGTTCGATCAAATTCACGGTTGTTTTCTCCTTGGTTGTGGCGAATATCTAGATTGCAGTTGCATAGCTGTAATTCTTAATTGAGAGGGAAAAGCGAGTAGCTGCCGCGTTTTTTCTAGCATTTATTTGGCGAAACGTCGAGTCAAACTATTTTTTGAACATAAAAGTGGCTTCATGTCTGGATATCTTGGCTTTATTTAAGCATTTGCCCTAGGTTTTTACGAAAAATTTACATATGTACTTTAAAGTCGAAAGTGCCTATGAATCCTTAGATTATGCAAATCATTAAAACAGGCTCAGAGTGCAGACGCAAAAATCCCTTTCTTGGCGTAATTACAATTTGGCAATTACAAAAAGCCACCTGGATCGTACTGGGTGGTTTAGGATTCTTTTGCGCGATCGCCATTGCTTGGCTACTTGGTAACGATACGGTTACTGAATTTTTTACTCAGCTACACCTTCTCCAAGAAGCCCCGCCAAGTTGGATTAAAGTACCAACTGTACCAAATCAATACTATCTTTTAGTACCAACCTTAGTACTATTTTTAGTTGCACAAGTTGTGATTAAGACATCGCCACAGCCAAAAACTTGGTCGAGGGCGATCGTATTGTCGATTTTATTATTTTTGACGATTCGCTATATTTTATGGCGATCGCTTTCTACCTTAAATCTCTCAAGTCCCGTCAATGGCATTTTCAGTCTGGGATTGTTTTTAATGGAGATAGTCGTCATTAGTAATAGCGTAATCGAGCTATGCTTGATGTTTAGCTTTAAAGATCGCCGCCGCCAAGCCGATCGCAACTCTCAGCTAGTTACAGAGGGAACATATCAGCCTTCCGTAGACATCTTAATACCTACCTACAACGAACCTGATTTTATTCTTAAGCGAACTATTATTGGCTGCCAAGCCCTAGATTATCCCAATAAAACTATTTACCTATTAGACGATACTAGAAGACCAGAAATTAAAAGACTGGCTCAAGAACTAAATTGCAATTATATTAATCGCCCAGATAATCGTCACGCTAAAGCTGGTAATCTAAATAATGCTCTGACTCAAACTAACGGCGAACTAGTAGTTGTCTTTGATGCCGATTTTATTCCTACCAAAAACTTTTTAACTCGGACTGTTGGCTTTTTCCACAATCCCAAAGTCGGTTTACTACAAACGCCACAAACCTTCTATAACCCAGATCCGATCGCTCGTAATTTAGGTTTAGAATCGGTTCTTCCTGCGGAAGAAGAAGTCTTTTACCGACAAATCCAACCAATGAAAGATGGTGCGGGTAGTGTTGTTTGTGCAGGTACATCTTTTGTCGTCAGACGCAAAGCGCTTAGAGAGGTAGGTTACTTTGTCACCAATACTCTTACCGAAGATTTCTTTACAGGAATTAGAATTTCTGCTCAAGGCTACCAAGTCATCTATCTCGATGAAAAATTGAGTGCTGGTTTAGCCGCCGAGAGTATTTCTGCCCATATCAAACAAAGAATCCGATGGGCGAGAGGAACTTTACAGGCATTCTTTATCGAGTATAATCCTCTAACTATCCCTGGGTTGAATTTTAGACAAAGACTCGCACATTTAGAGGGATTACTGCAATGGTTTGCTAGCATTCCACGCATTGTCTTCTTGTTAATTCCAATTGTCTATAGCTTTTTTGGCATTGAAGCCATTAAAGTCAGTACTCCAGAAATAATTTACTTGTTTCTGCCCTACTATATTTTGCAACTAGCCGTATTTTCTTGGTTGAATTTGCGATCGCGTTCGGCGCTACTGTCTGATGTTTATTCCTTAATCCAATGTTTCCCTTTGGCTCTCACCATTGTTAAAGCGATGTTTAATCCCTTCCAAAGAGGATTCAAAGTTACTCCTAAAGGAACTTCCAGAAAGCAATCTCATTTTAACTGGCAATTAGCTTTACCTTTGTTTGTTGCCTTTATGGTGACATTAGTTTGCTTCTGGCTCAATTTATTTGCAATTAACAATCCAAACAATCAAAGTCTTAATGTAGGGCTAATTTGGAGTAGCTATAACTTAGTCATCATTGGGGCTAGTTTGCTCACAGCGATCGACGTTCCCAAACTCAGTTTCTATGAATGGTTTCCTCTGGTGCGATCGGTAAAAATCTCTAACGGCGGTAGCGCTGATTGGGGAATGACGACTATGATTTCTGAAGAAGGGATGGAACTAGAAATTCCCACAGAGATCGATTTACCAGGCAAGTTAGAATTAGAAATCGAACCAGAAGGATTAACCATAACAGGCAAAATCGCTCAAGTTGAAGTTGGCGATCGCACTAAAAAAATTAGAATCCTCTTTACTCAATTAACCCTGCAAGAACACAGACAGCTAGTAGAAATACTTTATTGTCAACCAGGTCAATGGAAAGGAAAACATACCCCAGGAGAGTTACAATCGATTTTGATTCTCTTCAAAATTTTACTCAAGCCCATTCTGTTCAATACCAGCAGGTTGAAAAAATTAGCAGCTAGCTGAGAAGGCAGGGGAGCAGAGGAGCAGGGGAGCAGGGGAGAGGGGGAGACGGGGAGAAACCAAGTAGCAATTCGCAATTCGCAATTCGCAATTAAAAAAACTTATGACTTATGACTTATGACTTAATACTTAAAGAAGCCCTCTGCCTTCTGCCTTCTGCCTTCGCAATGAACCATGAACAATCAACTATGAGCAATGAACCATGAACAATGAGCGATGAACAAAAATACGGTCTTGCCATTCACACCACTACTCCCCAGTTAGGAATCGCCCTCAGTAACTTTGCAGGTGATACTCGCTGTCAAACTTGGGATTTGGGATACGAATTAGCTAGTTATCTCCATCAATACTTGATGGCATTTCTTAGCCCTCAAACCTGGTGCGATCTAAATTTTATCGCAGTTGCCAAGGGGCCAGGTGGCTTCACTGGGACTCGCATTGGGGTAGTCACAGCAAGGACATTGGCGCAACAGTTAAATATTCCTCTGTTTGGAATTTCTACGTTAGCGGCGATCGCTTGGACAGAACGGATCGATAATCCTCTCGATAGCGCGATCGCAGTAGAAATGCAAGGGAGAAGAGGTGAAATCTTTGCAGGAATCTATCAGATCTCAAGCGATCGTCAATCGTGTCGAGAATATTTACCAGATACCAGTTTGACACCAGAAGCTTGGCAAAAAAAATTAGCCAACTTCGATCTCAATTGTCGTTTAATCAATGCCCCTGCCAATATCGGCAATACAGCTAGTAGTATCCTCGAACTAGCCCACCTAGAATATCGGCAAGGAATTCGCCCTCAGTGGGCAGAAACAGTTCCTTATTACGGTCAAAGTCCAGTCTAGAGAATTCAAAATTCAAAATTCAAAATTTCTCCCTGTTCCCTCTTCTCCTCGGCTTCTCTGCTTCTCTGCTCCCTTGTCCTCCTTGTCTTCCTTATCTCCCTGTCCCCTATCCCCTACCTCCTCCCAAGGTGAATCGTAATGATTCCAAGGTAATATTGGTTTATTAGGAAGATTATGGGTAAATACGGTAATGTTTTCCGCATCTGGTTCGGGAATCTCCAGATGTTCCAATTGTTGCTCTGAAGGGGCTTCTAGATCTGAATTGGTACTAACTGGTTTGGTACACATATTCTTCATGCCCTCTCACAACAATTTAAAGTGTTTTTAATTCTTGCTAATTCCATTTGTTTATCATTCTTGTTCTAGGACAAGCACAAGAGATTGCCCCTACGTACTGCTCTTCGTCTCTTTGTCTCCCCTAATCCCCAACCCCTAACCCCTAATCCCTAACCCCTAATCCCTAATTCAACTCTCTTCCTGTCAGTTCGACAAAAATATCTTCGAGATTGGATTCACGACTCATGATACCAGTTTTGTCAGGTTGAGCATCGAGATAGGCATTCGCTTCCTTGAGTGTGGGGAAGAATTTGTAATCAAAGCGATCGCCTGTTTGTTTGACGATTAAACCTTCTCCATAGCGCGATCGTAACTCAGGCAAACTGCCAAGTTCAATCAGTCTTCCTGCTTCCATAATGCCAATGCGATCGCACAAAAATTCCACTTCTTCCATGTAATGAGTTGTTAGCAAAACTGTCATACCGTTGCGGTTGAGATCGCGAATAATTTCCCAGAGACGGCGACGAGTTTGAGGATCTAAACCTACAGTTGGTTCGTCTAAAAATAAAATTTCTGGTTCGTGTAATAGCGCCCTAGCAATTTGCAGGCGGCGTTTCATCCCACCAGAAAGGGTTTTTGCCAGGGCATCTCTTTTGTCTGTAAGTTCGACATAATCCAACCAACGGGCGATCGCCTTCTGTCTGAAAGGATTAGCAATATGGTGCATCCGTCCGTGAAATTCCATATTTTCCCAAACCGATAATTCTCCATCCACGCTAAGCTGCTGGAGAACTACACCGATACTTTTTTTGACCAAACCAGGGTTGGTAGCAATATTGTATCCAGCTATTTCAATCTTGCCTTGAGTCGGTTTTGTTAGAGTAATTAGCATCCTAATTGTGGTTGATTTACCTGCACCATTGGGGCCAAGAAGACCAAAAATTTCTCCCTTTTTAATGGCAAATGACAAGTCATTAACGACAGGAACTTTTGTGAAGAGTTTATAAACATTTTGAACGGAAACAGCAGCATTCATTGATGTTATTTAAAGTTTTAGTAAATGTTATTTGAAATCCGAGAATATTTAAATTTTAGATCGGCAAAAACAGCAAATACTTCTCAGAAGTAAAGTGACAAACTTGAAAGTTGAATTCAGTCATCAAAGACAATAAAATCTTCATGAACAGGAGGTTGATTGATTTCTTCTAAAGTTTTCCAGCCAGCCTCCCAAAGAGATTTATCTTTAAGTTGTCGAGCATTAATCCAGAAACGAGTATGGGGATCGCAAGAAGCAATCATTTCTGCGAATACCCACTTACCTTGATTTTTACGATTTACTACTTGAAAATGTCGCCAACCCCAATTTTTTTGCTTAGCAGTCCATTTAGAACCAAGTAAATAAGGAAATTTTTGTTTTTGTTTTTTCGACATTTTAACTTTGTACCATTAATAATGATAATCTAGTCGCAATCATGTATTTTGCAAATTGTGATTTTTGTATGAGGGTTAACGCTGTTTTTCGTCAATTACTTATGAATAAAGGAACTTCGGTTAGCATTCTAACGGTATCCTTGGTCTTGTCTAGTTTGCCAGGGTTTTTACCTGCTGTTGCCCAGCAAACAACAACCCAAACAACACAACAGACTACACAACAAACAACAACTAATCAAAGCACTAGTCCTGCGGGTTCTTCTTCAGGTCTTTCTGGACTACCTCCGTTAAAGGATCGTTCTCTTCCTCCTGCTAATACTGCTCCTGCGGCAGCTCCTAGCGCAGCTATCAGCGAGACAGACTATACCATGGGAGCTGGCGATCTACTGAGAATCGATATTTTCCAAGTTAAAGACTATAGCGGACAATATCCTGTTCTTGTAGATGGAACTGTCAACTTACCTTTAATTGGAAGAGTTCCAGCCGAAGGATTAACTCTCAAAGAGCTTTCCGACCAAATTGCTCAAAAATATTCTACCTATTTGAGACGACCAATTATTACCGTCGGTTTAGTTACTGCTCGTCCTCTGAAAATTGCTGTTTCTGGAGAAGTAACCAATCCAGGTTCTTATACCGTAACTTTTAATGAGGAAACTAAAAAATTCCCTTCTGTCACCGATGTGATCGAAAAAGCTGGAGGATTAACTACAGCATCTAATATTCGTCAGGTACAGGTTCGTCGTAATATTGCTGGCAAAGAACAACTACTTAATATAAATTTGTGGGATCTCATAGATAAGGGCGCTCTCTCTCAAAACATTACCATGCGAGATGGAGATTCTATATATATTCCTACGGTAGATACTATCAATCCACTAGAAACTTTACGCTTGGCAGATGCTAGCTTTGGGATTAAATCTAGCCGACCAGTTAATGTGGCTGTAGTTGGGGAAGTATATCGTCCTGGGACTTACTCAGTTAAGCCTCAAGATGTAACCGAACAACAACCCCAAGATCCTAATGCCAAACAACAAAAACGAGCTTTACCTCCTAGATTAACTCAGGCGATCGGCTCTGCTGGCGGTATTAAACCATTGGCAAATATTAGTAAAATTGAAATTCGTCGCTTAACTAGAGATGGTAAGCAGAAAATCATTGCCGTAAATTTGTTTGATTTACTACAAACTGGTAACTTTACCGAAGATGCGATCGTCCAAGAAGGTGATACAATCATCATTCCTAAAGCCGACAAAATTGATATTGCCAAAGCAGAACAATTAGCAACAGCTAGCTTTGCTCCTGCGACAATTAAAGTTAATGTGGTTGGAGAAGTAATTAAGCCTGGTGCTGTGGATGTACCACCAAATACACCACTCAACCAAGCTATTTTGGCAGCAGGAGGCTTTGATAGCAGACGAGCTAACCGAGAAAAGGTTAAATTGGTTCGTTTGAATCCTGATGGCACAGTTAACGAAAGAGAAATTAAAATTGATTTTTCTAAGAACGTTGACGAAGAAGGAAATCCACCTATGCGTAATAACGATGTAGTTGTGATTGGTCGCTCTGGTTTCACTGGTTTTACAGATGTACTCGGTGCCATCTTTAATCCAGTTGGATCTGGTGTTAATGTGATTAGAGGTATTACAGGCTATTAATTTAGCCGTTTTTTCAGATTATGTCTGCTGCCTTGCTTGTTTTGATGACACAATACAGCAGACATTATTTTTAAAGTCTGTGAGGATGTAGGAAAGATGCAAGACACAAGCCCAGATCGGTCAGTATATCTTAATGGTAATGGTAATGGTAACGGTAATGGCAAATTAGAGAATAGCCAGAATGGTCATAGTTCCTTAAATTATTCATTACCAGTACTGAATCAGACCCCAGCAGATGATGATGAAGGTCTCGATCTAAAGCAGGTAATCAATGTTGTCAAACATCGCGTTCGCTTAATTGCAGGCATAACAGCAGGCATGACGGCTGCGGCTGCGATGTGGACTTTTTTGCAAAAACCCAAGTATCAAGGCAGTTTTCAAGTATTGGTAGAGCCAGCCAGCAATAGTATGCAACAGCAGGAATCTAAATTAGCACTTTTAGGTGATAAGACTGGTGTAGACTACGATACTCAAATAGAAGTATTGCGGAGTCCTAATATACTCGCTCCAATTATTGCGGAAATTGCCAAACGCTATCCTGGTATTGAGTTTGAAGATCTAATTCAACCTAAAGTCAAAAACTCTGCTCTTAAAATTAATCAGGTTAAAGCAACCAAAATCTTAGAAATTTCTTATCGAGATACAGACCCCCAAAAAGTTAAATTTATTTTAGATCGTTTATCCACTAACTATTTACAATATTCTTTGGAAGAAAGGCGTAATAAAATCAACCAAGGAATTGCTTTTGTTGATGAACAGTTACCAGGAATTCGTAAAAAAGTAAGCGATCGAGAGCAACAACTGCAACAATTTCGCCAACAAAACAACTTACTCGATCCAGAAGAAGAAGCCAAGCTACTATCTAAACAGCAAGGTATTTTCCAAGAAAAGTATTTTGAGACACAAGCAGAGTTAAATGCCGCTAAATCTCTATTCTCTAGGTTGCAAAAACAGTTGGGCTTTGAACCAGAACAGGCGATCGCGACGACCTATTTGAGTGACTCTCCTCGCTATCAAAATTTACTCAATCAATTGCAAAAAGTCGAATTAGAACTAGCACAACAGTCGGCGGTATTTTCCAATAAAAGCCCTAATATTCAAAATTTAATTGAGAAAAGAGATAAGTTAATTCCCTTAATGAATCAAGAAGCCAGCAGAATTTTGAGTGCCAAAGGGATTAAAATAGATTCAGCTCAATCTGCTGCCCTCAATTCTCCTAACGCCTTACGAGCAAGACTAAATCAAAAATATGTCGAAGCAGCTAACGAGATCGTGATTCAAGAGTTGCGACTTACAGCTTTGAAAGATCTTCAGCGCAGACTTAATTTAAGAGCGCAGCAGATGCCTCTGTTAATTCGTGATTACACTGACTTACAAAGACAGTTAACTGTCGCTACAGAGAGTTTAAAACGCTTTTTAGAAGCACAAGAAACTCTGCAACTACAAGCAGCCCAGCAAGCACTTCCCTGGCAATTAATTGCTCAGCCAGAACTTCCTGAAGATCCAGTATCTCCTAGAGTTCCTCTTAATTTAGGTTTGGGATTATTTGGCGGTTTACTAGTTGGGTTAGGAGCAGCTTTATTAGCAGAAAGACTAGATCCAGTCTTCCATAGCGTTGATGAAATTAAAGAAACTCTGCACCTGCCAATTTTGGGTATGATCCCCATTCAAAACGATCTCAAACCTTTAGAATTAGAAGCAGAGGAATCTGGTTTACCTCAGTTACAAATTGGCAATACCCAAATTGCAGTAGATGCCAATCCACCCAAAAATAATAAACATCAAACGCAAACTACTAATTGGTATACAGCTTCTCCTTTCTTAGAGGCTTTTCGATCGCTCAATACTAATATTCGTCTGCTCGGTTCGGATCATCCGATTAATTCTTTAGTAATTAGCTCTTCTGTTCCTTCGGAAGGAAAATCAACTATTTCCTCTCACCTCGCTCAAGCCGCAGCCGCTATGGGACAGCGAGTACTATTAATTGATGCAGATTTACGTCGTCCTCAAGTTCATCATTGGATTGGCTTGGAAAACGAGCGCGGACTCAGCAACATTTTAGCTACTGGTTTGGATTTAGAAGAAGCCATTCAAAGAGTTCCTCAATGGGAAAATCTCTCTGTATTAACTGCTGGAGAGCTTCCTCCCGATCCTACCAGATTACTTTCTTCTTCGAGAATGCAACAGTTAATGGATAGGCTTAATGATGAAGACCGTTACGATCTAATTATTTACGATACTCCTCCTATTCTTGGTTTTGCTGATGGTAGAATTTTAGCCAAGTCTACCAATGGGGTAGTTTTAGTAGCCAAGATTGGCACTACAGACCGTTCTCTACTCAAACAAAACGTTGATACTCTGAAAATGTCTGGTGTGGGAATTTTAGGATTAGTCGTCAATGGCGTTACTCGTACTACTGGTGGCTCTTACTATTACAATCGTTATTACAATCGCCGTTGAACTCCCTTCAGGAGAGGGAACAGGGAACAGGGAACAGTTGGGTCTATTGAGCGATTTTTAAGCTTGTAGCTTGTTCCTTGTCTCTTGACTCGAACACAAATCCTAAGATCGAGCGAGCTACCCTAAATAGCAAATTACAATTTAAGTTCAAAAGAATTCGTGAACAACTCCACCCTAATTTCTACTTTTTTTCTGACACTACTATTGATAGTAGGGCTTGTATTCTTTATTCGGGCTTCTGTCAAAGATAGAACTGAAACGATTAAATTAGTGGTGACAGAACCAATAGAAGTCCTACTAGACAAGCTACAAAAATATTTTGAGCAGCGTGCTTACCAACTAATTGATGTCGATAAAAGCGCTAATAAACTGGTTTTTCAGGGCTTTGTCCAACCGAGTTGGTTCTTGGCTGTGTTTTTGTCGGCTTTAGCTGGAATTGGGCTATTTTGTCTGGCTTTAGTGTTAAACTTATTAATTCCCACTGTCGGTCAATTATTTTTCTCGATCGTCTTACTTGCTCCCTTAGCTGGTGTTTTTTATTGGCAGAAGTCAGGAAGATTGGAATCAGTTCTCCTCAAAATAGAGCAACAACAGACAACTAACGATAAGCAAGCGATCGCCATTGTCGCCCATCGAGACGAATTGGCACAAATTCAACAAGCCTTTTCTTCTCAACAATTCATCTACGATCGCTGACTCCGATCGAATAGAAAACGAATCCCCGCCTTAGCGATCTAGATCAGATGTTAGGCGAGGATTAACTGTTTTTTTGCAAGATTTCAATTCTCTTTCAGCGACTACTTGCAGCAGCCACAGGACTTCTAGAGTCCTTCATAATTAGAGATTGCAAACTGGGGAAAAGAAAGTGATTCTCTTCAACATATTGAGCGCCAAATAACCCTTTTTCTGCCCAGAAATAGCGATCCGTCGTATGTTCGTTTCTTTTAACGATTAACAAAGCTGGAGGCGCTAATCCCAGAGATGCAATAAACTTGCGTGCTGCCGTTACTGGCTTGTCCTCACCGCTTTCAATACTATAATGAGGTACTAATTCTAAAATTTTGCGTCCTTCTTGACGGCGACGACTTTTCCGTTTGCGTTTTCTTGCCAACCCAGTTGCCTCCTGTTTCCTCTATTAGCTGTAATCATAGTTACAAAAGCCGAGCAAATTGTATCGTGTTAGGCAAAAAAAATCAACTCTCTAACAAAGAGCTATTTGCAAGATGAGCAAGATGTAAAGGCAAGATTTGCATCCTTTTACAGATCGTATTTATCCTTAAAAAAGGATAAAAAATATTAATCTATTCAGTTTTTCCCTAACAGTAGAAGTTTAAACAAAAAAAATTGGCGTAACTTCGCGTTATAATCGGCTCAATGTCTGATTCTGACTATATTTTTCCCAGTGCTTCCGCAGAGTTCATGGCTCTGTGTAAATCGCAAACCTTTCTTGTCAATCAAGGACTAGGTGCGATTTGGAGTGCAGTCTATTTGACCAAAGAATTGGCAGAAGGAGGACACAGACAGCTAATTCCCTTAGTGAGCAATCCTCAAAGCCATACGCTGCTTCAACAAAATGCTCCTTGGTCAAGATTACCAGAAATTTTGCTGCAAGAAAACAGATTTTTGCCTCGTCTCCCTAGTGTAGATTTTTCCGAATCTGAAAATCATCTAGAGGACACAGCTACTCAAGAGAGTCAAACCGAAGAAAAATCTTTAGCAACCAGAGGACAATTAGTTTTACCATTAGTGCATGAAGATACAGTGATGGGTTTCTTGATTGCCATTCGTGAAGATAGACAGTGGAATCAAAGAGAACTAACTCAAGCCGAACAAATTGCCAAGACTTTGGCGATCGCCTGTTGCTTAGATCGCAGACAACTTTGGTATCAGCAACAGTTAAGCAAACAAGAAAATCTTAAAGCGATCGAACACGATCGCCTGGATAATTTTATCCACCAACTACGCAATCCACTTACTGCTTTACGTACCTTTAGTAAATTGCTGCTCAAACGCTTATTGCCAGAAGATCGGAATCAATCGGTAGCTCAAAGTATACTCAGAGAGAGCGATCGAGTTCAAGAATTAATCGAGCAATTTGTTGAAGAAATCGAACCACTAGAGAACAACACTACTTCTATCTCAGTTAACGCCTCACCACTTACTCTAGCTGAGATCGAGCGGCAAACTAGCTCTAATTTTCTTCTACCAAGCAATTCCCTTGGCAAAGAGTACTTATCAGTTGTTGAAATTTTAACACCTCTGCTTGCTTCCTTTGAGGCGATCGCCCAAGAACAACAAATTGAACTGAGTTGGCAGCTTCCTCAAAATTTACCACCAGTTCAGGCTAATGCTAAAGCATTGCGAGAGATTCTGAGCAACTTAATTGATAATGCGATTAAATACACTCTGCCCCCAGGAAAAGTCGAAATTGTCACGGGAATCGAACAAAAAGAGTTCGATATCAACTATCAAGGCATTGCCATTACCGATACGGGTTATGGTATCCCTGCTGAAGACCAAAAACATCTATTTGAACGTCACTACCGAGGCATACAGGCGCAGGGAAAGATTCCTGGTACCGGTTTAGGACTCGCGATCGCCAAAGAACTAATCGAAAAAA
>CAZJTL010000163.1:0-12159 GCA_964548905.1 uncultured bacterium | reverse complement strand
ACGATCGCCTGTTTCGCCTTTAATCTCGACATCAGGCGTTACTACCGAACTTTCACTACCCAAGGTATTATCTGGGGTAATTTGAGCGTACACTGGATTTTCCCCACAGGCGATCGCTAGATATGAGACTAAGGCAATTATCGTTCTTAAAATCGAGAAACTAGCTGCACCGATAAGCTGCTCTGACATGAGCTTGACTAAATAATTACTAATTCGTAATTCGTAATTTAAGAGGCGATCCTATTGAACAATACCTAAGTATATAGCAATTCACAATAATATCGATTTAACAGGTGGATTTGTGAGTGAAGTGATAAGGCAATACCAGTTTCATGGTTCGGAAGATCGATCGGCTTATGTTCGACTTGCTCTCGTCGCGATCGCTCCTGCGGATAAAAACCAGCTTACCCCAGGGATGCCCGTAGTACTCAGAATTGCCAAGCGGACGAACATTACTACAACTCTTTTCAGTCATTGAGAAACTTGTCTATGTCTCAGTCTCAACTTTTGGGCGATTTAAGCATCAATCAAACTAACAAACAAGGAAAAAGGGCGCGTAGAATAAAGGGAGGCTAGATGCGACAAGCATCACAGGTTAACATCATGATCCAGGTTAAACATCAGTTTCAAAGTTTTGAAGAATATCTGACCTATGACGATGGAACAGATAATCTGTATGAGCTATTCAATGGAGAGTTGATTGAAGTGCCACCAGAATCAGGGGAAAATGTGCAAATTGCAACATTCCTACTGTTACAATTCGCCTTGCTGCTAGGATATCGGAGGGTGCGGGGACATGGGTTGGAACTCGAAGTCAGAGGAGAACCGAGAAACCGCTACCCTGACATGGCGATCGTTCGAGAAGAACATATTCAGCAGTTAGCAAAGCGCAATACCCTTCGTCTTTCAATGGCTCCTCCCTTGCTCGTTATTGAAGTCGTCAGTCCTGGAGAGTTGCAAAGGAACAGAGATTACATTGCTAAGCGATCGCAGTATCAAGATTGTGGCATTCCTGAATATTGGATTGTAGACCCCGAAGCTAAAACTGTACTGATATTAGAATTAACTAGAAATACCTACATCGAGGTCGGCAGTTTTTCAGGGAACGATCAAGTGCTATCTCCACAGTTTAGTGAACTGAATCTAACAGCAGCGCAAATCTTTGAATCTGGTACTCAGGGAGAGTGAATGGGCTAGAGTTCAATCTACTGATAATATGAAAGGCAATTTAATCTCGAATAGCAAGAAAGTTGATGGATGTTCTGGGACTGTTAGCATCTGCTGTTTTAACTAAAGAATTAGCAAATCGACAGAATTCACGGTTGATGCAGATAGAGGATGTCACTCCATTGCCATACTGAAAAAGTCGATCGTTTCTTTGAGCTTGGCAATAAAAGTATCGATCTCTTCACAAGTATTGTAGAAGTACAAACTGGCTCTAGCACTACCTGAAGCATCAAAAAGACGATGTAGGGGTTGGGTACAATGATGTCCAGAACGAATGGCAATACCTTCGTGATCCAATAAAGTGGCTAAGTCACTAGCATGAATGCCTTCAACGTTAAAAGACGCCAGTGATGCCCTACCTCTGCCTTGAGAATCTGGTTTTGTGCCATAAACCCTAAGATTAGGAATTTCAGCTAGTTTTTTGAACAAATAGGCGGTCAATTCTTCTTCATAAGCATGAATGCTATCCATACCTAGATTAGTTAAATAATCTACAGCCGCACCGAGGGCGATCGCTTCACTAATAGCGGGTGTTCCTGCTTCAAATTTATGAGGTAATTCTCCACAAGTAAAACTATCTAAAAATACTTCAGAAATCATTTCACCACCGCCTAGAAATGGTGGCATTTCTGTTAGTAATTCTTGTTTGCCATATAAGAAACCAATGCCAGTAGGAGCGCACATTTTATGACCAGATGCAACTAACCAATCGCAGTCGATCGCCTGTACATCAACAGGCATATGAGGGACGCTTTGACAAGCATCAATTAACACTTTTGCTCCATATTTATGGGCATTTTTAACAATTTCTTCTACTGGATTAATACAACCCAAAGTATTAGAAACATGAACTACTGAAACTAATTTAGTTTTATCTGAAAGTAAAGATTGATATTGCTCTAAATTAAATCCTTCTGTTGCAGATAGTTCTACATACTTAATCGCTGCGCCTGTTTTTTGAGCAATAATTTGCCAAGGAACTAAATTGCTGTGATGTTCCATCACCGAGAGAATAATCTCATCTCCCGCTTTCAAATTAGTTAGTCCCCAACTATAAGCAACCAAATTAATTGCTTCTGTAGCGTTACGTGTGTAAACAATTTCTTCTCTGCAAGCAGCATTAATAAATTTAGCTAATTTATCTCTTGCGCCTTCATAAGCATCGGTAGCCCTTCCACTGAGGGTATGTGCGCCGCGATGGACATTAGCATTATCGCGTTCGTAATAATTGCGCCAAGCATCAAGAACGGCTAGAGGTTTTTGGGAAGTCGCAGCATTATCGAAGTAAATTAAAGGTTTACCGTTTACTTCTTGATCGAGAATCGGAAAATCGGCACGAACCTTAGCAGCAATGGTTTTTTCTTGAATTATCATAATAATTTTCTTTTAAAATCGCTTTTAATTTTGGGATGAACCCAGACAAATTCAAGCCATTATCTGTTTTTATCTGCGTCCATCTGCGGATTCTCTAGTTACTAATCAACCACTATTAACTGAGTAAGTTTGCTTTGCAAAGATGGTAAGGGAATCCGTTCGATAATCTCCGTAGCAAAGGCATCAATGAGTAAATGACGTGCATCTGCGTCATTTAAACCACGACTGCGGAGATAAAATATCTCTTCTGCTTCTAGCTGACTGACAGTTGCACCGTGGGAACATTTGACGTTATCAGCAGTTATTTGCAATTCTGGTTTGGTATCGATACGTGCCTTAGAAGATAGTAACAAATTGCGATTGAGTTGAGCGGCATTGGTAGATTGAGCTGCTTTAGGGACAAATACCTTACCATTAAAAACAGCATGGGCGCGATCGCCAGCGATACATTTATGTAGTTGATTGGTAGTGCCGTAAGGCTTAGTTAAGGCAATAACGCTGTGAGTATCTGCTAGTTGCTCGCCAGCAATTACAGTTAAACCGTTTAAATGAGTTTCCGTTTGTTCGCCTTGTTGCAAAATTTCTGGGTTGTGACGAGATAGCTTACCACCTAGGTTAATTTCAGTTAGAGTATAGCGACTGTCACGGTTTTGAGAGACAGCAGTTTTACCGATGTGATAGCCTGTTTCTGTTTCCTGTTGCAGACGAATATGATTAATTTGGGCGTTATCTTGCAGACAAATTTCAGTAACAGCATTAGTAAAATATGCTCGATCGCCCCTACCTAAATATTCTTCAACTAAAGTAAAGCTAGCACCTGTTTCCGCTACTATCAGTGTGCGAGGCAAAGAAAAACTAGGTTTGTCTCCAGCAACAATAAAAGTGAGTTGGATAGGTGTTTCGATCGCTACATTAGCACTTGCCCAAATTACTGCTAGATCGGCAAAACTAGCCGTATTGAGGGCAGTAAATACTTCTTGTGCGCCGTGTTGTTTGGCTAAATAATTTTGGATTGAAGTTTGATATTTTTCTGGTAATTGAGTTAAATTGCCAACGAAGATCCCTTCAGGAAGTGCGGAAACATTAGATAATTCGGCAGAATAAACACCATTGACAAAAACTAGGTGACTTTGAGAAGTTTCTTCTAAAGAGGGAATCTCAGAAATTTTTTCTTCAGTCGCCGCTACAAAATTAGTTTCTTTTAATGAAGATAAATCGGTGAAACGCCATTCCTCATCATGTTTGCTAGGCATTTGCAGACGAGATACCCAATTAGCTGCTTGTTCTTGAAGCGATCGCAACCACGGTAGAGACGTTTGCTGATGAGATTGTTTGAGTAAACCCATCAAGAAGGCATCTTCAACGATACCTGCTTCTTCTAATTTAATTACTGTCTCAAAAGGAATTTTGACTGCCATTATGCACCTACCTCTGCAACAGCTTGTTCTTCTAAATATTCATAACCTTTCGCCTCTAATTCGAGTGCTAATTCCTTACCACCACTGGTGATAATTCTGCCATCGTGGAAGACGTGAACGAAATCGGGTTGAATGTAGTTAAGCAATCTTTGATAGTGAGTAATTACCAAGCAAGCATTATCGGGAGTAGATAAATGATTTACTCCATCAGCTACTATTTTGAGTGCGTCGATATCCAAACCCGAATCAATTTCATCGAGAATAGTTAGAGTGGGTTCTAAAATAGCCATTTGTAAGATTTCATTGCGTTTTTTCTCACCACCAGAGAAACCTTCATTGAGACTGCGATCGAGAAAGCTAGGATTCATTTTGACTATTTCTAACTTCTTATTCACCAAGTCTTCAAAATCAAAAGTATCGATTTCTTCTAAACCTTGATATTTACGCTTAGCGTTATAAGCGACGCGCAAAAAGTCTAAATTACTAACACCAGGAATTTCTAACGGGTACTGAAACGCCATAAAAATACCCATCAAAGAACGTTCTTCTGGTTCTTTATCTAAAATATTTTCGCCTTTATAAATAATTTCGCCGCCTGTGACTTCGTAGTCGGGATGTCCTGCTAAAACCTTAGAAAAGGTGCTTTTTCCCGAACCATTGCGCCCCATAATGGCATGAACTTCACTTGCTTTAATTTCTAAATTTACGCCTTTAAGTATAGGTGTGCCGTCTACATTTGCTGTTAAATTGCGAACCGATAAAATAACTTCACTCATTGTTTTTTGTTTAATACTAAGAACAAATTGATAATTTGAATACTATTCAGGTAAATAATCTGAATTGAGAGTTTCTTCAGGAGTAAAAGGAGATGCAGATGGGAAGGTATTAACAGGTAATCCAGTTTCATCTGCTGCTAATTTTCTAGCATTTTCATAACACTTATCAAAACTTTCGCTAAAATATTTTTTTAAACTAGGACTATCTTCAAAAGCTTCTTCAATTCTCTGCCTATGCTCTCTAATTGTATATCGCCAACTGTTAGAACGTTTTGGCTGTTGGTACTTGTATTTTAGTAAGTGAATGAGCAAGATTTTTAGATTATTAAATACTGCTCGTTTTTCACTTCTGCCCATAGCTTCAATCTCTTCAATTAAATTGGGAATATCTAGCTGAGTTAGCTTTCCTTCTCGAAGAGTTTTAGCTGTATTTTCCAACCAAAGATAATAATCTTGTTGATAAAGATCTGGTAATTTATTATCCGATCTTTTGGGCGATTTTGTTGTCATTATTAATCTGGTAAATAATCAGGATTGAGAGCTTCTTCAAAAGTAAAAGGAGATGCAGGAGGAAAAGTGTCAATAGGTAAACCTGTTTCTGTAGCAGCTAAATCTCTAGCATCTTGATAGCATTCTGCAAAAATCTCAGCAAAATAATTTTTCAAGCTTGGACTCTCTTGAAGATTTTTTTTCAATCTTCTACGATGCTCTTTAATGGTAAATTTCCAGCTATTACTACGTTTGCTAGGCTGATATTTGTACTTTAATAAATGAATTAACACAATTATTAAATTACTTTCTATCGTTCGCTTTTCACTTCTGCCCATATCTTCTATTTCTTCAATTAAGTTAGGAAGATCTAACCTTTGTAGATTCCCTTCTTTTAAAATTTGGGCAGTTTTTTCTAGCCAGAGATAGTAATCTTCGTCGTAAAGATTATTACCGTAGTTTGCTGATGTTTTTGGTGATTCTGCTACCATTGATTGACTCCTAAATCTATCGACCGATCGAAAAATAACCTTTTATCAAGAGAAAATCACCAGCTTTTTCCATAGATAATCATTCATCGCCAATAAATCTATTAATTAGCGATGAACCATGAACCATGAACCATTATCCAACTGTTCCTTCTAGTTTCAGACTCAAAAGCTTATCGGCTTCTGCGGCGAATTCCATAGGAAGTTCATTTAAAACATCCTTACAGAAACCACTTACCAGCATGGAAATGGCATCCTCTTCAGAAATGCCTCTTTGAGCGAAATAAAACAATTGATCTTCGCCGATCTTAGAAGTAGACGCTTCGTGTTCCACTTTGGCAGTATGGTTATCTACCTGAATATAGGGGAAAGTATTCGCTTCCGCGTTGTCACCAATTAACATCGAGTCGCATTGAGAATAGTTTCTTGCACCCTTAGCTTTAGGACCAATTTTAACTAAACCGCGATAGCTACCTTGAGAATTGCCAGCAGAAATACCTTTAGAAATAATTGTACTGCGGGTATTTTTGCCGATGTGAATCATTTTGGTACCTGTATCGGCTTGTTGCTTGTTGTTGGTTAGGGCGATCGAATAAAATTCACCAACGGAATTATCGCCAATTAAAACGCAACTGGGATATTTCCAGGTAATCGCCGAACCTGTTTCTACTTGAGTCCAAGAAATCTTAGAATTGACACCTTTGCACAAACCACGTTTAGTCACGAAGTTATAAATACCACCTTTACCGTTTTCGTCACCAGCAAACCAGTTTTGGACGGTAGAATATTTAATTTCAGCGTTGTCTAGTGCAACTAACTCTACAACCGCCGCATGGAGTTGATTGGTGTCGTACATTGGCGCGGTACAGCCTTCAAGATAGCTGACAGAAGCACCTTCTTCAGCGACGATTAAAGTACGTTCAAATTGTCCTGTCTCACCATTGTTAATACGGAAGTAAGTAGACAATTCCATCGGACAGGTTACGCCTTTAGGAATAAAGACAAAGGAACCGTCACTAAAAACAGCAGAATTGAGTGCCGCAAAATAATTATCGGCGATCGGAACGACACTACCAAGATATTTTTCCACTAGTTCTGGATGTTCGTGTAATGCTTCGGAAATCGAACAGAAAATGACTCCAGATTCTGCTAATTTTTCCTTAAAGGTAGTGGCGATCGAAACACTGTCGAAAATAGCATCTACAGCGACATTACCCAAGCGTTTTTGTTCGGATAGGGGAATACCTAGCTTTTCAAAAGTTTCCAGTAGAGTCGGATCGACTTCTTCGAGACTGTTAAGTTGTTCTTTTTTCTTTTTTGGTGCTGAATAATAAACGATCTGTTGATAGTCGATCGCGGGATAATGAACATGAGGCCAAGTCGGTTCGCTCATCTTCTGCCATTGTTGATATGCCTTGAGGCGGAAATTCAACATGAATTCTGGTTCGTTTTTCTTGGCAGAGATTAATCTAATCACATCCTCACTCAGTCCGCGAGGAATGGTATCCGACTCGATGTCAGTAATAAAGCCGTATTTATAGGGTTGGTTGACTAGGGTTTTTACTGTGGCACTCATCTTAATTGATGTTTCTCGCTCTAGTGTTTAAATTTAGGTAGATCGATCTAGACTTATTAGACCGAGCCTTTATCCAATTTGGCTAGCTTTGAATATATTTATCCTATCAGACTTAAACAATAAGTTTGTTGTTTAAGTCTATTGTAGACTACAATAACAATAAAGATGTTGTCAAAGTAAAAGTATTTTTTTAACTTTTTTTAATATTTAATCAGGCTATAAACAAAATATATTCAGCAGTAGAACGATGACGACCACTGGCCTCCCTTCTACCAAACAAGATATTCTCCAATATTTACTCAAACAAGGTCAAGCAACTGCTCAAGAGTTGGCGCAAGCTTTGGATATTAGTCCCCAAGCTATCCGTCGCCACCTCAACGAATTAGAGGCAGAAGCATTAATTGCCCACCATTCAGTACAATCGGGGATGGGACGACCGCAACATATTTATCAGCTAAGTCGTCAAGGTAAAGAACTGTTTCCCCATCGCTATGGTGAATTTGCTGTTTCTTTCTTAGATACTCTAGTAGAAACAGTAGGAGAAACACAGGTAAAAGAGGTTTTACGCAAGCAATGGGAACGCAAAGCACTCGAATATCGCGATCGGTTGGGAACTGGTTCTCTTAAAGAACGTATGGCAAAATTAGTCGAGTTGCGTAAACAAGAAGGCTACATGGCAGAATTGCATCAACTAGAAGACAGGGAGCAATTTTTGCTAGCCGAGCATAACTGTGCTATTTCTGAAGTAGCAGAATCCTATCCTAGCGTCTGCGGTCACGAATTAGAAATGTTTGGTGCTGTTTTACCCGATTGCACGATCGAACGTACCCACTGGATTAACAATGGGGAACATCGTTGTGGATATTCAATTAGGTTAAAGTATCGAAATCATAAAATAAATTAAAAGAACGATCGTTCATGGTTCATGGTTCATAGTTCATAGTTCATGGTTCATTGCTGATAACTGATAGCTGATAAATGAAAGGGCAACCACAAGGGTTGCTTCGTATCCATTCATGATGGGCATACGTATATCCATCCAAATTAAGTGAGGCGACCAACTTTGATAAAGTTCGATCGCCTCTCGACCATTGCTTGCCTCATTTACTTGAAAACCAACGGAAGAAAGCAATTCAACCATCAATCGACGACTTTCTAACTTATCTTCCACTATTAAAATTCGATAATCTGGCTGTCCAGCTTCCAAACCAATCACCTGTTGACTCGATTCTTTTACTTGCAACTCGATCGCTTCAACCGAACTAGTTTGGATGTCAAACTGAAAAAGAGTTCCTTCTCCTAATTTACTATTGACGGTAATGTCTCCGCCCATTAGCTGAATAAATTTTTGGCTGATGGGCAATCCCAAACCTGTTCCTTCCTGGGATTGAATACCTGATTCAGTTTGGACAAAAGGTTTAAATAAGTTCTCAAGTTCGCTCTTGGCAATACCAGCACCAGTGTCTTCAATCTCGAAAATAAGGGTGTGGAGTGTAGGGTGTGGGGGTATAAGGGTGTGAGGTGTAGGGGCGAATGGCCATTCGCCCCTACGTATGTTCTCTGTTCCCTGCATCCTAACCCGAAGTGTTACGCTACCTTTACTAGTAAACTTAATCCCATTGCTTAACAAATTGACTAACACCTGGCGCAGTTTACTCTCGTCGGTACGAATATATTGAGGTAGGTTGCTTGCCAAGTTAAAGTTTAGTTGTAGTCCTTTAGATTCGGCTTTGAGCTTAAACATCTGTTTGAGCCAGCTTAACAGACTGTCTAGCTCGAAATCATTAGCAGCTTCTTTAGCAACTTTCAGAGAGGCTTCTGCTTGACGTAAGAGTTCTTCTTTGTGCTTGCGATCGCTGATATCTTCAGCAATGCCCGCAATGCGGTAAACTTGACCTAATTCGTCATAGACGGGAAAAGCGCGATCGTGAATCCAACGAAGCTCGCCGTCGGGACGAACAATGCGATATTCTTGGTCGTATTCGCCTCGAATTTGTTTGGGAAGTGAGGCTAAAATTCGAGCGCGATCTTCAGGTATAATTGCATCCGTCCAAGAATTAGGCTCTTCGAGTAAACTTTGGGGCGATCGATCCCAAATCGTTCGATAGGCAGGAGAGACATAAATCATCCGATTTTGCTCTGGATCGCTCATCCAAAAGACGGCTCTTATATTCTCGGCTAGCTGACGGAAACGTTCTTCGCTTCTTTGTAGTGATTCTTCGGCTCGTTTGCGATCGCTGATGTTAGTAATTACTGATATTAAAGAATCTTCCTCTAAATTCAAACGAGCTGAATACAATCCCCAACCAATAAAACCGTCTTTTCTTTTAAACTTAATTTCAAAATTATTAACTTGTCCATGCTGGTGCAACTTTTCATTCATCTGCTGGCGAGTTTCAGGAGAAGCGCAAAAATCATAGTTGTGTTTTACTCCTACTATTTCATCAACAGAATCGTAACCCATCAACTCAACAAAGCGTTGATTTGCTTCCACAACTAAGCCATCGCGGAAACGAGAGCAATAAATACCTGCTAAAGAGTTTTCAAATAAATTGCGAAACTTCGATTCGCTGCGACGCAATGCTTCTTCAATTTGTTTGCGATCGCTGATATCACGACCTACCCAAAGTACAGTATTTTCGTCTAAAGCAGAAACATTGGCATTAAACCACACTTTTTTACCCTTGATTGGCAAACAATATTCAACGCAAATCGTGTCATACTTCGGCGTACAATCTTGAAGGATTTCGGCTAAATTTTTCGATTCCTGATACGAGTTGAGTGCATGTTCGATCGCTCTCATAAAAAGCTCGGCAACTTCTTTAGGTAGAATTTCTCTGACAGTCTTACCCAGACGCTTGACAGTAGGCTTGTAAATAAAAGATTTATTTTGAATGTATTTAAGATAATGCCCTTCGCGATCGAAGACGATAACCGTATCGTTCATGGCGGCAAATAATAACTTTAGTTCTGCTTCTGAGTCTTGTAGAGCTATTTCTGCCTGTTTGCGAGCGGTAATATCAGTTGCCGTACCTTCGTAATAGAGTAATTTACCTTTCTTATCGCACACCCGACGAACATTGGTTGAAATCCAGACTGGCTTTCCATCCTGACGGTAAAATTGAGATTCAAAATCCGTAATCGCTCCTTTGCTTTCGATCGAGTTAATAAATTCCTCTCGTCTTTCTGGCAATACATATAACTGTTCGAGATCGGTTAATTCCATTAATCCCTCGACCGATTCATAGCCTAAAATTTCTGCCAATCTGGGATTGGCGCTGAGATATCGACCGTCAGGAGTTGTCTGAAAAATTCCTGCGACGGAGTTTTCAAAAATACTGCGATATTTAGCTTCTGCCTTTTTGGTAGCAGTAGCATAAGCTTTAATTCTGAGAATAATCCAACTGGCAATACTTACTAACCAAACAATGGACAGTAGATAAAACAAAAGCCGATAGGTACTGGTTTCATTGAGTGCTTGTTGATAGTAAGTTTCATAAGTTCTACTCAAATTGGCGCTGTGTTTGGTAGTCTTAGAGGAAACGATCGCCTTGACTAACTCATTCACTCGAACGTGATTTCTTAAAATTTTCCTGGCGTGTGCGATCGCAATCTCTACATCTTTAAAATCTTCACCTTGATTAGTTGAGAGAATATGTCTGATTTGACCCTTGATTTGGTTGCCTAAAGCTGGATCGGTAGAGAGATTAAATAGCAAAATATTTCGCAGTAGAGAGTTACATTCTTCTGCTAGAACCTTTGATGTTGAATTTTTGGCTACTAAATCTTCGATCGCGATGGGAAAATAGGCAAGAGAATTTGTTAAAATAGCATTTTCTGATTTAAAATCATGAATTCTTTCCTCTTTTTCTCGCCAAAGCTCAACATCATTTTGCAGCATTTGACCTAATTCTTCTTTTCCCCTAGAATCGACAAAACCAGGTATCTTTTGCAACTCGATTTGGATCTGTTTTCACTCTGCTAAATCTTGGACGAGGGGATCGTAGTGGCTAAGTAGTCCATCTCGCGTCTGCAAGACATTGTGATCGAGCCGAGCATCTAATTCTTGAATGCGGCGCAAATTGTTTGAGTAAAAATTATGTTTATTAAAGTCAATTGCTTGAGACTTCAAGCCAAAAATAACCAGCAGCAGAATTATCCCTGCGAAAAGATAACCTGTAGGTGACAATAATGTTTTTAAAAAAGGTTTTCGATCGACAGTTGTTGGTTGAGAGATAAAGCGATCGATGCGAAAAAGTCTTTTCAGTCTGATAAAGTTCATAATGCTTCCTCGCGATATTCGACTGTAAGGGTGCGTAAGAACTGGGAGATTAAATTGATTTGCTCCTTTAAAAGCGGACGACCGAGTTGATATTTAGTCATAATCGCGATCGCTTTTTCTAGGGATTCAGCAGAACTATCGTGAAAGTAAGGTGGAGTCAATTCTACATTTCGCAAACTGGGAACTCTAAATACATAACGGTCTTTCTCATTGTTAGTAACATTGAAACGTCCCAGATCGGCTTTATTAGTGCTACCGCGATCGGCAAAATAGTCCCACATTACGCCAAAGCGTTGAAACATATTACCCCCAACATTGATTCCCTGATGGCAACTCACGCATCCATAGTCTTTAAAAAGTTTGTATCCTTCTTTTTCTGTGTCTGTCAGTGCAGTTTTGTCCCCTCGCAAAAAGCGATCGAAGCGAGAATTAGGAGTGTAGAGAGATTCTTCGTAGGCGACGATCGCATCGACGACATTAGACCTCTTGCAAAAGTAGCTAACGATCGCCATAATTTAGCCCAAATCGC
>CAZJTL010000162.1:0-12209 GCA_964548905.1 uncultured bacterium | reverse complement strand
ATAGGTCTTGAATTATTTTCTCTTATTTTGTTCTGACTTTTGCAAGAGGTCTAAACTAAACCGATAAATGCTGCGAAAATAAATAGCGACCAAATTAAACCACGAAAATTAAAATTTCTTTTGGCATCAATAAACAGGCTTGGAATTAAAAGCAATCCTGGGAGAAGACCAACTAAAAACTGTAAGATACAAGCTAATCCAAAAAATAAATAACCAATAGTCCATCTTTGACAAAAACAAAAATAAATTCCCCAGATGGTTAATCCCATCGCAAAAATAGCTGGTATGGGTTCGCTTCTAAAGATAGAAACATAACCCACAGTTGCATCTATAGAAAAAAGCGCTAGAAAAGGTAAGATTACACCTGATAAATTTGAACCGCCATTTTTTTTACCCAAACTATATAATCCCATCATTAAAGAAGCAAATGAGAGTACATAGCAAAGAAAATAAGTCCAAACTAAACTTATTCCTAATTTAGTCGCAAAATAAATTAGATATTGGTAGTAGTATCTTGGCGTTATTTTCAGCATATCCCGAACAAAAAAATCATTTTTGTATAGTTCAGGATCTAGCATTGCTAAAATGGGAGGAACTTCAATTAAGTTATTTGAAGAAGGAAAACTATAGCTATAGAAAATTAAAATAGTGCTAACAATAAAAATATATATAAAAATATTAATTTTTTTGTTTTTTAGATACAATTCTTGCATTGATGAGTTAGCCTTGAAAGCTGAATATTGCTATCAAAAAATTCAGTCCAAGCTAGCATTAGTTTTGAAGCGATCGCCAGAAAAAAACATAAATTAATGCAAAATAAAATCACTAAAAGTAAATCAATATTTACATTTAGAAAAAATAAACAATTTTATTGATAAATAAGTTTTCAATTGAGTTAAGTACATCTATTGGCTTTTGTCTCGTGCTTCCTTACTAAAGTGCTAATCACTATCAACAATGAACCATGAACAATGAACAATGCTAAAAAGAAAAGCTAAAAAATCTCAAAAAAAAACTGACTTACCCAAGCTCAGTCGGTCGGAAATATTAGCACAGAAGCGAAAAGCCAGAACAGAACGCAATAAATTTTTGGCATTATTTGGGATCTGTCTTTTTTTCTCCCTCATCATTGGTGTACCTGTAAGTTTGTACGATCTCAAGATCGGTCTAGTTATAGCAGTCTTGATTCCTGCGCTGGTTTTATCTTACTGTTATCCTCGCGGCGCTCTTTGGTGTTTTCTCATTTATATGCCTTTTAGTGGCACCGTCACCTATTGGATTGGTGGTGGTAACGCGCTATTTCAGCTTAGTAAAGATGTTTTATATCTTCCTGGGTTAATTGCCTTGGCAAGAGAATGTCTGCGCCGCAGAAAACCGATCTTAATTCCTAAAAAATTAATTCCCACCTTCGCCATCATTTTGACTTGTGCTTTACTAACACTATTTTTAGTCAACGGTACTCAACAATTTTTCTTACCAGTTTGCAGCACCCTAACAGAAAAATTAATGCTTGCTCCTGATGGCTCCTATCTCATCGATCCCAACACTGGTTTAGTGATCAAAGTACCTTGCAAAGAAGGGATTCCTTTGTTGCAGGGATTGATTGGTTTAAAGGTATTGTTGGGTTACGTGCCTTTAATTTTCTGTATGCATTATCTGATTGAAGACAGAAAAAAATTGCTGTTTTTGATGCGTCTTTTAGTAGTACTAGCGATCGTTTGTTGTAGTTTGGGTTTATTGCAATATTGGTTTCTCGCTAGTGGGAGATGTGTAGGAACTCGCGGTGCTGTAGGTGGCGATCTCTTTAAAAGTAGCATCGAAGCCAAGTGCTTAGTTGGTGGCGCTCTTTTGTACAGTCCCGAACAGAGCGTGATTCGTTTACCAGGAACATTTGTTTCTCCTTGGCACTGGGCTTGGTTTTTGATCGGCAATAGTTTTATTACTTTTACTGCGGCATTTAATGATACCTCCAGATGGTGGCGTACTATGGCATTAGGCGCGATGGCATTGGTATTTATCAACTCAGTGATTTGCGGTCAAAGAATTGCCCTTGCTTTAGTACCAGTCGTCGTCTTAGCGTTGCTGATTTTGACAGGACAAATCACTAATCTTAAACGTTTTATTCCGATTGGTGTAGGGCTAGCCTTGATTCTCAGCTTGCTAGTTATTAGCAAGCCAGAAATAGTTCAAGAGCGGGTTGATAGCTTTGTAGGACGCTGGAATAGTGCGCCTCCTCAAGAATTTATTGTCAAACAATTTCAATTTGCCATCTCTCAGCAACGAGGAATTTTAGGAAGAGGTTTGGGAACAGCAACCAACTCGTCTCGGGCTTTTGGATCTACAGCACTAGTAGAAACTTTTCACCCCAAAGTTTTGTTTGAAATAGGATATATAGGTCTTTTAGCCTTTCTGGTTTTTGTCACTCACCTATCTATCCTGTCTTACCAAGATTATCGCTCTCTCAAAGATAAAAACTTACGTAATTTTGCTGCCAGTTTTTGGGTATTTGTTTTAATTCTCAGTTATTTTCCCTATTGGTATCCTTTAGACACAGATCCAGTAGCAGTTTATTATTGGCTATTTGCTGGCATTATCTTCCGATTGCCACACATAGAAAAACAAGAAGAACAAAAAAGATTGCAAGAAGCCCAACCAGGGACTGAAAAAAACAGCAAAAGAAAGTGGAAATTGGCAAATGGATGATAGTTTATTAATTTCAGTAATTATTCCTACTTACGGACGAGAAGAACCTTTAAGAGATACGCTTGAAGATGTTCTCAAACAAGATTATTCAGATTTTGAAATCTTAGTTGTCGATCAAACTAAAAATCATCAACCATCG
This sequence comes from uncultured bacterium, assembly GCA_964548905.1. Lineage (GTDB taxonomy): Bacteria > Cyanobacteriota > Cyanobacteriia > Cyanobacteriales > Xenococcaceae > CAZJTL01. The sequence goes on along the minus strand of CAZJTL010000162.1, from coordinate 9,367 downwards.
ATTCAAGCCTATTTAGAGGAACTAGCTAAAGCTTCTAAAATACTTTGGTTGCGAGTTGATTGGGCTAGTTTACCAGGAGCGAGAAATTATGGAGTACGCCATGCTAAGGGCGAAATTATCTTGTTTATTGATGATGATGTGCAATTATCAGGAGATTATCTGCAAAAACATGCTCAAAACTATCAAAATAAACCTGAAATTGGCGCGGTAGCAGGACGAGTTTTCGATCGCATGAAATTAGAAGATGCTCAATGGCAACAAGGAGATGCTTACACAATTGAAGATTTACCACCAGAGGCAATGGATCCAGGTATTGCTTGGTATCATATCGATTTGGTGCATACAGTCAAACCACAGCTAGTAATTTCAGCTAGGGGTTGCAATATGTCTTTTCGCCAGGAAGTTTTTAGCAAGCATGGTATTTGGTTTGACGAACGCTTTCGTGGGAATGCAGTCAGGGAAGAATCTGATTTTTGTTTGCGGTTGCGAAAGGCTGGTTATCAAATTTGGTACGATCCAGAAGCACATTTAGTCCACCTAGGAGAAGAGACAGGTGGATGTCATGACATTAGTACGCGATCGCTAAAATACCAACTTACTTTCTATCACAATCATTTTTTGATGGCTCTTAAAAATTTGAGTCTTTCTCAACAATTTCGTTTGTACGTCAAGTTATTTGATTGTCATGTGTTGGGCAATCCTCCTTGTTATAAGAGTGGTTCTCCCCTTAAAGTTGCAGTGCGTGGTGTTTTTTATTTTCTCGGTTTTTTGGATGCCCTATCTAGTTCTCTCAAGGGGATTTGGGATGATGGTCAAATTTATACGGTAATGTCTCAAAAAAACCATAGCAGCAAAATTTAAGGAACTTGCAACACAACTTAATAACTAGACTCAAGATCGAAGTGATTTAAGTCAACATAGGAGTATAGTCGATCGCAATCTAACTTGGATTGGTCAAGTCCCAAAAAGATTATGAATCTGTGTCAAAAAGGCATAATCTCGCTTGTCTTAGTGGCGATCTTGGGTTTGCCTTTGTTGGGAGTTTTAGTACATCTTCTCACTGAGTCATGGTGGTTTGAGTCAGTCGGTTTTACTGAAGTATTTTGGGTTAAGCTATCCTGGCAAGTTGGAATCTGGGTAGTTACTTTTATTGTTTACTTTCTCTTTCTCTGGGGAAATTACTGGATTGCCAGTCACAGAGGTACAGTCTCATTACGTTTGTTTGACGACACAGATTTAGAAATATACACCAAGAAATTTACAAATTATGGGGTGCTAGTAGCAATTTTCCTGATTGCTTTAGGTGCAGCAAGCGCTAGCGTTCCAGTCTGGGAAAAGCTCCTCAAGTACTTTAACTCTACCGAGTTTAGCAGCAGCGATCCTATTTTCAATCGAGAGATTGGCTTTTATATCTTCAGACTGCCATTGTATCAAGAACTTTGGCAATGGTTATTTTCCTTACTAATTTGGGCAACGATCTTATCTGCACTAGTTTATTTTTTGCAAGGATCTATTTCTTCAAGACGAAAACCGAGAAGAATATCGACTGGAAGTGTCAAAACTCATCTTACTTTGCTCTCATCAGCGATCGCGATTTTAATTGTCATTCACTTTTGCTTAGAACCCTACAATCTGCTTTACTCGACTAATGGCGCTGCTTTTGGGGCTGGTTATACCGATGTTAATGCCCGAATTTTTGCCTATGGGGTGATGGGTATCGTTTCTCTAATCGTAGCTGTCCTGTTATTTGTATCAGCTAGGCAAAATCATTTCGCCCTACCTATTTTGGGAGGAGGTTTCTGGATTGTTGTCTTTGTTTTAGTTAACGGAATTTATCCTTGGTTCGTGCAATCTTTTATCGTCGAACCGAACGAACTAGTCAAAGAGAAGCCCTATATCGCCCACAGTATCAATTTTAGCCAACGCGCCTATCGCCTCGATGAAGTGCAAAAGCAAAAATATGCCGCCCAAGCACAACTCGATCGCCAAGCTTTACAGAGAAATCAACCGACTATTCAAAATATTCGTCTATGGGATTATCGACCTTTACTCAGTACTTACCGCCAACTTCAAGAAATCCGTCTCTACTATTTATTTAAAAGCGTAGATATCGATCGCTATACTTTTAACGGCAATTACCAACAAGTAATGCTGTCGGCGCGAGAATTAGCCTATTCTCAATTACCCAAAGAAGCACAAACTTGGGTCAACCAACGCCTCAAATATACTCACGGCTATGGTTTGGTGATGAGTCCAGTCAATCAAATTACAGCCGATGGTTTGCCCGAACTCTACGTTAAAGATCTTCCCCCTGTCTCTACTGTAAATCTTCAGATCGATCGACCTGCCATTTACTACGGAGAAGAAACCGATAACTATATTTTTACAGGAACGAAGACAAAAGAATTTGACTATCCCCTCGGTGATGCCAATGCTTTAACTGACTATAGCGGTCAAGGTGGGGTGGCAATTCCTTCCTTTTGGCATCGACTCGCCTATGCATACGATCGAGGCAGTTTGCAAATTTTAATCTCTAACTATTTTACCAATCGATCGCGCATTCACTACTATCGACAAATTCGGCAACGGGTAAGTCACGTCGCACCATTCCTTAAATTCGATCGCGATCCCTATTTAGTAGTGAATAATGGTAAATTGCAGTGGATTTTAGATGCCTATACCGTCAGCGATCGCTATCCCTATTCCCAACCCGCCACCAGAATTCAAACAGCAGAAGCAGAGAAGATCGAGCAACTTAACCAGAAAAATATCAACTACATCCGCAACTCTGTCAAAGTTCTCATCGATGCTTACGACGGTACAATGCAATTTTTTGCCATCGATGAATCAGATCCCATACTCCGCACCTATAGCAAAATCTTTCCCCATCTGTTTGCATCCAGTCAAGCCATTTCGACCGAGATTAAGGCTCATTTTCGCTATCCCCTCGATCTGTTCGACATGCAAGTGCAGATTTATCTCGCCTATCACATGAGCGAACCAGAGGTATTTTACAATCGAGAAGACCTATGGCAGTTTCCCAAACAGATTTATGAAGGAAACGAGCAGGTAATGCACCCTTACTACGCGATCGCACGTCTCCCAGGCGAAGAACAAGCTGGATTTATCCTCATTTTACCCTTTACACCCTCTAACAAAGATAACGCGATCGCTTGGATGGCAGCGCGATCGAATGGCAAAGATTACGGCAAGTTACTCCTATACGAGTTTCCCAAACAAAAACTGGTTTTCGGTCCCAGACAAATTGAAGCACGGATCGATCAAGAACCGAGCATTTCTCAGCAGTTTACTCTCTGGAGTCAGGCGGGTTCTAGAGTCATTCGCGGAGATTTGTTAGTCATCCCGATCGAGCAGTCATTACTTTACGTAGAACCAGTTTATCTTCGCGCCGAACAAGGAGAATTGCCCGAACTGAAGCGGGTAATTGTCGCCTATGACAAAAAAGTAGTGATGGAAGAAACTTTAGATAAATGTCTGGTGGCAATTTTTGGGGATACGGAGGTAGAAAAGGGAATTTCCAGTTCTGCAAACCAAGAGACTACCAATTTAGTTAAATCTGCACTCTCAACCTATCAAAAAGCAGAAGCAGCAGCGCGTCAAGGAAATTGGGCTGAATATGGAAGATATCAACAACAGTTGAAAGGGATTTTGCAGAAGCTCGATCGAAAGTGATTTTTCTATATAACAGGTGAATTGATTATTGAGTTAAGATTGCTGTGATTTTTTTTATTGTCATGCTATGCCAAGAAGACCAATAGCTGTAGATTTGTTCGCAGGTTATGGAGGATTCTCGATCGGTTTTGAACAAGGTGGTTTTGACTTAAAAACAAGTGTTGAAATAGATCCAGTTCATGCAGCCGTCCATAAATTCAATCTTCCAAATTGTGTCGTCCTTCCCTGTTCGATAAGTGAGTTAACCGGAAATGATATCCGAGAGTTGGCTGGTATCGGCAACCAAGTAATAGATTGCGTAATTGCGGGGAGTCCTTGTCAAGGTTTTAGCCTAGCTGGAGTAAGGGCATTAGATGATTCCAGAAATTTTCTAATCAAAGAGTTTTTAAGAATCGTTTTAGAATTGAAACCTTCTTATTTCGTCTTTGAAAACGTTAAAGGTTTGACGGTTGGTGAACACAGGCGGTTTTTAGATCAACTAATTGAAGCTCTCCTGCAAAATGATTATTCTATTCGTTCGCCTTGGAGAATCCTTAATGCAGCCAACTATGGAGTCCCCCAAAAACGAGAGAGATTATTTCTTCTCGGCGCAAAAAAAGGTTTACCATTACCCAACTATCCCACTCCATTGACGAGATTACCTGGGGACAAAAAAGCAGATCCAAACTTACCCCCAGCACCAACTTGCTTTGATGCCCTCGGAGATTTGCCAGAAGCAGAAGAATTTGAAGCTTTATGGAATCAAGATTACGTACACATAGAAGATTGGAAAAATCTAAGTAATTATGCCCGAGAAATGCGATGTATCTCTGAAAATAATTGGTATTTCGGTTACAAAAGAAATTGGGAACCTGCCATACTCACTTGTAGCAGGAGAACCAATCACTCGCAACAGACAAGGGATAGATTCCTCTCAGCCGAACGAGGAAAAATCGAACCTATTTCACGCTTTTTTAAACTTGCAGAAAATGGTGTAGCTAATACCTTAAGAGCGGGAACTGACGCGGCTCGTGGCGCACATACATCTCCCAGAAGCATTCACTACCAGAGTCCTCGATGTATAACCGTGCGAGAAATGGCAAGGTTGCATGGTTGTCCTGATTGGGTTCGTCCTCATGCTACTAAATGGCATGGCGCTAGAGAAATTGGAAATTCGGTTCCCATACCATTGGCAAGAGCAATTGCTTTGGAAATCATGAAATGTCTGGAAATAACTCCCACTTGTCCCATGGAAGTACTGGAGCTTGGAGATCCTGAATTACTATCTATGACTATGACACAGGCTGCAAAATATTGGCAGATCCAAGTCCCGATTAAAGCTAGGAAACGTCTTGTTGCCAATTCTTGATGATTATTAGCAATTGCAAAAGTTTAACAAGCAGACTAAAACTATTCAATAGACCTCTTGCACGAATCAAGCGATCGCTAAATCAAGCCCGCGATTATACAAACCAGCAATAAGATTAAAGCGCAACCCAAATCGTCGTCGTCTATTACGGTAAGGCTGTCCCAGAATCTGAAAAATCTTCAAACAACGAATAACGTGTTCAATGTAGATTCTCTGTTTCGCTAATTCCCGATTGTATTCTATTCTACACACTGTCGATTCATGAATCCCCCAGGATTGACCAATATGAAAATAAGTACGATCCTCCCGCCAATATTCCAGGGCAATCAACAATTGGTCTTCGATACTCAGCTTTGGTTGTCCTCCTCGCTGTTTTGGCTTGGGTAGTTCTTGCTCTAGTATCTGTGTCATTTCCTTAAATAGTTGTGGCTTTACTCCACATAAACGTTTAAACTCTCTTGCTTTGAGCTTTTTGATTGGTTCGTAGGTCATATTTGGTTCGCGATCGCCCTTTTATCCTACTTTTCTCATTTTCTAACGATTCATGCAAGAGGTCTAGTGATTTTTTGACTCATCCACAATTAAAAATGTCTCGATGTCTCGATCGCTACGACGATTGCATAATTCTACATACTCTGTCAGAATACGTTTGATTAGCTTAGGATATTCGGTTAATTTATCCATTGCTTAATTTCCTCTGCTTCTATGTCTACAAGGATAAGTGGAAGCTGATGATGATGAAGCCGATGATATCGTTGCTCTCGTGGAATCCTTTAATGAGACGGTTTACAAGATAAAAAATTCAGATCTTAATTCAGCAACGCCGCAATAGTTAAACTTTCACCCTGCTCCCTCCTGATTTACCAAGGATTTCCTATTAAAGTAAAACCAGACCAATAATAGGGATGAGCAAGATTATTATGTGGTAGTTTTGCTAAAGCTTGAGGAAAATCTATTTCTAGATTAGCACCCCTTAACTTATTGCTATCTAGCTGAACCTCGCCTTTAAGCATGGAAATTTGTGCTTGGCGGAGTGCTTGAGCTTTACTGGCATTATTTTTGAGATTTTGATAAAATTCCCCCATTAAAGCAACTGTACCAGTATCATCGATTCCCCACAAACTAGCTAGAGTCGATTTGACTCCTGCTTGCATTGCCAATCCTGCAAAGCCAAATTCAGCCTCTTCATTACCAACAGCAGTGTCACAAGAACTTAAAACCAATAAATCGACTGGAGGTTCATTCAACTTCAAATTGGTAATTTGTTCTAGAGTGAGTTTGCGATCGAAAAATTGAATAAAAGAGTCTTTAGGCGAACCAGGATTGAATTGAGAATGGGTAGCAAGGTGAACGATCGCGTACTTTCCTTGTTGGCGCTGGGCTTTTAAATTTTCAATCGTAAAATCTTGATTGAGTACTTTAGTACCAGACCATAATGTAGGAGTAATGGTAGATAATTCTACTTCTACCCCAGGAATATCGGGTAAATCGGTAAATTGGGAAGCACCCATCGCCAAAACTCGATCACCACTTAAAGGCTGTAACCTGGTATCGGTTAAATTAAAAGCAGGAATGCGAGCAAGATTGTATTTTTCTACTAAAAAGCGATCGCCATCGTGAAGAACAGCCAGAGGTAAAGATCTCAATCCCACGCCAGTACAAAATAGTAAAGTATCGATCTTTTCTGCTTCTAGATAGGGTTCTAAAGGTTTTACCAACCAAGAATAAAGTAATTTAGCTGGAGGTAAATATTGAGTAGAAGTTTTATCTAAAGGATCGACGATCGCCGAACGCAATTGCTTAGCAATCTTGATGATAGTCTCACGTCCAGCCGATTTATTATCTAAATTAACTTGTTGATTATTGGGCGTGATTAAAAATAATTGTAATTGCTCTGGCTTGGTAACCGTCCAAATTACCGCAGGATTGAGCTTGGTTTGCTGACGAATTTCTGCTAATCTCGCCGCAATTCGATCCGTTGATTGGGAGTAATTAAAAAAATCTTTTTGAAAATATTTTTCGTAGCCTTTCTCCCAATTTTTTTCGACTGTACTAATCATCTCCGCGATCGCTCGCGTATCGGCGTTAGAACTAACCACTGGAGTAGTCTGGGAAAAACTGGGAAGATAACTAAAACTAAGAGTAAAACAAAACGTTAACAGTAATAAGCAAATATTTTTGGCAATTTTGCTTGCTAAGGTTCTTCCAAACAAGCTAAGTAGTTTGTGTCTCATCTGTCGATTAACAGCTAAAGTAAGAATCCAAACAAATTAAATTTCTCGATCGACCATTTTTGTATATTTAATACCACCAGCGCTAATTTAGAAACAAAAAGAGAAGAAGTAGAGATGACAGACTAAGTACCTAGGCAAAATTAATTTAACATTTGGTGAGGATAGGCAAAAGGCAAAAGGCAAAAGGCAAAAGAAAATACAACTAAGTAGTAAATATACAAACAATTTTGCTTACCTACTTAGTAACATTATTGAGCAGATCGAGGCTGCCAATTTTGACTTTCTGCACTAGTCCTCATCCAAAGCAGGCAACATTTCTTCAATGCGCCACAACAAATTCTTATGTGCGATAAACCAACTGCGAGTCTCTGGGGTTAATTGTTCCCAAACTTTTTCGATCGCCACATAGGGAGATGAATAACGATATTTTTCTCCCAAAGCTTTCAGATTTTCTAGCACACCAGGAGAAATACCAAACATCTCCCAATTAACCTCAATTACTCTTCCTGTTAATCCACCAGCAGGATCGCAAACTAGTTGAGCAATTCTAATCAAGTCAGCAAAATGCTTTGGTTTCAATCCAGTTATATTTTGAATCTGCAAAGATTTATCTGTTTCTTGAGACATAACAGTTTCCATCCTTTTTTTACTTACTTTTTTTCCTCCTGTAACTGCTATAGCACTACGCATTTAGGTTAGGACATCTCTAAATTCTAAAACCCTTTTACAGTCTACTATTGCCTATTGCCTATTGCCTGTTGCCTAGCGCGTAGCGCTATATTTATGGCTATTTGAACAAGCAGATAAAAACCCCCATTTCTGACTGGTATGCCAGAAAATAGGGGGCATTATTTGGGCTGAACCATACCCATAAACTCAGTTAGCGTCCAGAGGACTGTGAGTATAACAATTTTTGGGACAAACTCTCGAACAAGCTTGACAACCAATACAATTTTCTGGCGAAACGATCGCCATTACTTTCTTTTCGACTTCATCTTCATCTTCGTCAACAAATTCTCCTTCGTCATTCATTGCCCGCAACATCAGCACATCGCGACCGCAAGCTTTATAACATCTAGCACAACCAATACATTGATCTTGGTTGATTTCTTGGACGAAATTGGGTGTCCAGGTTTTTTGTCCAAAAGTTAAACCTGTTAGTGTTGCCATAATTTAGTGTTCTCCTACTCAGTTCGATCGAGGAAACGTTTGCTAAGATCTCCAGTATTAATACCTAGTAAGGTGAGGAGTATAGATGAAACTTAGCGCTCGTAACCTGATTAAAGGGAAAATTAAAAAAATCGAAATTGGTGCAGTGAATGCAGAGGTTACTTTAGAAATTGCACCTGGAGTTGAAGTAACCTCAATTATTACCAAGTCTTCTGCGGAAAACCTGGGAATTAAAGAAGGTAGTAACGCTTTTGCCTTAATTAAGGCATCGGATGTGATGATTGCGATCGAATAGATTAATTAGATAATACGAACGTAGATCGATCGCCGCATTGTATCGCTCAATCGCAAACAAGTATTACCAACTTTGACAATGAAAGAGGGCGATCGCTTAAACCCGCCCTTACAAGTTTAGAGGCAAATTTCCCCGCAAGTCGGGCAATTTGGGTCGCGATAGGTATTGTGTTTGGCAAATTCCAAACGACCTAAATCCATCGTTAGTAGTTTCGAGAGAAGAGGGCGATCGCAGCCAGTAATCTGTTTGATCGCCTCTAGTGCTGCTAGACAGGCTAGAGTACCGGGAACAGCACCAAGAACGCCGAATCCTCTGCGATCCCATTCTGGTTTTTCTGGAAACAAACAGGACAAACAACCCGTTACACCAGGGACGATCGTAGTTAAATAAGCTTCCATACCGTTCATCGCTGCTTCCACCATTGGTTTCTTCCAGCGTACGCAAGCTTCATTAAGTAAGTCGCGTTCGGTAAAATTGTGGGCGCAGTCGATCGCGATATCTGCATCTTTGACTAGATCGTCGATGTTTTCGGGCGTTACATAGTCGCAAATCGCCTTGATGCGAACATCTGGATTAACGGTACTTAAACAAAAATCAACCCCAAACAAAGCCTAAACTCGCTTTATA
>CAZJTL010000161.1:0-12219 GCA_964548905.1 uncultured bacterium | reverse complement strand
TACTTCTGAGGTAGCTCATTGGGACAATAGCTCGATGCCAGGTTCTTTTTTTCTAAAACAATGAGAAAACCTCCTTTTATGCTATTGAAGGGGGTTTTGTTTTAGTTATTATTAATGACTAAATCTTTTAAAGTAGAAAATGGTAACATTCTACTTCACCCTAATTCAATGACAAATCGCCAAAATGCTAATGCCAACAATCAGCTTCGTTCTCTATTGTTGCAATTAGATGGTAGTGGCTACAAAGCTTATAAAGATATTCGGGGAAATTACCAGTTTCCAGAATTTACTCTGATAATCGATCGCGTACAAGGAGATCCTTTTGCTGCACCCAGTAAGTTTAGAGTTAGAGTACCCCAATCTGTAGCAGGATTTCCTGCTGAGTTATGGCAATCTCCAAGTCGTAATATTGCCCTGCGAGACTATCTTACTCGTCAATTTGACAAAGTTGCCAGACAAATTAGTTCCCATCGTGGCACAGGTAAAAGCGGCTTAATTGCGATCGTTTCTGTCGGACAAGAAGTTCTCGATCGCACTTCTGCTTTCATTGACGATCGCTTTGTGGAAGTGCGTTTTTTAGTTGGTTTACCAGCAAGAGGACGGACAATTTTAGGTCGTCAAGCAGCAGAAATGTTGTGTGAAGATATTCCTGCCATTGTCGAGGGTGCGCTTAAATATACATCTCTCGATCGCCAAGCTATTCAAACCCATGTAGAAACTGCCGAAGATGCGGATTGGTTGCGCCAACAATTAGCCACACAAAAATTAGTCGCATTTGTTGCCAACGGCTCGATTTTACCAAGACGTAGCGGAGTTGATGCGCGTCCTTTGATTAAAGAGGCGATTCCTTTTCAATCTCCCCCCTCTTTAGAAGTTGAGTTTAAATGTCCCAATCGCGGTTTAATTAAGGGGATGGGTATTCCACAAGGAATTACTTTGATTGTGGGTGGTGGCTATCACGGTAAGTCTACCTTACTTCGAGCGATCGAACTGGGAGTTTATAATCGTCTTCCTGATGATGGCAGAGAATATGTAGTTACTAATCCTGATGCTGTTAAAATTCGCGCCGAGGACGGACGTAGTATCGTTGGTGTCAACATTTCTCCTTTTATCAACCATTTACCTCTAGGCACTTCTACTACTAATTTTTCTACTACTAATGCTAGTGGGAGTACATCTCAAGCAGCCAATATTATTGAAGCCCTAGAAGCTGGTGCCAAATTACTCTTGGTTGATGAAGATACGGCGGCAACTAATTTTATGATTCGCGATCGCCGTATGCAACAGTTAATTGCTAAGGATAAAGAACCAATTACACCTTTTATTGATAAAGTCAAGCAACTGTATCTAGATTACGGCGTTTCTACTATTTTAGTTATGGGTGGTAGTGGTGATTACTTTGATGTGGCTGATACTGTCATTGCCATGGATAATTTTCGACCTGAAGATGTAACCGAAGCAGCAAAAGCGATCGCCAAAGATTACCAAACCGAACGCAATGCGGAAGGGGGTCAACAATTTGGCGAGATTACAGCGCGGATACTATTAGCAGAAGGTATCGATCCCAGTCGCGGACGCAGAGAAGTTAAATTAAAAGTTAGAGATGTAGATGAAGTAGCTTTTGGTACTGAAGATATCGATTTAGCCGCCGTGGAACAAATTGTCGATTCAGCACAGTTGAGGGCGATCGCTCAAGCTATAGTTTATGCCAAAGCAAAATATATCAATGGCAAACTAACCATCCCAGAAATTTTAGACCGAGTTATTACCGACATTGCCAGAGAAGGACTAGATGCGATCGCTGAATTTCCGCAAGGAGACTTAGCCTTATTTCGTCGCTTTGAATTAGCCGCCGCACTCAATCGTTTACGCACGCTAAAAGTCACTAAGTAGTTGCACAAAAAATAAATTTATAGGTGGAAGAAGGGGACTATTAACTCTTAACAGGGAACAGAAGACAGAAGGCTTTATGTTGCTTAATAAATGCAAGATAATATGAAGGGATTGTTACAATCTCCAATCAACGAGACAGTATCTAAAACCCTTTGAAGGCAAGCATTCTAATGTTTCTTATTATTTCTTAATCAAATAAATAGCTAAAGCCGCTCTGATTGCACAATATTTGCACAAACAGGCTGGTTTAATCGTGTTAATGGTCCAAAAGCAACTGAAAACCCTTGATTAACACCCAAGGGTTCAGGATTTCCTAGACTCCGAGATAGCTGAAGTCAAGGGGTTAGAGATAACTGTTGCGATCGATGTTAAAGCTAGCTGTTGATGTGTTGGGTTGGCTTCGGAGCTTGATAGTGAAAGTAAGATACGTTCGCTTTGAGTATCAGGCTGATGGAGTAAAAAATCTGAACTGACAAACAGAATTAGGAATTGAGCTTCTCCTTAAACATATCCCCTAGCTGAGCGAGATATTACTCGCTAGGTGCAGTTTGTCTAAATTTCAACTGCTAGTAAATACAAGATTTAAACTTTGCTTTTGTGAATCAAAAATCGACAGATATTTAATCGCTCGAAATAATTTAGGAGAATTTTGCATGTTAGACGCTTTTACAAGAGTAGTTTCTCAGGCAGATACACGCGGAGAATACGTTAGTGACTCTCAAGTCGATGCTCTGAAACAAATGGTTGCAGATGGCAGCAAGCGGATGGATGTAGTTAACCGCATTACTGGTAATGCTTCTGCGATCGTTGCTAATGCTGCTCGTGCTTTGTTTGCTGAGCAACCACAATTGATTGCTCCTGGTGGTAATGCTTATACTAACCGCCGTATGGCAGCTTGCTTGCGTGACATGGAAATCATTCTTCGCTACGTTACTTATGCTGTATTCACTGGCGACGCAAGTGTTATGGAAGATCGCTGCCTGAATGGTTTGCGCGAAACCTATGTAGCATTAGGCGTTCCTGGTGCTTCAGTTGCAACTGGTGTTGCCAAAATGAAAGAAGCAGCGATCGCGATTGCTAATGACAGAAATGGAGTCACTCAAGGCGATTGTAGCTCTTTGATGGCTGAGTTGGGTAGCTATTTTGATAAAGCTGCTGCATCTGTTGGCTAATCAGCACTTCAAAATTTAAGATGTTGAATTCAAATTTCTCCATCTACAAAAAAATAATAACTTTGGACAATTTTATTGAAGAGGTAAGTTTAAGATGAAGACACCTTTAACCGAAGCAGTTGCAGCAGCAGATTCTCAAGGACGTTTTTTAAGTTCTACCGAATTACAAGTAGCATTCGGTCGTTATCGTCAAGCTGCTGCTAGCTTGGATGCAGCTAAAACTTTAGCTGCTAAAGCTCAAAGCTTAGCTGATGGTGCTGCTAATGCAGTTTATCAAAAATTCCCCTACACTACCCAAATGCAGGGTTCTAACTATGCTTCTAGTCCTGCTGGAAAAGCTAAGTGTTCTCGTGATATTGGCTACTACATTCGCATGATCACCTATTGCTTAATTGCAGGTGGTACCGGTCCCATGGACGATTATTTGATTTCAGGTTTAGCAGAAATAAACAGCACCTTTGAATTGTCCCCAAGCTGGTATGTTGAAGCTCTCAAGCACATCAAAGCAAACCACGGCCTTTCTGGTGATGCAGCAGTAGAGGCAAATTCCTACATTGACTACGCAATTAATTCCCTAAGCTAGGGGATTTCCTTGCCCAGAACGACGGGTGTTTATTGGTGTCACTTTGGCAATGGATTTTTGTTAACGATCGACTATCTTTTGAGAGCAATCGATTGCTGGTACTAATCCTTGGCTAGTCTGAAAAAAAGTTGATTGCACCCGCAAATATCCATAGTTCTGGGCAAAATTTTGCTGATTTATTTGAGGAACTTAGACATGACCAGTTCTATGGCAGCTAGCCAATTGGGATTTGAGCCTTTTGCAGCAGTTTCTCCAGTTGAATTGCGGGCAAATTGGACTGAAGAAGACCTACAGGCAGTAATTTATGCCGCCTATCGACAAGTATTTGGCAACGATCGCCTGATGCAACGCGAACGTCTAACTAGTGCCGAATCGCTTTTGCGTAGAGGGGATATTACAGTTAAAGATTTTATCCGCGCCTTGGCTCAATCCGAAGCATATCGAAACAGATTTTTTTATTCAATACCTCAAGTTCGAGCGATCGAACTCAATTACAAACATCTTTTAGGTCGCGCACCTTACGACCAATCGGAAATTTCCGCTCATGTCGATCTTTACGTCCAACAGGGATATGAAGCTGACATTAATTCCTATATTGATTCCCAAGAATATCAAGAAAACTTTGGCGAAGCGATCGTCCCTTACTATCGTTGCTTCCAGACGCAGCGGGGACAAAAAACCATTAGCTTTAACCGCATGTTTCAACTCTATCGAGGCTATGCCAACAGTGATAACTCTCAAGGGAAAAATAAATCTGCCTGGTTGACTGAAGAACTAGCTCGTAATTTAGCCACTCCAGTTCGCACACCTAGCTTTGGTAAAGGCTTATCTGGTAATACTAGTGGCGATCATGGCGATTTATATCGAGTTCGCGTTGCTCAAGCTGACAGTGGACGTACACCGCAAATCCGACGCAGCATCAGCGAATATCTAATTTCTTTCGACCAACTTTCGCCAACACTGCAACGTCTGAACAAGCGTGGCAGTCGAGTGGTCAGTATTTCCCCAGCCTAAACTATAAGGAGAATTATCTGTGGCGATTACAACTGCGGCTTCCCGTCTGGGAACAACTGCCTATAGTGAAACTAGCCCGATCGAGCTTCGTCCTAACTGGACTCCAGAAAATGCCCAGACTGTAATTGATGCAGTTTATCGTCAAGTGTTGGGCAACGACCACTTGATGAAGGCCGATCGTCTTACTAGTTTGGAATCTTTATTAAAAAATGGTCAAATTACCGTGCGCGAATTGGTGCGCGGGGTTGCCAAGTCCGATCTATATAAAGCTAAGTTTCTTTATCCCCATTTTCAAACACGAGTCATTGAATTAAATTTCAAACATTTGTTGGGACGCGCTCCCTATGATGAGTCTGAGATTATAGAACATCTCGATCGCTATCAAAATCAAGGCTTTAATGCGGACATCGATTCCTATATCGACTCGGTTGAATACGAAGCTAACTTTGGTGATGCGATCGTACCTTACTATCGAGGATTCTCCACGCAAAAAGGTCAAAAAATAGCTGGTTTTACCCGCATGTTCAAGCTCTATCGGGGCTATGCTAACAGCGATCGCTCTCAAATAGCAGGAACAGAATCTCGTCTGGCTAGCGAACTAGCTCTCAATGCTGCTTCTGCTGTGGTTGGACCTTCTGGTGGTAATGATGGTTGGGCTTACCGTCCTTCCAAACAACGAGTAACACCTACTCGCGCCTTTGGTAGCTCTACGATCGGCGTGTCCGATCGCCTCTACCGCATTGAAGTATCGGGAATTTGTCTACCTAGATATCCGAAAGTACGTCGTAGCAGTAAAGAATTTATTGTGCCTTACGAAAAACTTTCTGATACTCTCCAGCAAATTAATAAACTTGGTGGCAAAGTAGCAAGTATCACTCTGGCTCAATAAATTGGAGGTTTTATAACTATGCTAGGTCAATCTAGCTCAAGATTTGGCAATCGAATCTTTGTTTACGAAGTCACAGGTTTGCGGCAAAACGATCAGACTGAGAACAATGCTTATTCTGTTCGCAACAGCAGCAGTAGCTTTATTCAAGTTCCACTCGATCGCATGAACGAAGAAATGCGTCGCATTACTCGGCTCGGTGGCAAAATTGTGGCAATTCGCCCTCTTGCTGCTGTTTCTGCTTCTCCTAAGCAAGAAAATTCCAAGGCTGCTAAGTCTTCAGAAGGCTAAGCTTCACAGGGAACAGGGAACAGGGAAAATAGGATCTAGGCTCTAGGTTCTAAATAATATTTACTTCCTTGTCTTCCCCTGCTTCTCTGCTTCTCTGCTTCCTCCGCTTCCCCCGCTTCCCCTGCTCTCTCCACTCCCTAGCCTAAAATGCCTTGGTGATAACCTTTTCATAATTTCTGGCTAAGCTTTGCCAAGTATATTCTTTCTCAATTAAAGATCTGCCGTTTCTGGATAATTCTTCTCTCAAATTAGCGTCTTCAAACAGGCGAGAGATCGCTTCAACAAATTCTTCGACTGTATTGGCACGTAAAGCACAAAGAGGATTGTTAATCTCCATTCCTTCCAAACCGCGATCGCTACCTACTACTGGCGTTCCCGCTGCCAAATATTCTAGGGTTTTAATTTTCATGCCAAATCCAGTACGTAAAGGTGCTACGGCGACTGTCGCTTTATGTAAATATTCGGCGATCGCAGGAACTCTACCCGTTACCGTAATAGCAGAATTTTTTTTGGTTAGTTCTAATACTTCTGGCGCTGGTTTAGAACCAACTAAAGTAAGAGTAAGATCGGGATATTTTTGCTGCAAAATTGGTAATATATCCAGACTAAAGAAACAAGCCGCATCAATATTGACAAAATAATCTAAACCGCCAACAAAAACTAAATTGTATCCACCAGGATCGCTATTTCGATAGGGAAAGGTTTCTAAATCTACTCCGTTAGGAACTATAGTTATATCTGCGTTTGGTGCAAACACTCGCATTTGTTGTTCGTCTTCGTCGGTAGTCACTACAACTTGGGAAAATTTTTTCATGATTCGTTGTTCGTAGCGGCGTAGAAGAGGAAGATAGAAGCGATCGCGCAGTTCGTTATCTGAAGTACCAGTTTCTAATTGATTGCGACAGGTTCGATAGATTGAGCTATGAATATTAATGATGGTTTTTAGCTTTTTGCGCCATTGCGGACGCAGATAAATTTCATTAACACTATGTTCGCAGGTAATTGCATCAAATTGACCGCTATCAACTGCTTCATCTACCCATTGTTGAATTTCTGGTGAATAGAGATAGAGAACATTGGGAGGAATACCTTGCCACCAAAATTGGCTAAAACGAAAGATTTTACCGATTATTCCTGTTGTATCTCGATCTGGACGGGGAAAAAATACTAACTCGGATACCCATTGACGCAATCCTTCTACTTCTTCATCGGTTATGTCATCGGGACGTTGAGTAATTAAAGTAACTTGATGACGCTCGGCGATCGGTTTGAGTAAATTGAAAGTACGATTGTGAGTACCTCCCCTCGTCGGTGGATAAGGAAAGGTAGAAGAAAGCATCAGAATCTTCATTTTCTTGAGAGAACAACGGTAAGGAATTGATTAATTTAAGCTTCTACTATTAGTGTTCCCTAAATTTGATTTAATTTGTCGATTTCGATTGAAGATCCTACTTTAGTTTGATTAAAGTAGCTAATAAAATTGATAATTTTGGTTTTGAGATCGTCTTTAGAGAGTTCGTTACCTCAGCATGACAATTGTTATTCTTTGGTGGCGATCGCTTTTTATTTACAGGCGATCGACCATTCTTCCAAAATTCTAGGAAATTTCTCGGCGATTGAAATTGCTGACTAATAGCGATCGACCTGGATCGAGGACTGAAATAATTACCCAGGTGGAATAACTTGCACATGAAGATAAGTTATTTAATGGTGAGGCTCGATCGCCAGTTTAATATTGATTTAACAAGGATTGCAACTTTTATGAAAGGCGATCGCCGAATTTTTCGTTTTCTAAGTTGATAAAAATGAGTCCGTCACTTATCCTATAATCGATTCAGGCGCTAGCGTTCTGAGGAAATCCAAAAGAAGATGCGAATTTTATTTGTAGCTGCCGAAGCAGCACCCATTGCTAAAGTAGGTGGAATGGGAGATGTAGTCGGTGCTTTACCAAAGATTTTGAGAAAATTAGGTCATGATGTAAGAATTTTTCTACCCTACTATGGCTTCCTAGCAGACAAAATGGACGTTCCTAGCGAACCAGTCTGGTGGGGGTATGCCATGTTTAATACTTTTGCTGTTTACGAAACAATTTTACCTGGTACGGACGTACCTCTTTATCTGTTCGGACATCCTGCTTTCGATTCGCGAAAAATATATGGCGGAGAAGATGAAGATTGGCGCTTCACATTTTTTGCTAATGGTGCGGCGGAATTTGCTTGGAATTACTGGAAGCCTGAAATTATTCACTGTCATGACTGGCATACAGGGATGATTCCTGTGTGGATGAATCAGTCTCCCGATATTAGTACTGTTTTTACCATTCACAACTTAGCTTATCAGGGTCCTTGGCGTTGGTATCTAGATCGCATTACTTGGTGTCCCTGGTATATGCAAGGACACAATACAATGGCAGCAGCAGTTCAATTTGCCGATCGCGTTAATACAGTTTCTCCTACTTATGCCCAACAAATCCAAACCCCTGCCTATGGAGAAACCTTAGAAGGATTACTGTCCTTTATTAGCGGTAAATTAAGTGGTATCGTCAATGGTATCGATACAGAAAGTTACGATCCTGCCACCGATAAGTATATCGAGCATCATTTTACGATCGATACTTTAGATGAACGTGTCCGTAATAAAATTGCCCTGCAAGAAGAAATAGGCTTAGAAGTTAATCGCAATTGTTTGCTGATGGGAATGGTAACGCGACTAGTCGAGCAAAAAGGAATCGATCTAGTTCTGCAAATTATCGATCGCTTCTTATCTTATACTGACTCGCAATTAGTAATTTTAGGAACTGGCGATCGCTATTACGAAAGTCAACTTTGGTTAATGTCATCTCGTTTCCCAGGACGAATGGCGGTACAACTGCTACACAACGAATCTTTAGCGCGTCGCATATACAGTGGTTGTGATACCTTTTTGATGCCTTCTCGTTTTGAGCCTTGCGGTATCAGTCAAATGTTAGCTATGCGTTATGGCTGCATTCCCATCGTCAGACGTACTGGCGGTTTGGTCGATACTGTTTCCCATCACGATCCAGTCAACGAATTGGGAACAGGTTATTGTTTCGATCGCTATGAACCTCTAGACTTTTATACCTGTATGGTTAGAGCAAGCGAAGGCTATCGTTACAAGCAACAATGGCGATCGATGCAAAAACGAGCGATGCAAGAAGATTTTAGCTGGATCAAATCGGCATTGGAGTACATTAAGCTGTACAAAGAAATCGCTGGACTTCCTAGCGAACTAACCGAAACAGAGAAAGAGAAGTTGACAGCTATGGCTAGTTAGTAGGAGATAGGGATTAGGGATTAGGGATTAGAGATCAGAAGGTTTTAAAGTCTAAACTACACCCTACACCCCTACACCCTACACCCCACACCCTACACCCTTACACCCCTACACCCTTACACCCCAAGCCCCTGGCTCCAAGCCCCTTTTCTTAAGCTGTTGCTTGTTGATAGCGCTTGTTAACTTCGTTCCAATTGACTACATTCCACCATTGTTTGAGATATTCGTCTCTTTTATTGCGATATTTCAAATAATATGCATGTTCCCAAACATCATTACCCATAATTGGGAAGGAACCTTCCATTAGAGGGCTATCTTGATTGGCAGTACTAGTTATTTGTAGTTGGCGATTTTTATCTAAGACTAGCCAAACCCAACCACTTCCAAAACGAGATTTTCCTGCTTCATTAAACTTTTCTTGAAAGCTAGCAAAGCTACCAAATTTTTTGGTAATTGCCTGAGCGATCGCTCCTTTTGGTTCGCCTCCAGCGTTAGGGCCCATAATTTCCCAAAACATGGTGTGATTCAAATGACCGCCACCATTATTACGAATAGTTGTACGCACATCTTCGGGAACGCTATCTAGATTTTTGATTAAATCTTCCACACTCTTGTTCGCTAGTTGCGAGTGCTTATTAACTGCCTCATTCAGCTTTTTAACATATGCAGCGTGGTGTTTATCGTGATGAAACTTCATCGTTTCCGAATCAATATGTGGTTCGAGGGCGCTATAAGCATAGGGTAGCGGCGGTAACATGAAAGGAACAGAATTAGGATCGGCTTTTGGTATTGTCTGCGAACCTGTGCCATTTGGCTTGACTTGAGCGAGAGCAGTACCAGTAAAATTACTGAGAGCCGCCGTTCCAGTGGCAGCACCCAATATAATTAGAAAACTACGACGATTAAGAACCATATTTAAGCAAATTTCAGGTTTTTAATATTACCTCTTTGTAGACTTTACTACTTTTTATTGCTGTTGAGAATCCCCAGAAGCTCAGAAACGAGTATTTAGGCAGAAGTAGCGATCGCTGGTAAAGATGCAATTATTCGGATCCTGTATAAGGCAACGAGAATGCTATTTGAGGAATTGTGTGAGGAATTGTTAAAGTAGAAAGACCTCACAAGAATGAAAAGCTGCGCTTTCTAGTACAATTCTTTTGCTGCGATCGATACTTGTCATCATGACTGCAACAACACCAACCCTATCAAGTCAATACGAACCTAAAGACACCGAAGCCAAGTGGCAAAAAGCTTGGGAAGAAGATCGAGTATTTAAAGCCGATCCCAACCATCCAGGCGAACCCTATTGTATAGTTATCCCCCCACCTAACGTTACGGGTAGCTTGCACATGGGACATGCTTTTGAGAGTTCGTTAATTGATACTCTAGTGCGCTATCACAGGGCGATCGGTCGCAATACCTTGTGGTTGCCAGGTACAGATCACGCTAGTATTGCGGTCAGCACAATTTTAGACAATCAGCTTAAAGCAGAAGGTAAAAGTCGCTACGAATTAGGAAGAGAACAGTATTTAGAACGCGCCTGGAAGTGGAAAGAAGAATCGGGAGGTACGATCGTCAATCAGTTGAGGCGATTGGGTGTATCTGTCGATTGGTCGCGGGAAAGGTTTACGATGGATGAAGGCTTATCCGCCGCAGTTAAGGAAGCCTTTGTTCGACTCTACAATGAGGGATTAATTTATCGCAGTAATTATTTAGTTAACTGGTGTCCCGCTTCTGGTTCGGCGGTTTCGGATTTGGAGGTGGAAAGCAAAGAAGTAGATGGCAATCTCTGGTATTTTCGCTACCCTCTTACTGATGGGAGTGGTTATCTTGAAGTTGCTACTACCCGTCCTGAAACGATGTTAGGGGATACTGCTGTTGCAGTTAATCCTAAAGACGATCGCTATCAACATTTCATTGGCAAGACGGTTAAATTACCGATAATTGGACGGGAATTTCCCGTTATTGCCGACGAATTAGTCGATCCTGAATTTGGTACGGGTTGCGTTAAAGTGACACCAGCGCACGATCCTAATGACTTTGAAATGGGTCAGCGCCATCAATTGCCCTTTATCAATATTATGAATAAAGACGGAACTCTTAACGAGAATGCTGGTGAATTCATCGGACAGGATCGTTTTGTTGCCCGTAAAAATATTATTAAACGTCTGGAAACACAAGGGATTTTAGTTAAAACAGAAGCATATAAACATACGGTTCCCTATAGCGATCGCGGAAAAGTTCCCGTCGAACCCCTTCTTTCTACCCAGTGGTTTGTCAAGATCGAACCTTTAGCTACAAAAGCTTTAACTTGTTTAGATGGAGAAAATTCACCTCGTTTCGTTCCCGAACGCTGGACGAAAGTATATCGAGATTGGTTGGTAAGATTAAAAGATTGGTGTATCTCCAGACAATTATGGTGGGGACATCAAATTCCTGCTTGGTATGTAGTCAGCGAAACTGATGGAGAAATTGGCGATAGTACTCCTTTTGTCGTTGCTTATAACGAAGAAGAGGCGATCGCGCAAGCTAAAGCTAAATATGGAGATAATATTCAACTAGAGCAAGATCCAGACGTTCTCGATACTTGGTTCTCTTCTGGTTTATGGCCCTTCTCGACAATGGGATGGCCAGCAGAAACTACCGACTTAGAAAAATATTATCCTACTACTACTCTAGTGACGGGTTTTGACATCATTTTCTTTTGGGTAGCCAGAATGACGATGATGGCTGGACATTTTACAGGAAAAATGCCTTTCCAAGATGTGTATATTCACGGTTTGGTTAGAGATGAAAATGGCAAAAAAATGTCTAAATCTGCCAATAATGGGATCGATCCTCTGATTTTAATTAAAAAATATGGTACTGATGCCCTACGCTACACCTTAATCAAAGAAGTTGCTGGTGCAGGACAAGATATCAGCTTACAGTACGATCGCAAAACTGACGAATCGGAATCAGTAGAAGCATCGCGTAACTTTGCCAACAAGCTTTGGAATGCTGCAAGGTTTGTCATGATGAATTTGGGTGAAACAGGGAACAGGGAACAGGGAACAGGGAACAGGGAACAGGGAACAGGGAACAGG